>UQHO01000011.1 GCA_900540995.1 uncultured Collinsella sp. | reverse complement strand
GCGCCGGAGCCAGTCGCGTAGTACCAGGTCCCGCCGTCGAGGACCCACCCGGTCGCCATCGCGCCGGACGCATTAAACCAGTACAGGGAGCCGTTGCACTCGTGAAGGCCGGTAGCCATGGCACCGCCCACGTCGGGCTCGAGCCAGTACCACGTGCCACTCTGAAACAACCATCCGGTATACGCCTTGCCGTTGGAGGCTGCATAATACCAGGTGCTGTCAATTAGTTGCCAATGATAAAGGGAGACATCAACATACGCGTAGTTCATATCAACGTTGCCGTTGATTCCAGGGACTTTTCCGTTGCTCTTATACTGCCAAAAACTGTAATTGCCGGTATAGTCACATTGCGAGTTATATTGAGCAATCCAATGATCCCAAGAGCTACTCTTAAATACAGAGTCAGTCAAAATGTTGTTAAACCAATTTAAATTTGCATAAATACCAGGCTCATATCCTGCGGCAGAAATCCTATTACAAAAAACCTGCGCCCTCGATGCAATTCCGGTTTGACGTCCATTTGCAATTATCGAGTTATCCTCAAGATCGTAATACACCGGCAATCTTGGATTATGCCCAGAAAGGCAATTGATCACCATTGATGCCTCATCAGCTGCCTGCTGATTATCAAAAGCATATGAATAGATATAGACGCCGTAGGGAATTCCGAGTCGCTCGCACTCAGAAATATTTCGATTAAATTGATAGTCAACTCGACCGCCCCAAGATGGAGCGCCAAATCCAACACGCAGAATAGCGAAATCGATACCAGAAGCCTTAACAGCATTCCAGTCAATACGTCCTTGATGCTCGCTGACATCGATGCCCCGCGCCGTAGCCCCATCGGGAAGAATGTCCATGGACAATAAGGCTATTCCATCTTCTTCGGAAGAAGCATCCTCTGCGACCAATTGCCCATCCTCATAACGCCAGGAATTCTCAACTAGGGACCGCGCAGCTTCCGCGTTCGAGGGGAAAACAAACACAGAAATGGGCGCAAGGACCATCAGCACCAACAATGCCGAAAATAACTTAAGATGTTTGCTCATGTAAACCTCGTCATTCGTTCTTGTTTGCGTTTAGCTTACAGCATGGCTGTGAAAGATTTCCGAACATCCAACTGGACAAGATGCCATCTAGGACGACAAACAACTGCACGTAATACCATAATGTAAACAAGAACTTCCCAGCAGGGTGAAACCAAGGACTCCTAGTCCCTACTCTTAGCCCCAAAGAATGCCGACATCAGTTAGCTTTCAAACCAGATGTCAAAAAGGTAGGGGACCCAGAGAGTCCCCTACAACGCGGAATTCTAACGAATCAAGATTACTTTCGATGGGCCCAAAGCAGTCAAACCGGAGATGCGATTTCCATAACCATCACTATGCCAGAACAAATTTTCGCTCGGCGAATTGCCCCAGAAAAAGCCAATGTGGCTATCGTCCGCATATGGGTTGTAAGGATTGAAGAACACAATGTCCCCCTTACGAGCCAAACCACTGCGTAACAACTCATCAATAGAGTTGAAATAAGTCACGTTCGCGCACATATCGATAGCGTAGCCGTACCAACGATAAGCGTTTACGCAGCCGCCCCTTCCGGGACCTCCACTCCAAGGGGAATGGCTCTGCTCGGCGGCAATGGGAGCTAAATTCCCGCCCGCCTTCATATATGCATGCGATACAAATCCACCACAATTCATGCCCGTATAACCGTCCCAACGCGGATCACCCTTTGGGTACATGCACGTTTCCTGGCTGAGATGCGTGTCGTAGCGTGTTCCACGGTAATAGCCGTCGTTTTCGTGGCTCATAAGCCAATTGACCAAGCTGGACCTATTGACCCCCAAAACAGAACCAGACGTATTCAACCATGCACCACTTGCATTGAAGTAATAGTCAACGCCATCGATTTTCAGCCACCCGTTAGCAAACATGGCACCCGAAGGCTGGAGCCAGTACCACGTACCGCCGTCATTAAGCCATCCAGTTTTCATCTTGAATGTGGAAGGGTCCATCCAATACCACGCACCGTTGACATATTGCCAACCAGACTTAAGGACACCATTGGAAGATGCGTAATACCAAGTATTGCCACTTTCGTCAGAAGCGTCTTTCGACATAATCCAACCAGACGCCACGTTAACGACACCATTCGCATCCGCATAGAAAACCGCATCTCCAATATGAATCACACCTGGCAATGGAGACGAGTCAGTACGATCAGCGACTACAGGAGATCCATCAGATGAAGTAGGCAACGGCTCGCTCAGTGCTCCAGACAAATTCGCCCATGCCATACCATCGTTCAAGTTGATCCAGCACGAAGATGCCATTGCACCGGAATCATAAGAAAAATAGCGCTTGCTTCCTACCGCAAATTCACCAGTACGCATTGCGCCGGATACATCATCAAGGTAATACCAGGCGCTTCCGGACTTTATCCATCGCCCTCGTTGAATAGCTCCGTTTGATGCGGCGTAATACCAAGTACCATCAGCAAGTTCCCAGCCTGTTGCCATGGCACCTGAGCTCGTAAGGAAATAGGTGGACGAGCCCACTTGCACAAAGCCCGTGAGCATAATATGGCTTCCTGGATCCAGGTAATACCAAGAATTCCCTAGAAGTAACCAACCTCCATGCAGTAAGCCGTTGGAGTCAGCGTAATACCAGTTGTTGTCAATAAGTGCCCACTGGGAGGATAGCATGGCCCCTGAACTGTTAAAGATATAAGAGGTGCCATTGCATTCATTCAGCCCGGTGGCCATAGAACCGTCTGCAGGATCAAGCCAGTACCAACGACCCCCATCCGAGAGCCAGCCCTTTACCAGAGCGCCAGAACCGGAGAAATAACGCCAAGCAGAAGTGGGGCCTGTAGAATCTAGGTACCAGCCGACACGCATTGCACCCGAAGAGGAGAATCCATAAGTCGCACCCCCGACTTGAACCAATCCATCCTGAGCCATTCGACCTTCGTCGTCGAACCAGTACCAGCTACCGTTTATGTGTCTCCAAGAAGAAACAGCGATTGTTCCGTCGGACAAGCCCCAACGCCAATAACCAGCCCCTTCTTCGGGTGATATCCACCCCTGATGCCAAACAATTTGATTCGAAACCTCAGAAGGGGTCTCATTATCCACCTGAGAGTTCTGCTCGACAGCGAAGGTCGATTCGCGCTGAGCATCAACGCCTGACTCGACAGAAGCAATAGCAACGTTAGATGCGGGACCTTCGTCAGTGTTATTCGAATCAAGGGCGTATAACATCGAGGGCGAACCCAAAAGGAGTCCCAAAGAAACAAGGCTCGAAAAGACCAGCACCCCGAATGACCATTTCTTCATAGCAGCACAGTATCCAATCACGCAGTGGCCCCGTCACCTCAGGGCAACGGGGCCTCAATCAAAACTAGCTCAGTAATGTACTAGCCAATTTGCTGGCAGTTTTTGCACTCTCGTGAAGCGCCACGCCTCTGGGCCTCCTGGATAGAGATCTGCGAATAGCCCTTTGCGTCCTTGACAACGGTACGGCACTTATGCGTATGGTAAACATGGCTACCGCTCTTATACCAAACTAGGCCGTAGCCCGGAATCCACTTACCGTCCTCGCCGACATAATAGGAGCCGATCCAGGCATTCGTAGCCATGGCACCGGAAGACTGGAGGTAGTAGTCGCCGACCCAGGAGTCGTGGGCCATAGCGCCGGAACCGCTAAAGTAGTACCAGGCGCCGCCGATCTGACGCCAGCCGGTGGCCATCACGCCGGAATCGTCGAACCAGTACCAAACTCCACCAACGTTGGCCCAAGAGTTAGAGGCCATAGCGCCCGAACCTCCGAGCCAATACCACGTGCCGCCATTGCTGAGCCAGCCGGTTACCATGGCGCCCGAACCGCTCGCATAGTACCAAGAGCCACCTGCCAAGAACCAGCCGGTAGCCATCGCGCCGGAATCGCCGAACCAGTACCAGGAGCCGCCCAGGCTGCGCCAGCCGTTAGCAACCATGGCGCCCGAGCCATCGAGGTAGAACCACGTACCGCCGATATTGAGCCAGCCAGTGACCATCGCACCGGAAGCGTTGGCGTAGTACCACGTCCCCGAAACGTTGATCCAGCCGGTCAGCATGACACCATACTCGTCGAAAAAATACCAAGCTCCACCGATATTATGCCAACCGGTCAGCAGTTCGCCACTGGAGGTCGCATAGAACCACTTTCCATAGATGGAGTCATAGAGCCAGCCGCTATGCTGCATGCGGCCATCGGCGTTGGCACCAGGGGTGTTCAGGAAGTAGTTCTTGCCGTCAATCTGAACTCGTCCGTATGCCATATCATGGCTTTCGGGGTAAAAGTAATACTTGTCCCCACCGATAGACTGCCAGCCCGACACCGCGATCCCGTCAGCGCCAAAATAGTACCAGACAGCTTCGTATTCGTTATGCCACTGGTTCGTGACCATGGCGCCAGTTTCGGGATCGAAATAGCGAAGGTTGCCGTCCTCGCACCGAACGAGTCCAGTCTTCGGACGACCGTCGGAACACCATTCCGTAATCGGTCCACCGTCTCCGCCACCGCCAGCAATATCAGCAAATGAGGGCACCGGGGCAACCGTCATGCAGGCAGCGGCAAATGCAACAACTCCCAGCACTGTTAGTCCGCGCCATCTTTCTCGAAGGTTTTTCATACGACATCCTTTCTCCGAGATTTAAGGCTCTCTTAAATTATTTTTAAACTATCAATTCAGTATTTCAACGGGAAATCGATAAAAGGTGTCTTTGTGACTGCAATTTAAATATGAGTCGCCACACCTCAACCGTTACGCTGAATAGCTTCTGAGTCAAACCGAGCACATAAGCGAACCAATTTAATTAATACGGCCACCTAAAAAAATCCTGACACACGTTTTCGATATGACAAGAGCCGCTTCAACGAGGAGTACTTGAACCCCCACCGCTCTTGCAGCTCTTGAGGATACTTTGCCGGATCTTGAAATTACTTCGCTCTAAAGCGAGAAGTACTCACTGTCGGAGGATAGGTTTGGTCCGAGCCACGGATCGCCTCCCAAGAAGAACTCCGGCCAGCGCTGAATGAACAGTGCCTGTTCACGTTTCCAGCGGCGCAGCTTTTCCTCGTTGGCCTCTTCCCTGCCGCGCGAGGTGAACTCGTAGTGGTACAGCTCGGCATAGGGCGTAAAGATGGTGCGGTAGCCGGCCTCCCACACGCGCAGGCAAAAGTCTGCGTCGTTAAAACCGACGGCGAATTCCTCGTTGTAGCCGCCGACGCGCTCAAATACGTCGCGTCGCACCATCTGACAGGCGCCCGTTACGGCACTGAAGTTACCGGGGCGCACAGCGCGGGCAAGATAGCCCTCGCGCTTTGCCGAGAAGTCCTGGTTGGCATGGGCAAGTGCGCCACGCACGCCAACCAAAATACCGGCATGTTGCACCAGATGATCGGCAAAGTAGAGTTTGGCGCCCACCACGCCCGCATCGGGACGCTGCAGATAGCCCATCATCTCTTCGATAAAGTCGGGGCTTATGACCTCGGTATCGTTGTTCAGCAACAGAAGGTAATCACCCTTGGCATGCTCCACGCCAAAGTTAATGATCTGGGAGTAATTGAACTCACCCGGCCAGTACGCAACGCGCGCGATGCCCTTGCCTTCGGATGCTGCAGCCACGCGCTCTGGCAGGGATTCGTAATACGCAAACGTCTCCGGAGCTTCGCTGTTGTTCTCCACCAAGACGATCTCGTAGTTGACATACGTTGCCTTCTGGGCGATCGACATCACACAGGCGTCGAGCGTCTCAATGTGATCCTTGGTGGGAATCACAATGCTTACCAGCGGCGCAGGCTCCGGCAGCGCATAGCGCATGCGGTAGACAAACGGCGTCTCGGTCTCCTCGACCGTTCCGCAAATGCCCAGCGTGTTAAAGTGGCGCTGAAGCGCAAGGCGCCCGGCTTCAATAGCATACGGCTTGCTATCGGCAGAACCGTCGGCGGTCGATCCCGGATGCACGCGCCAGTGATACAGCACATGCGCAACGTGCTCAAAGCGCGCGCCGGCTGCAAGGCAGCGAAGCGTCAGGTCGTAATCCTGGGCGCCCGCGACGTCTTCTGGCGACATGCCGATACGATCGATGAGCGCCTTTTCCACCATCAGGAAATGCGTCACGCAGTTATGGCTATAGAGCAGGTCGACGTTGAGCCGCGTCTTAAAGACCGGCTGGCCCCACTCCCCCGTTTTCTGGAACATGTCCTCGTCGCAGAACAGGACCTGGGGACGCACGCCCTCGGCAGCCTTGTTCAGCGCGGAAACATAGTGGAATAACGCGTCCGGTTCCAGAATGTCGTCATGGTCCAAGAACGCGATGTAGTCGCCCATCGCCTGCTCAATACCTGCGTTGGTGTTGACCACGATGCCGCCGTTGCCGGGCAGCCCAATGCGACGAACGCGCTCGTCATTGGCGGCAGCCGCAAGGTCGGCCACCGCGTCCCATTCGGGCGAGGCGTCCATAAGCAGCAATTCCCAGTTGTCATAGCTCTGGGCTAGCACCGAGTCCAGCAGCTCGCGCAGGTAGACCCGATCAGTCTTGTAGCACGGCACCACAATGCTCACGAGCGGCCTATAGGCAAAGGCCGCCGAAGCGACACGTTGGCACGCCAAATCGCCCGGCTTTGCGCGATGCTGCTCAAACCAACGTCGATAAGCCGCGTCGTCTGCACGCGCGTCCTTCATGCGGTTCCAGCTGTCGTCGACCATGCCGTTGTACAGGCGACCATCCATGGCGCAAAAACCACTCTGAATCTGCTCCGTGGGATCGCTCGCAATCGCGACAAAATCTCGTATAACCTGAGGCATCTCAACGCTCAGATACGTTTTATTGACGTGGCATCCGTTCTGCTGCGGCACATCGACCTGCGATTCAAACACATGCACGGTAGCATCGATGGCATTCATATGCGTATCGAAGATCTGGAGCTCAGGCGCGCACTGGGGGTCTCCCGCCCACTTGACCTCAAAGCGCCACACCGCGCCGTCGTCTGCCGGTAAATAGCGAATGGCATCGATCTCGTAGCGACCGCAGCATTCGCTACGCTGCGCATCGCGGATAAGCGCGCACAGCGCAGGCTTTGCTTTGTAGTTAATCTTGGATTCCAGCTTGGCCACGCGGCTATCGAGACGAATGGCGCCCAACCTTTGACCACCGGATGCAAAAACGACATCCATCGACGTACCATCCAAAAACGGAAGCACCAAGACGGCGAGCTCGTGCTCGTAATCGGAAACGGAAGGGCAAAGCGCCAGCACACGGCCATGATCGACCGGGAGCACCAGCGACGGCACACAAGAACCGCTCGTCGTCGCATAGGCAAACGCTTGAGAACCCTCCCGCTCAATAAGCGCGGCGACATCCTGACCGGCAAAACGAAGCAGCACAAACAGACGGCCCTGACTGCGGCAAAGTGCCAAACGCTTGATACTCATCTACACTTCTCGCTTTCCCAGGGCGTTCGCTGCCATGCGTTTGCAGGCACCCAGGCGCCCAAACCTCAAGACGTCGTAATCGAACATGAGCTTTTTGCACTCACGGACATTGGGGGCCTTGCTGGTAAGCGCCGCGCGCACCATAGCAGCAACAGATGGAGCACATTGCGCGAGCGCAGCATCGCTACCCACGGCAGAACCGGCAAGCGCCGCGGCAACGGCAGCAAACACCTTGCCGCAGTCCGAACCCAGCAGCCTGAGCGCGTCGTACAGCACCAGATCGCACAGGAAATATGCCAGGTCATCGGCATGCTGGGCATCGAGACCGTCGCGCTGCCAGTCAGCCAGCACCGCGGAGTAAATCTTCACGTGCTCTAGCAGGCGCGTCTCGTCGTCATAGCGCATGGTGTCCATGAGCGAACCCTTGCGCGCCACGCGGTAGTCATACAGCTTGTTCGAGATAAGCGCGGTCTTATGCGAACGACCGTACACGGCAAAATCGAAGACCTGGTCCTCGCCATACTTAACGGTTTCGTCGAACACGATCCCGTTGCCCAGCAAAAACTCACGCTTGCAGGCGGTGCGCCATGCAAAGGGGCGAGATGCTTCCTTAAACAGTAGGTCGGAGCTATAGCCTTCAAACGACACATCGCGCGGGCTCAGCACATAGTTAAGCCACGGATACCCCGCCTCCAGCGGATACGGATTCGCACCAAAGGTCAAAACATCACAGCGCTCGCGCTCAAAGGCATCGACGATCACGCGGCATGCATCGGGCGTAAAACGGTCGTCTGAATCCAAAAATGCAACGATAGGCGCCGTGGACGCAGCGATGCCCGCATTGCGGGCGCTCGACAGGCCGCCGTTCGGCTTATCGACCAGCGTAAAACGCGCGTCCTTTTCGCAATAAGCGGCCGCAATATCGCGCGAACCATCCGGCGAGCCGTCGTTGACCAGCACGCCTTCCCAATCGGGCATATCCTGCGCAAGCAAGGAGTCCAGGCACCAGGCCAGACACTCCTCCACCTTGTAGATGGGAACGACAACGGAAATCTTAGGGGTAGCCATAATCACGTGCTCCTACTGCGCCGCCGGCACGTCGTCGGGATGCGGGTTATCGCCGTAGGCGCGCTGATACGTCAGCACGCGCCAAACCAGCGGCAGGCCGCCGATCTTAAAGTAGTGTTTAAACGTATTGAGCTTGCCCGGCTTCTTAAAGTCAAAGCGCGAATCGATATAGGCGCGGGGCGACTTGACCATCAGGCGCAAGTCGGTCTCGCCACGCGGATCAAACAGCGACAGGTCAAAGCGACCGGCATCCCAATCGGCCTTCAGCTCGGGTGAAGCCTTCTCCCAAAACTGCTCGCGCAACTCATCGACCAGACGCTCATCATTCCAGCGGTACGTATCGACCTTCATGCGCATTAAAATGCCCTGGAGCTGAGCCTTGAGCTCAGGACGCTCGTCCAAAAAACGTTGCATCTCGGCATATTCGTCGCACACGCAAAACACCTTGTTGGGCGAATTAACGGAGCTCTTCTCGTTATCCTGGCGATAGCACAAAATGGGGTCCGCAATAAACGCGGCGCGCTCGGCGCAAGCCCAAACCTTAAAGTTAAAGCCTGCGTCCTGATACGAGGCACCCGGCGTGGGAAGGAACCGAATCTGATTGTCGTTGAGGAACTCGCGCCGATAGATAGCCGACCAAATGGAAGGTTTGCGGTAGAAGATGCCCGGGCGATCGACAGGGCGATACGCGGCGCCCGTCATATGCTCGTCGATGATCCCAAACAGCTCACGGCGCTCGCTGGGCGTGGACCAATACAGGTAAAAGTCGCCCTTCACCACATCGGCATGCTCAGCATCGGCCTTGGCGACCAGCTTTTGGAGCGAATCCTCAAACATAAAGTCGTCGGACTCAAGGATGCCCACGTACTCGCCGCGCGCCATCTCCAGGCCGCGGTTCATCGAGTCACCGTAGCCGCTGTTGGCTTTGTCGATCATCTTTACACGGGGGTCGCGCTCCATGTACTCGCGAATGATATCCGGCGAGCTATCGGTGGAACCGTCATTGATGCAGATGATCTCGATGTCCTTGAGCGTCTGAGTCACGGCAGAATCGAGGCACTCGCGCAGGTAGCGTTCGACATTGCAAATGGGAACAAGCAGCGAAACTTTAGGGGTATCAGAGTTCTGCAAGAGAACCTCCTGTTGAATAGCGTGTAACAGGGTTATTTTAGCAGCCGGGTTGCGGCGGGCGGCAACGCTTGGAATTATATAAAGCGCTCCAGGCAGGCTTTGAGACCGCGAGTCGAAAGATAGAACAGCGTGGCATCTGCCATCGAAACGCCCGAGGTCGCCGCAACGAGCTTGTGGGCAACACGGCGAACGGCGCCCTTAGCAGGCATATCCGCCCACTCCGTTCCCAAAAACGTCGTGAGGTCCATGTTGACGCGAGCCGCCACGTGATGGAAGTCATCGGCATCCAAGCGCGCCAGGTCGAACACAATTAGGTCCAAAAACCAAGTTATCAGCTCGCCGGGGCACAGGTCCAAAAGACCGTAGGCCGCCCAGTCCTCCAAGACCTCCTCGAGCATCCTCATGTGGGCGTCAAGCTTTTTGGCGCGAGCCTCGGCACTGTTGAACTCGTGCGTCGCCGATTCACTCTCCATCACGTAGTGGTAGAACTTGTCCGGCATGACGACGGTCTTGTGGGCAAGCGCATAAGCCGCAAATTGGAAGACGACGTCCTCGCCCAAAGCCAGACCGGGGGCGAAGCGAATGCCTTCGCGATTGAGCAGCTCGCGCGAAAAAGCCGCACGGCAGGCATAGGGCTGCGCATTCGAATGGAACAGCAGTTGGGGATCACGGGCGCCGAAGGTGCCAGCTTTGGGGCTCATGAGTTGCTGGACGCGTTTGGGGGCAGCATCGGCAGGTTCACAGACGCCGCCAAAAACGGCGGCCTCGGCATCCGCAGACTCCATGGCATGCAGCACGCGCTCGACCGTCTGGGCATCGATGTAATCGTCGGCGTCCACAAAAAAGACGGTCTCGCCCTCGGCAGCATCGATACCGGCATTTCGAGCGCACGAGACGCCCGCGTTTTCCTGGTCAATCACCAGTACACGATCGTCGGCCTGCGCGATCTGGCGCAACGCGTTCAACGAATCATCAGTCGAACCGTCGTTGACGCAGACAACCTGAATCGAGCGCTCGGACTGGGCCAACAGCGAATCGAGGCATCGCTGAATCGAGCGCGCAGAGTTGTAAACGGGGACGACAATGGTAGCTTTAGGACACGAGGCCTCTCCCATGCCGACCTACCCCCTCAGCGATTCGATGAGGAAGGCGGCGACCACGCCCGGGCCTCCAACCGAGGCGTAATACTTAGCACGCCCCAAGGCACCATCCGTCGCAAAACTCGGATGCTCGTCAACCCAGCCCTCAGGATCTTTGAGGATGGCAGCGAGGTTCGCGCGCTTCCACGGCTTGAGGTCGTCAAGCGAAAAGTCCCCGGAGTCCAAGGCCGCCTGAAATTCCTTGGCCATCTGAACCAGGAACTCCTTATAGAACTTAGGCGCCAGTCGCACGTAGTTCCACATGTACGAATCGTACTTAATGAGCTGATTGAACTTGAGCATGCGCGCGACGTCATCACTTGCGTGATCACGGGCATAATCCTCTCGAATCCAACGCTCAATCTCGGCATACTCGGTATTGACGCAAAAGACCTTAGCCGAAGAATTGACCGAGGAATTCTCGTTGTCCTGGCGATACGACAACACGGCATCATGCAGGTAAACAGCCTTATCGGCACACGCGATAACCTTAAAGGCGAATGACGTGTCCTGAAAGGATGCCCCTGGAGTCGGCAAGAACTTGATGCCGTTGCGCTCAAGAAAATCGCGACGGTACACGGCCGACCAAATCGACGGCTTTTGCTTAAAGAACTGCGTCGTGTCGCTCGGGTGCACCGGCTTGTCGCAGTCCTTGGCCTTAAACATCTCGTGCAGCGAACGGCGCTCCTCGGGCTTGGACCAGTAGAAATCAAAGTTCGCCTTCGTAAAGTCGGCATTATTGCTATCGGCGGCCGAGACAAGCTTTTCGAGTGCGTCGGGCGCCATAAAGTCATCGGACTCCAAGATGCCAACGTACTTGCCACGCGCCATCTCCAGGCCGTGGTTCATCGAGTCGCCGTAGCCGCTGTTGGCCTTGTCGATCATCTTGACGCGCCCATCGCGCTCCATATACTCGCGGATAATCGCCGGCGAGTTGTCGGTCGACCCGTCGTTAATGCAGATGATCTCAATATCCTTGAGCGTCTGCGCCAGGGCGGAATCGAGGCACTCGCGCAGGTAGCGCTGAACATTGTAAATGGGAATAAGCAGCGACAGAACAGGGCTGCCAGAGGCGTTAGTAGACAAATGTGCTCCTTAGGAAATACCTGTCGTTTCATGGTATCAAAGGGTCAGCGCGCCAGCGGGCGTTTATATAATCTATGGAGCCTCTTGCGGGCAAAGCAGCCCCACGTCATGCGGCGGGCCCATGGCAGGTTCCTGCGTTTTATTCAAAGCTTGCCGCTAAGGTGCGCCGAGCCTTTACAATAGATGCCGTCCCAAGGACGTATTCGATAGCTTCCGTGCAGCGCATGCGCGCCGCGCGTGAAAGGATATATTGCCCCATGCCTTCAACCCTCCCCGCCCCCATCGATAAGCTCGCCATCGTCGTCGTTACGTACAAACGCCAGGAACTCCTGGCCAATTTGTTCGACTCCATGACCGAGCTCACGGCCGCGCCCTGGCGCATCGTGATTGTCGATAACGAGAATTCGCGCGAGACCGAGGCCATGTGCACCGCATTCAACGAGCGCCTGGCCAACCTGTGGGGCATCGACACCGAGCAGCCCGACGCGCAGGGCGGCACCGACCGTGTCATCTACGCCCCGCAGCTCGAAAACGGCGGCGGTGCGGGCGGCTTCTCCGCCGGCACCAAATGCGCCTACGACCTGGGCGCCCAGTGGTTCTGGGTGATGGACGACGACGTGCTCGTCATCCCCGAAGGCATCGAGCGTCTTGCCAAGTGGACCGACCGCTACGATGTCATCCAGGGTTCGCGCCTGGACTTTGACGGCGGCGCTTTCTTTTGGCAGTACCAGCTCATCCTTTCGCTCGGCATCCCTAACCCCATCGCCAAGTGGGATCTGGGTCCAGAGGGTTATCGCGCCATGAACCAGCTGTGCTTTGAGGGCGGCATGTTCTCGCGCCGCGTGGTCGACAAGATCGGCCTGCCCGATGCGCGATTCTTCATCTACGGCGACGATGCCTGCTATGGCTACGTGGCCAGCCAGCACTTCCCCGCCGCCGTTGTGGCCGACCTGGTGCTCAAGCGCGCCCGCGCCGTCTCAAACTGGGATATCGCCGGCAAGCGCCAGCTCAACTCCACGAGCGACACCAACCGTTACTACATCATGCGCAACCGCGGCTATCTGGCCCGCTACATGCAGATTTACGGCGACTATCACCCTATGCTGTTCCGCCTGGGCAATGCCGCGACCTTCTGCAAGGAATTCATTCGCCTGGCTGCCGTTGACAAGTGCTTTAAGACCGGCATCCCGGCGCTGCGACGCGGCATGAAGGACGCCCGCAAGATCGTTAAGGATCCTAACTGGAAGCCCATGCCGCCCATGAAGAACACCGAGTAACGGAAGCCGGAAACACCTCGGCGCTTAAAGCCGCTGGCACACCGCCGCCACGCGCCGCCCATCAAAACCGAACCCCCAGCGCATGCGACCCACGCCGGGGCGCGGCACACGGATTTCGTCGATGCCGTCGCGCTCTATGTCGAGTAGCGACTGCACGGCCAGCAATTCCAGGCCCAGCGCATCCACACCGGGGTCATACATCAAGTTAATCGTTATCAGCGGGCGCTCGCCCAGCATGCCAATCGTATCTGCTACGTCGAACACAGCACCCGTAGGGAAAACCTGAATGTCCCAGCGACCCGCACCACACTTTCGCCTCGAGGCAGGATTGGCATAGCCCGGCAAGCCAAAGCAGAGCCCCTGCAAGAGCAGATGATATGGTAGCGGCTTATCTGGGTCGGTCTCACCGATTCCCGCATCCCCCAGGATGCGGCTTAGCGCCCGCCTCACCGTATCCTCGTTCCCACGGCACAGCCCGTCGCGAAACGCATCGACGTCTCGAATGTCTTCGGCAGCGCACTCAAACCACTCAACAATCACTAGACGCAAGGCCTGGCGAAGCTCGTTATTGGGCAATCGCAAAGCACGGAGCCGATCGCCATGCTCTGGCTCCTCAGTCATATCCGTCGTAAGAAAACCGGACAGATACAGCGCTGTCCACATACCATCGTCAGGCGAGACATCTGGCTCTGCAGCGCCCAAACAAAGCGGGACCTCAGCGCACCCATGGGCCTCGAGCAAATCAAACAAGACCGAAAGGCGGTCGAGATTCCACCCGGCAACTACCCTACTCAGGCAATCGGCATATCCATACAGATCGGCACGCACAGGCGCCGTGCAGCCTCGGTCCAGAAAACCGATCACACGCTCTGGACTCGAGCAATAGGCCCTGCCAAACCGATACCCCTCGAGCCATTCACGCGCATCATCCAGGTATTCCTCGCGCCCAGCATGATTCAACAGAGCCTGGACCTCGGCATCCGAAAAGCCGAACCAACGGTCACACCACGTCGAAAGTGGCGTCGACAGACAATACGAGCAGCCGCGCGAAGAAAGCGCCGCTTCGGCAGGACCGGGACACTCCCCCATCAGACACGTCAGCCGCAACGAATCGCGCGCAGTGGCAATGGCGTCGAACAGCACGCGATCGAATAGCCCTGCCGGATCGGCGTCGGAAGCGTCCCTCGCGCTCGCACGGCGAGACCACGCCGTATCGTACCCATCAACGAGCAATACAACCTGCTCATCGCAGGCCATCTCCAGCAGCTCAATGAGCACACCGAGCACCGAGTCAACCTCGTCCGCGCTCGCCACGCCACGCGCAACACGTTCGATGTGACGCACCTTATCTCGAGCTAAATCAGGAGCCTCCAAGAGCGCCAACAAGCGAGCGCACTCGCCCGAAAGGGCATCGCGCACGACGTCGGCAATAGCGGCACCACGCCTCGCAGCGCCAGAAAAGTCCAGCGATATCACCGGATAGCAAGCATATTCATCCCGATAGCGCCCACCGTCTGCATCCCAAATCTGAGCATTGGCAAACAAACGCTGATCAGCGCGACCAACCGCTGGACGCTCCAGAAAAGCCCTGAGCGTCGACAAGTTCATGCTTTTGCCAAAACCCTCGGGTCGACAGCACACCACAACGGACGCGTCGCAGTCCAACACATCGGCAATAAACATGGTCTTGTCGACCAGCGTGCAGCAACCAAGAGCCTCCGCATAGTCGTGCATGCCAATGGGCAAAGCCGCATCGTCGGCACAGCCGATCAAACGCACGCCAAAGCCAGCAGCACAATCAACATTTGCCTGTTCAGACACCAAAACGTTCCCCCTAAATCGCAGCACGATGCCAATTGTAATGACCGCATCGCATGTACCGATGTCGCCGCGCAAACATATCGGGCAACGGTAGTAACAAGAGGTGTGAGGGGGCACAATTAATCGTTGCACAACAAAACGGGGCCCGATACATTCGCACCGGACCCCGTCCCGACTATTTAGTTATCTGGCAACTGAGAGCCTACTCCCCCGAGTCGTCCTCCCCAGAAGCCTTCTTCTGCTGATCGAGCTTATGCTTACCACTTACGATAGACGTAGCGCCCAGCGTGGCCAAGCTCGCGCTGGCAAGGCTCGCCATAACGATAAGGTCGCCCGTCTTGGGCATGTTACCGCCCGAAGTCTTAGTCGTTGTAGTGGTGGTTGTAGTGGTCACCGTCTTGGAGTCATTTTGCTCTTGGTTCTGGTTGTCGGTGTTGCCCTTACTGCTGTCCTCGCCATGCTGCTTTCCGTCCTCGGTCTTGTCCTTGTTCTTGTCCTTCTCCTCAGATTCAGACTTCTTGTCCTCGTCCTTCTTCTGAGCGGATTTGTCGTCCTTCTCCTCAGAGCTAGAACCCTTATCAGATTCGTTCTTCTCGGAAGCCTTGTCCTTGGAGTCGCCCTTTGCGGCTTCGGTCTTTTCCGTGGAAGCCTGATCAGAGTTGTCCTTGTTCTGAGTCGAGCCGTTATTGACGCCAGCCATCAGCGAAGAACCCAGCGTAGAACCAAGCTGCTCGGAGAAAGAAGGCTTCTTGTCCGGCGAAGCAACGGGAGCGTCCGGCGCCTTATTCGAGTCGTCCTTGGAAGCATCGGAATCAGGGGTTGCGTCAGAGCCGGAGCCGTTGTTAGAGCCGGTGTCAACGGACGAATCGCTCGAGCCAGTAGATGAGTTAGAGGTGTCAGCGTCGGTCGAACCAGAAACGTCGCTGTCCGTATTGCCGGCAGAGCTTGAAGACGAATCGCCCGCAGCAGAGCTGTTCGAATCGGAGCCGTTCGAGGTAGAACCGTCGTTGGTAGTGCCACCAGCAGAGCCATTACCGTCAGCATCGGTCGAGGGCGCATCCATCCTGTCATCGTTGGCATCGTCACTCGAGTCGTCATTCGAATCAGGTGTCGGCGAGGGCACCGGCGCAGGCTCGGGCTGCACGGGCGTCGCAGCGGCAGCCTCATCCTCGGCGATAAAAACCAAGCAGTCCTTCAGCTCATTCTTATAACGATTCTTCCAGCCCTCATGATACTGGGGCTGACTTGAAAACTTGGTGGCGACATTGTTGACCACGCTATTGGAGAGCGCCGTCACAAACTCGCGGTCGGACATATCGTTGGAAAGATTCGCCCAGCGGAAGAAGTCTCTGCAGCCACCGGTGCCGCACATGTTGGTGATGCTCCACACCATGCCCTTGACGCAATCGGCGCGGCCGGAGATGTCAATGCCAAGAGCGCTCTTAAGCCACGCCTCGGTCACCGCATAGTACGAGTTGTACGCATACGCATCCTGCAGAGCCGAAAACTCAGCAGGATCGGTGTTATAAGCACCTTGGAAGGCATCCTGCGCGATATGGCCCAACTCGGTGAGCTGGCCGTTCTCGTACATGGCATTGCTCGTGTTGGAAATCTCGCTGCCGCGATCAATCGCATCCTTAAGCATGCAGTATTTTTCAGGGTTGTAGTTGTAGGCCTGCTTCATAAACGGGATGAGCGACCAACGGCGGTCGAACTGGTAATAGCCCAGCGCGTTATAACCGTCGCCATACGAAAAGCCCTGGTTATAGTTGCCATGGCTCTCATATTTGGTGAAGTACTTCATCTCGGGAGTCACGTTGACAAACGAAACGCCCTGGACCGACCTCAGCACGCCCGAGAAGGACTGTTGGGTGTAAAGGCCCTTATCGATATCGGTGGCATCCGAGGCAACGCCCGGCGTGGGCTCCTCGGCGGCGGCGGGTGCCGGCGCGGAAACGGCACCAAACGAAAGCGCCAGCGTCAGGCCCGCGACAATCGCAGAATGCTTGGGCTGCATAAGATCCTCCCTGCATTGGTGTAGTTAAAGTGCAGTTTGCAAAGATAGATTTAAGTATTGCAGCTCGCCCGTTATTGCACAACAACCCCTCGGTAAACGGCAACAACCCTCCGCGAAATCTTAAGGAATTAGAAAAACTGGTCGTCGGGCGCCAACAGAAGCTCGCCGTAACGCTCCATCAGCCCGTCCCTCAGCTGGCAGAATGCGGGGATATAGACGTTCAAGATGCGCTGAATCAAATCTTGAGCGAGCTTGTTGTCATAGATATGGACGTTCGTATTGCGGTCTCTGAGCATATCCAGCCAGGCTGCCTCATCAATAAAGTCGTAGAATCGGTAGGACTCCTTCAAGATGGCACGAGGAGACCCCGACGCGGCAAGCGTGGCACCCTCATACTCGAGCAGACGCTTAAGGAGCGTAATTGAGATACCGAAAACCTGCTCATAGATATACGCACATCCGGAGACAACATAGTCGTTGTCGAAATCTTGGAATCGAGCTGTCTCTAGCAGTGCCAGACGCGAATCAAAGGCTTCGTACGACTTCACGAAAGCCGGCCCCTACAGTTTAATGTCAAAGTTGATTACGGGGACGGCGGCCAGGTCGGCCAACGTCACGCCGTCGACGTACTTTTCGATCACGTCGTCCAGCCCTCGCCAGAACTTGACCGTTGAGCACAGGTCACTGCGGGCGCAGCTGTTGTCGATGCCGTCGCACGCCACGGGCGCCGTGCTGCCCTCGACGGCGCGCAGGATGTCACCCGCACGTACCTCGGAGGGATCCTTGGCCATCATGTAGCCGCCGCCCTTGCCGCGCACGCTCTTAAGCAGGCCCGCCTTCATGAGCGGACGGACCAGCTGCTCCAGATACTTTTGCGAGATATGCTCGCGGTCGGCGACCTCGCGCAGGGCGATCTTGCCCTCGGCGTCGCCCAGCGCCGCGATATAGATCATCAGCCGGAGGGCATAGCGGCCCTTAGAAGAAATGAGCATACCTACCCTCCCATCGCATCTGGGACAACATAACCAGGTTTGTTTGTCCCAAATCTTAAGTAAGTGGGACAAACACAACAGGTTATTTTGTCCCAGAATTTGAAAAGTCGAGTGGATTAGTCGGGTTTTCCCTTGACTAACGCCGAACCCATAGTAACTTTATTCCGAGAAGATTCCTAGGGTTTAGTACACCTATGAGTACACCATATACAGAGAGGGACAGCATGAGCGCAAATCCGCTGCTTTCCATCGAAGGTCTGACCGCCTCCGTGGACGAGAAGACCATCCTCCACAACGTCAACCTCAACGTCGCCGCCGGCGAGACCCACGTTCTAATGGGACCCAACGGCGCCGGCAAGTCCACCCTCGGCCACCTGGTCATGGGCGACCCCGTTTACACGGTCAACAACGGCCGCATCGTCTTTGACGGCCAGGACATCACCGAGCTCACCACCGACAAGCGCTCGCGCGCCGGCCTGTTCCTGAGCTTCCAGGCCCCGGTCGAGATTCCGGGCGTGCCGCTGTCGAGCTTTTTGCGCGCCAGCATCGCCGGCCGCCCCGGCCTGGAGATGAAGGGCAAGGAGTTCCGCCGTCGCGTCAAGGAGCTCGCGGCCGAGCTCAACATGGATACCGCCTACCTCAACCGCGAGCTGGGCGTGGGCTTCTCGGGCGGCGAGAAGAAGAAGGTCGAGATGCTCCAGCTTCTGCTGCTGCAGCCCAAGCTCGCCATCCTGGACGAGACCGACTCGGGCTTGGACGTCGACGCCCTGTCCACCGTCAGCCACGGCATGGACGCCTACCGCAAGAGCTGCGACGGCTCCATGCTCATCATCACGCACAACACGCGCATCTTGGAGCACCTGAATGTCGACCGCGTCCACGTTATGGTCAAGGGCCACATCGTGCGCGAGGACGACGCCTCGCTCATCCCCTGGATCGACAAGAACGGTTTTGAGACCTTCGAGCGCGAGGCCGCCGAGCAGCGCGCCCAGGCCGAGGCCGCCGCTGCCGAGCAGCAGGCGTAAAGGGGCGACGCAATGACCAAGAACCGCACCGAGGTCGCGGACATCGACCGCAGCCTCTACGACTTCACCTATGGCGAGGAGGGATTCGAGCGCCTCGACGCCGGCATCACGCCCGACATCGTGCGCGAGATCAGCGCCAAAAAGGACGAGCCGCAGTGGATGCTCGACCTGCGCCTCAAGTCCCTCGAGATCTTCAATCGCTTCCCCGACCCGACGTGGGGCCCCTCCATCGAGGGCTTGGACATGGACAACATCGTCACCTACGTCAAGCCCAACACCGACCAAAAACACGACTGGGAATCGGTGCCCGACGACATCAAGAACACCTTTGAGCGCCTGGGCATCCCCGAGGCCGAGCGCAGCTACCTGGCGGGCGTCGGCGCGCAGTACGACTCCGAGCTCGTCTACCACAACATGCAGGACACAGCGTCTAAGATGGGCATCGTCTACTCCGGCATCGAGGAGGCCCTGCACGACCCGCAGTGGGAACCGCTCATCCACGAGAAGTTTATGACGCTCATCCCGCCCACCGACCACAAGTTTGCGGCCCTGCACGGCGCCGTATGGTCGGGCGGCTCGTTTGTCTACGTGCCCAAGGGCACCAAGCTCGACTTCCCGCTGCAGAGCTACTTCCGTCTTAACGCCAAGGGCGCCGGCCAGTTTGAGCACACGCTCATCATCGTCGAGGACGACGCCGACCTGCACTTTATCGAGGGTTGCTCCGCGCCCAAGTACAACGTAGCCAACCTCCACGCCGGCGCCGTCGAGCTCTTTGTGGGCAAGCGTGCGCACCTGCGCTACTCGACCATCGAGAACTGGTCCAAGAACATGTACAACCTCAACACCAAGCGTGCGCGCGTGGACGAGGACGGCGACATCGAGTGGATCAGCGGCTCCTTCGTTAGCCACGTGGGCTACCTCTACCCCATGAGCGTGCTCAACGGCCGTCGCGCCCGCTCGAGCTTTACCGGCATCACCTTTGCCGGCGCCGGGCAGAACCTCGACACCGGCTGCAAGGTCGTGCTCAACGCGCCCGAGACCTCGGCAACCGTCGAGACCAAGGGCATCTCCAAGAGCGGCGGCATCCAGACGTTCCGCAGCTCTATCGTTGCCACGCCCAAGGCCGAGGGCTCCAAGGCAACCGTGAGCTGCCAGTCACTGATGCTCGACGACCAGAGCCGCTCCGACACCATCCCGGCCATGGACATCCGCGCCAAGAACGTCGACATCGGCCACGAGGCCACCATCGGACGTATCGGCGACGACAAGGTGTTCTACCTGATGAGCCGCGGTATCCCGGAGGAAGAGGCTCGCACCATGATCGTCAACGGCTTTGCCAACCCGGTCTCCAAGGAGCTACCGCTTGAGTACGCCGTCGAGATGAACAACCTGATCAAGCTCGAGATGGAAGGAGCGATCGGATAATGAATCAGACCACCAACACCGCTGCTACCACCCTTGAGCAGGTCAATGCGATGCCGGCTGCCACATGGGGCTGGCTGAAGATGAATCAGACCAAGCTCGAGCTCTCTGACGAGCTTGCCGCCGCTCCCACCGAGACCGTTGAGGTCGAGGGCTTGGAAGAGCAGTTTACTGGCGTGGCAGACGCCTTCGACACCGCCATGGACGCCATGGCCGAGCGCTTCCCCGAGCGCCGCGCCTCCGCGCCCGGCGATGCCGCCGACCGCGCCCGCATCACGCCCGAGACCGAGCTCGACGTGCCCGCAACCTCCGTCTACCAGGCCGGCGCCATCAAGCTCGAGGAGGAGCTCTCCCCTGCTGAAGCCTTCGAGACCGGCATGGGCGAGGCTGCCTACACCTACTTGGCCGACCACGCCACCAAGCGCATCGTCATCGATGTGCCCGCATACAAGCACGCCACGGTTACCGTGCGCGTGAGCGGTGTCGATGCAGCCGCGGCCATCGCCGCCATCGACGTCGTCGCCCGTCCCCGGTCGACGCTCGATCTGCTTATTGCCCTGGACTCTCCCGTTGCCGGCCAAGGCGTCGTGGGATCCGTGCTACGCGTGTGCGCCCACGAGTACGCCACCGTCAACGTGACCTGCACGCAGACGCTCGACGATAGCTGGATCGCGCTCGACGACACCGGCCTGTTCCTGGACGAGGGCGCGCGCGTCAACGTGCAGCACACCGTCCTGGGTGCCGGCGCCAGCGCCACCGGCCTTGCCGGCGACCTGCTGGGCGATACCGCCAAGGTCACCATCGATACTGACTACCTGGGCGCCCGAGAGCAGGTGCGCGACTTTAACTACGAGCTGCGCCACCGCGGTCGCAAGACCGAGTGCGAGATCGACGCCAACGGCGTGCTGACCGGCACGTCCAAGAAGGTCTACCGCGGCACCATCGACCTCGTGCACGGTTGCAAGGGTGCAACCGGCACCGAGCGCGAGACGGTGCTTTTGGCCAACAAGGGCGTCGACAACAAGACCGTTCCCGTCATTCTCTGCGACGAGGACGACGTCGCCGGCAACCACGGAGCCACCATCGGCCACGTCCGCGACGAGCAGCTGTTCTACCTCGCCTGCCGCGGCCTTGACCAAAACGCCGCCGAGGACCTGTTCGTCCGCGCCAAGCTGGAGGACGCCACACTTTCCGCCACCGACGAGCGCACCCGCGCCGCCGTCGTCCGCCTGGGCAACAACCTGATCGACAACTTTGAAGAGGAGCTCGCATGATCGACACCGAGCACGTTAAATGCGACACCTGTACCGCACCGGAGCCTATGGAGCTCGACGCCAGCGACGAGGCTTCGCGCGGCTGGCCCACCGTAGACATCGAGACCAACCCCTACAAGGCGCAGTTCCCGCTCTTCCAGCAGCACCCCGAGATCGCCTTCCTCGATAGCGCCGCCACCGCGCAGCGCCCTGCCTGTGTGCTCGACGCCGAGCGCGACTTCTATCAGCGCATGAACGCCAACCCCCTGCGCGGCCTGTACTCGCTGTCCGTCGAGGCAACCGACGCCATCGCGAAGGTCCGCCAGCAGATCGCCGACCTCATCGGCGCATCACAGGCCAACGAGGTCGTCTTCACCCGCAACACGAGCGAGTCGCTCAACCTGGTCGCCAAGAGCTTTGCGCCCACAGTGCTCAAACCGGGCGACGAGGTCGTCATCACCATCATGGAGCACCACTCCAACCTGATTCCGTGGCAGCAGGTCTGCCGCGAGACCGGCGCCAAGCTCGTCTACCTCTACCCCACCAAGACCGGTCAACTCACCACCGAGGAGGTTCTGTCCAAGGTGGGCCCCAAGACCAAAATCTTGGCCGTGGGTCAGGTGTCTAACGTGCTGGGCGTCGAGAACCCGGTCAAGAACCTCGGCAAGCTCGTGCACAAGTACGGCGGCTACCTGGTCGTCGACGGCGCGCAGTCGCTGCCGCACATGCCGGTCGATGTGGCCGACCTGGGCGCCGACTTCTTTGCCTTTAGCGCGCACAAGGCCATGGGCCCCATGGGCATCGGCGTGCTGTGGGGCAAGATGGGCCTGCTCAACGCCATGCCGCCCATGCTCACCGGCGGCGAAATGATCGACTCTGTTACCGAGCAGGACGCCGTCTGGGCGCCCGTTCCCGAGAAATTCGAGGCCGGCACGCAGGACGCCGCCGGCATCTTCGCCACGGGTGCCGCCCTTGATTACCTGGTCAACACGGTGGGTTACGAGAACATCCAGGCCCGCGAGCAGGCACTCGTCCACTACCTGATGGGTGAGCTCATGCAGCTCGACTTTGTCCAGATCATCGGCTCCATCTATTGGGACAACCACCACGGCGTTGTGAGCTTTAACGTCAAGGGCATCCACCCGCACGACGTCGCGAGCATCATGGACATGGACGGCGTCTGCATCCGCGCCGGTCACCACTGCGCGCAGCCGCTGCTTACCTGGCTGGGCGTCGAGAACCTTGCCTGCTGCCGCGCCAGCGTGGCCTTCTACAACGACAAGGCCGACATCGACAAGTTCATCGCCGGCCTGCATCACGTTTGGAGCACGTTCAATGGGTAATCTGTACACCTCCACCACATTTATGGAGCACAACTCGCACCCCGACTATAAATACGAGATGGATGCTCCCACGCACGAGCACGACGGCATCAACCCCAGCTGCGGCGACGAGCTCACCTTGCAGCTGCGCGTCGAGAACGGCGTGATCGAGGAGGCCTCCTTTACCGGCCACGGCTGCGCCATCAGCCAGGCCAGCGCCGACATCATGGCCGACCTCATCACCGGCGAGACCGTCGAGGAAGCTCACCGCCTGGCAGAGCTCTTCCTCGCCATGATCCGCGGCGAGCAGCTCTCCGAGGAAGACCTGGAAGACCTGGACGAAGCCGCCCAGCTCCAGGACATCTCGCACATGCCCGCCCGCGTCAAATGCGCCGAGCTCGCCTGGCGCACCCTCGACGGCATGCTCACGGGACAAAAATAATCAGTAATATTTGTCTCAACTCTGAAGAATTCTGTTGGCCGAATCGCTTAACTTTCGCGATTCGGCCATTTTCTTTTCTGCCTTTATCTCGAGCCCTCGGCCTGCGCGTCCATCTGCGCATAAGCACGCACGATACGAGAGACGGTACTTTTGCCAATCCCGGTATACCGTTCAATCTGGCGCACCGTAAAGCCGGCATTGTTCAATCCAACAATAACGGTATCGCGCTGCGCCGGCGGTGCAGTTTTAACCCCGTTGAGCGGAACCCCGAGGCTCTTCGCCAACTTGCCGGCAAAGGCATGGCGTTCCCACTCCGTCTCTTTCATATCGCACAGCGCTGGTTCACTGCCGTCGGGCGTCGAAAGCGAATAGGCAATAAAGCCCTCGGCAGAGCCAAAAAGCTCAAGCACGCAAGAAGGATCGGAAAATCCCCTCGCGACATCAGCCGCGTCACCGTCGTAAGCGCACAAATGCTCCGCAAAGCTGCTCCAGGGATAACGCTCGATTAGGCTAACGCCCGCCTCCTGCGGATCGGCGTGTACGGAGCGAATAGCCTCCATCACCTGCCAGTCGGTATCGAGCGAGCGCCGGTCAAAACGGTTCTGGAACAGATGGCCCGTGCGCCCCGTGTGTTTATTGAACCGCCGCGCGTACGTCAAGAGCAGCCGGTGCATCGCCGCGCTCATCCTGTCCTCGTAATCTGCAAGCACCAAATGCACGTGATTGCCCATAAGGCACCAGGCGATAACCGTCACACCCTCCTCGCGGCAGCACTCGCGCATCAGCTCCAAAAACTCCCACCGGTCTTCATCGCCCTCAAAGATGAGCTGCTTGCCCGCACCGCGAGCACAGACATGGTAAAAGCCGGTAACCGTTCTCCAAACGCGCTGCATGGCGCTCCCTTCACCGGGATCTGCTTGCCATCCAATACAGCACGATTGAAGCGTGCCATCAAAACATTCACGCAAAACAATACACTCGCGCGGCCAAAGGCAGTAATCAGGCGGCGAACGGCACCGTTGCAACAGGTCAACCCCTGCAACACTTACAAGAGCCGACCAAAAGCTTGCCCAAGACGGACCCCCTCTACGGAAGTTCGCGACTACAGAACATAGCGTTAAACCGTTTCAATTAAAACTTCCGGACTTCTCGCTACGAAAACTGAGCCGTTCGCCGAATATTCCGTGCATTTCGCGGTATTATAGGGGCTGCATGTCATGTCCCTTTCGAAGGGTCGCCCGGCAATCGCCAGCCACGACCCCCAGACGGGACGCCAACACGATAGAGAGGAGAGGCATGCAGTACTCACAGGAAGTGGAGAACATGTGCCCCGTTGCCAAGGGTGCATACCACGGCCCCGCACCCATCCCCGAGGAGGGCAAGTGGGTCCAGGCTAAGGAGATTTCCGACATCTCCGGTCTTACGCACGGTGTGGGTTGGTGCGCACCTCAGCAGGGCGCCTGCAAGCTCACGCTGAACGTCAAGGACGGCATCATCGAGGAGGCCCTCGTTGAGACCATCGGCTGCTCGGGCATGACCCACTCTGCCGCCATGGCTTCCGAGATCCTTCCCGGTAAGACCATCCTCGAGGCCCTCAACACCGACCTCGTCTGCGACGCCATCAACGTCGCTATGCGCGAGATCTTCCTGCAGATCGTTTACGGCCGCAGCCAGACCGCGTTCTCCGAGGGCGGCCTGCCCGTGGGCGCCTCCCTCGACGACCTCGGCAAGGGCCTTCGTTCTCAGGTCGGCACCATGTTCGGCACCAAGGCCAAGGGCGCTCGTTACCTCGAGCTCGCTCAGGGCTACGTCACCCGCATGGCTCTCAACGACAAGAACGAGATCATCGCATTCGAGTTCCTGAACCTCGGCAAGTTCACCGACGCCGTCAAGGCCGGCAAGACCCCCGAGGAGGCCATCGCTGGCGCTATGGGCCACTATGGTCAGTGGGAGAACGCTGCCAAGTACATCGACCCGCGCACCGACGAGGAGACTCACTCCGTCGCCAGCGTGTTCCCGGTTCACGAGTAGAAAGGGAGGGAAATAACTATGACTGTTACGTTCGAAGGTTACGAGCGCCGCGCTGACAAGATCAACAAGTGCCTCGCCGACAACGGCATCGCCTCCCTCGAGGAAGCTCTGCAGATCTGCACCGACAAGGGCTTCAACCCGCGTGAGATCGTCAACAACACCCAGTCCATCGCCTTCCAGAACGCCGAGTGGGCCTACACCCTCGGTTGCGCTCTCGCTGTCAAGCGTGGCGCCAAGTCCGCTTCTGAGGCTGCCGCCATCATCGGCGAGGGCATCCAGGCCTTCACCGTCCCCGGCTCCGTCGCTGAGGACCGCAAGGTCGGTCTGGGCCACGGCAACCTGGGCGCTATGCTGCTCTCCGACGACACCGAGTGCTTCGCCTTCCTGGCCGGCCACGAGTCCTTCGCTGCCGCTGAGGGCGCTATCGGCCTGGCTCTGAACGCCAACAAGGCTCGTAAGAAGCCGCTGCGCGTCATCCTCAACGGTCTGGGCAAGGACGCTGCTCAGATCATCGCCCGCATCAACGGCTTCACCTATGTGAAGACCCAGTTCGACTACTACACGGGCGAGCTCAAGGTCGTCGAGACCATCCCCTACTCCGATGGTCCCCGCGCTGCCGTTAACTGCTACGGCTCCGACGACGTCCGCGAGGGCGTTGCCATCATGTGGCACGAGAACGTCGACATCTCGATCACCGGTAACTCCACCAACCCCACGCGCTTCCAGCACCCCGTCGCTGGCACCTACAAGAAGGAGCGCATCGAGGCTGGCAAGAAGTACTTCTCCGTCGCTTCTGGTGGCGGCACTGGCCGTACCCTGCACCCGGACAACATGGGCGCCGGCCCTGCCTCTTACGGCATGACCGACACCATGGGCCGCATGCACTCCGACGCCCAGTTCGCCGGTTCTTCCTCCGTGCCTGCGCACGTTGACATGATGGGTCTCATCGGCATGGGCAACAACCCCATGGTCGGTGCCACCGTCGCTTGCGCTGTCGCCGTCGAGGAGGCCCTCAAGGCCTAATCGCGCCCGCGCGATGCTCATATAGTTGAGCTTTAGAGCCGCTACCTTTCGAGGTGGCGGCTCTTTTTGTATGCGCTGTCGCAGGGTAGCTAATGCCGATATATCAGTTGGGGCGAAATACGAGATGTGATGAGACGGAGCGTCAGAACGCCTATGACGCCCACCTGCCATATTTGCCCTTTACCGATTTGCCGAGTCTTTGCGGCCCCATTGCCGATCACCCATGCGACAATGCGCCGGACGAGAAAGGAATCCGATGGAATCGACTGATGTACTGGTAATTGGATCTGGCATTGCGGGCCTTTGCGCCGCCATCGAAGCGGCACGCACGGGCGCAACCGTCGCTGTGGCAAGCGCCGGCAAGATTATGAGTGGGTCGAGCTTCTTCCCCGGAACCTGGGGCCTGGGGCTTATCGGACCCGTTAACGAAGACGACGAACAAGACCTCATCGACACCATCCAGACCGTCGGCGGCGGTGTCGCCGACCCCGAGCTTGTCCAGACGTTTGTCCACGGCATTCCCCAGGCAATTGAATGGCTCGAGCAAGACCTGGGCGTTGAGCTCCAGCGTCCGCAAAGCGCTGAGAGCGCTCAGCAAAAGCAGTTTATCCCCTGCTTTGACCACAAAACGCGCATGTGGCGCGGCCTCACCCGCAAGCCCCTTGATGACGCTCTGACGGCCCGGATCGAGTCGCTCGGCATTCGTCTGCTCCCCCGCCATGAGCTTATCGACCTTGTTGAGGACACGAACGGCAGAATAACCGGAACCGTGCTCTACGACCTCACCGAAAATCGAATCGTGCCCTTTGCTGCCAAGGCCACGATCATCGCAGCCGGTGGCACAGGCGGCCTGTTCGAGCGCAGCCTTACGTCGGCTGATGTGCTCAGCTCCTCGCAGGCCATCGCGCTGGCGCACAGCGCAACACTTACTAATATAGAGTTCATGCAGATGATGCCCGGCTTCATCGAGCCCAAGCGCAACCTTGTCTTTAACGAGAAGACCTGGCGCTACGTCAAGTTCTACCAGCCGGTCGATATCGCCGACGACAAGCTGGACGATCTGCTTGAACAGCGCTCCGGATATGGCCCCTTCACGTCACGCTTGGCCTCCCGCGCCATCGATCTTGCCATCGATCAAGCGGGTACCGAAGGTCTGGCGCTCCACTACGATTTCCCCCGCGAGGACGTCCCCGAGTTTATACAGACCTTTGCCACCTGGCTGCAAGACGAGCACGGCATCGCGCCGACCGACGAGATGCGCGTGGCGATGTATGCCCACGCCGCCAACGGCGGTATCAAAATCGACAAGACCGCGTATACGGGCGTTGAGGGCCTCTACGCTTGCGGCGAGGCGACAGGCGGCATGCACGGCGCCGACCGCATCGGTGGCTTGTCAAGCGCCAACGGCATAGTGTTTGGGCGCATCGCGGGCACATCGGCAGCCCAGGCAGCACAGAATGCACCTGAGGTGACCCCAAAGGCGGATATCGCCCTCCCCCAGTACGGCATTGCCACAACAGTCGCCGAACGCTTGACACGCAGCCTTAAGCACACGATGAGTACCCATTGCATGATCAACCGCACCGAAGGGGGCCTATCCGAGGCACTACACGAGCTTGAGGGCTTGAAGACGGAGGCAACGACCTTGAGCACACAGAAAGCTCAGGACAGCGAAGTCGCGGCCCTCGCCCGCCTGCAATCGCAGATTCAACTAGCACAGGAAATGGTCAAAGCCATGCGCAAGCGAACCGAAAGCCTCGGATCGCACTATCGAGCAGACTAAATCGATTCTCACTTTGAGTTTGATCACAACTTCTCAACATGCATCGAGCCCCGTGAGCATAATTCTCATAAGGAGAGCACGTTTATGGGGCTTTAGCCGTGTTTCCCTAAGGGAATCACGGTGCAGTTTCCCCAACTTCGCGCCCCGACGGGTTCGGCCCCATGAAAGGTCAACAAAAAAAGCGACCAGCCGAAGCCAGCCGCTTTACAATGCTTTGGTGGGCCGTCAGAGGGTCAGCCTGCTGCGCAGGCGGCCGCTGCGGCGCCAAGGCGCCTTGCGCGCTGCGCTGACAAACGCTTACGCGTTTCCTCAGCTCCGCGCCCTTTCGGGTTCGACCCCATGCGAGGTCAACAAAAAAGCGACCAGCCTGAGCCAGTCGCTTTAACAATCTTTGGGTGGGCCGTCAGGGGGTCGAACCCTGGACCTTGGGATTAAGAGTCCCCTGCTCTACCAACTGAGCTAACGACCCAAAGCTAAAGTCCGTTGTGGCGGACTTTAGAGAAGATATCGTGTGGTGGGCCGTCAGGGGGTCGAACCCTGGACCTTGGGATTAAGAGTCCCCTGCTCTACCAACTGAGCTAACGACCCGATATCAACACGAAGCAAGAACTGGGGTGGGTAAAGGGACTCGAACCCTCGACCTACGGGACCACAACCCGTCGCTCTAGCCAACTGAGCTACACCCACCATGTCCTGTGCGCTTCGCGCTCGACTATTATTGCAAGGAACGCCACGCGATGCAAGCCCCAATTTTCAAGAATTTTGAAAAGAGTTTTTCGAGACCATTTCGAGCAAATCCCACCAGTTCCATAGGAGTAAACTTGCCCCACTGCAAATGCTCGAAAGGACCGGCATGAAAGAACTCTCCAACCGCACGGCAACGTTTACCGATTCCGTCATCCGCCGCATGACGCGCATCTCCAACAAGTATGGCGCCGTCAACCTGTCGCAGGGCTTCCCCGACTTCGATCCCCCGGCGCAGCTGCTCAACAGCCTGAGCACCATCGCCGCCGATCCCAAGCCGCTCTATCACCAGTACTCCATCACCTGGGGCTCCCAGACCATGCGCGAGGCGCTCGCCGCCAAACAGGAGCACTTTATGGGCATGCCGGTGAACCCCAACGAGAATATCGTAGTCACCTGCGGCTCCACCGAGGCCATGATGGCCGCCATGATGACGGTCACCAACCCCGGCGACAAGGTCGTCATCTTCTCGCCGTTCTACGAGAACTACGGCGCCGACACGATCCTTTCGGGTGCCGAGCCCATCTACGTGCCGCTCAACCCGCCCACATTCGACTTTGACCGCGAGACACTCGAGGCGGCCTTCCGCGACAACGACCCCAAGGCCATCGTCCTATGCAACCCTTCCAACCCCTGCGGCAAGGTCTTTACACGCGATGAGCTCGCCTTTATCGCCGACCTCTGCAAAAAGTACGACACCTACTGCATCACCGACGAGGTCTACGAGCACATCGTCTACGCGCCCCACGAGCACGTCTATATGGCCACGCTGCCCGGCATGTTTGAGCGCACCATCAGCTGCAGCTCGCTGTCCAAGACCTACTCCATCACCGGCTGGCGTCTGGGCTACACTATCGCCCCTGCCGAAATCACCGAGCGCATCAAAAAGGTCCACGACTTCCTCACCGTGGGCGCCGCCGCCCCCCTGCAGGAAGCCGTCGTCACCGCCCTCAAATTCGACGACAGCTATTACGATGAGGTCCTCGACCTCTACACCGCCAAGCGCGACCTGTTCTGCCAGGGACTCGACAGCATCGGTCTTGAGCATAACGTGCCGCAGGGCGCCTACTACGTGATGATGGACATCTCTGAGTTTGGCTATGACAGCGACCTCGAATTCTGCGAGGACCTCGCGTCTAAGGTGGGTGTGGGCGCCGTGCCCGGCTCGAGCTTCTTCCGCGAGCCCGTCAACCATCTGATTCGTTTCCACTTTGCCAAGCGAGACGAGACGCTTAACGCGGCACTGGAGAACCTCAAGTCGCTACGTGATAAAATCAAGCCGCGCGGGTAAGGACGGCCCGGCAACTAAAGCAACCAAAGAAGCCTCGCACCGCCCGCCGCGTTGCGAGGCTTCTTTCTATAGCGCTTTCTTAAATGGTTTAGAGCTCTATACTTTAGTCACGGAGCAACTCGTCCCAGAGAGGAATACTATGGCAGAACAGCAGCTTATCGGAGCGCTCGAGGCCGGCGGCACCAAGATGGTCTGCGCCACGGGCTATGCAGACGGTACGGTCCTGGAGCGCGAGCAGATTGCGACCACGACCCCGCAGGAGACCGTTGAGGCCGTCAACGCATGGTTTGCCGACAAGGGCATCGCCGCGCTGGGCATCGGCGCATTTGGCCCCACCGCAGTCAACCCCGCTTCACCCCAATACGGCAAGATCCTGGAGACGCCCAAAACGGCATGGCGCTACTTTGACCTGCTGGGCACTATCCAAAACGAGCTCAATATCCCCTGCGGCTACGATACCGACGTCAACGTCGCCTGCCTGGGCGAGGTCACGTTTGGTTGCGCCAAGGGCCTCACCGACGTGGTCTACCTGACCATCGGTACCGGCGTGGGCGCCGGCGTGCTCTCGGGCGGTAAGCTCGTGCACGGCATGATGCATCCCGAGGCCGGCCACATCCTGGTCACGCGTGACCCGCGCGACACCATCGGCGAGCATAGCGCCTGTCCCTTCCACGACAACTGCCTCGAGGGCCTCATCGCCGGCCCCGGCGTTAAAAAGCGCTGGGATGGCAAGAGCGCCGGAGACATGGCCGATGACCCGGAGGCCATGGACCTTCTTGCCGGATACCTTGCGCAGGCGCTCATGACCTACATCCTGTGCTACGCACCGCAGAAGATCGTCATCGGTGGCGGCGTGGCCGACCACACCCCCATCGTGCCGCTCGCACGCAAAAAGTGCGCCGAAATGCTCAACGGCTATATCGTCACGCCCGAGGTCAACGACATCGATACCTACATTGTCAACAACAGCCTCGAGGGCAAGCAGGGCATCATGGGCTGCCTGGCCCTGGGCGCACAGGCGCTTCAGTAGCAGACGCACCCACAGGGCGTGGCGCGCTCGGCAAATCTAACCTACGGAACGACGCCACCACGCCCCATATAAGCCCTCAAATAAAAAAGGCCGCCTAGGACCAAACAATACGTCCTAGGCGGCTTTTTTGGCGTGCATCAGCGACCGTAAGAGATATCGGAGCACAACGCCCGTTGCCGCTCCACAGCAGTCGATCATCACATCGGTGATCATGCCGGCGCGTCCCGGCACAAAGAGCTGAATCGTCTCGTCGATCGAGGGAATCAGCAGCAGGAACACCGCCGTGGGCAGCAGCACGTCAAAGGTGCGCCGGCCCTCAAGATCAAAGGCGTGCGTTGCCAGGATGCCGAGCACCATATACTCGGTAAAATGCGCGCACTTGCGAACAACAAAGTTGGTCACCCATTCATATGGAAGTCCCACGCCGTGCAGGAAACCGCGGATAGCTTCCATGACCGTCAGGCTCAGCGAGCCCGACCCCGAGCCGGGAACCAGCGAATTGCCCCAGATCAAGAGCGCCATCAGGCAGGTCACGACCGCCCATTTTCGATTGATCTTAACCATGCAGAAGTTATGCCTCCGCGCGGAGCGGCGCGAAGCTGGCGGTACCGCCCTCGATAACGCTCAGATAGGCACGGCCCGTACGCTTGGCGGTAGAGGACTGCAGGCGCTCGATCTCTTCCTCGAGGATCTGATTGACGCGCTCGTGACGACGATTTTCCATAATGCCGGCGGCAATAGCCTCGGCCCGCTCGATGCTCTCGCGCGAGATACGGGCGGTATCCTCGGGGAACACAGCGCTGTGACGGCCGACATAGGCGGGGGCAGCAGGCTGAGGGGCAGCGACGGGAGCGGGAGCTGCAACAGGAGCGGGCTCGTCAATCTCATCCAGAATCGCGGTGGCGGCGGCCCACATGTCCTCGTGGCCCGAGTAATCAGCCATGGGGACATCAACCTCGAGCGAGGCGTCCGGAAGGTCGCCGGTGTCGATGCGATCTTGGGCATCAATCGATGCGGTGATGGCTGCAGGTTCATCGAGGTCGTCAAGATCGATGTCCGCGGCACCGGAGATGATAGGCATGCTGGCGAGGTTTGCATTGTACGGCGCAGCCTCAGCCGCCTGCTGCTGGGCAGGAGCGCCCCAAAGCGAGCTTTCGGCGGCACGGCGGGCGGCAACGGCCTCCTCGTCCGCAGTAATGGCTTCATCAACGTACGAATTATCGGCAGAAGCGTCCACGTCCGCCGAGGTAGCGCTGTAGGCGTTATTGGCTGCCGCGTTGGCAACGAGTGCCACGAAAGCCGCCGTGCTGCCCGCAGGGGCGGCCTGGGAGCCCGATACGGCACGTGCCGCGGCGGCGATGTCGTCACGATTGAAGGAACCTGTCTGCCCGCCGTTGGTGAGCTCGTCGATGGCGACTTGATAGACGTCGCGCGAGTGTGCAGGGTCGCAGCTCACCGGCGAATCGTCGTCGAGCATACTGTCGATCATGGACCAAGCCTCGTCCTCGTCCATAGCATCTGCGGCTCGAGCGATGGTAGGGACACCATCATCGGCATGACGGCGCTGGAACGCACCAGTCAGGCCGGAAAGGAATGCCGAGGTAGACTGCTCCGGCTGAGTCTGAGAAGCAGAAGCCGCAGTGAAAGGAGTAGCATCCTGCTGCTGAGCTGGAATCGAGGCGGTCTTGAACTCGCTTTGATGCTGATTGAGATTGGCGGCACCGCCCATGGCATCGGGCTGGAACAGACGCTCTTCACGCTGCGCACGGTACTCGGAGATACCCAGCGAGGCGGCATAGATACCCACGCCCGCCACCGCGCCCACGGCGAAGGGAACCGCACCCGCCACGACCGTCTCGTTCACCGACGAAAACGGTAGCGTCGCGGCATACATAACCACGGGAGCGGCAAGGCCGATCCCGCACGAAAGTCCGGCAAGGACTGCTCGTTGTGTTGCATCAGAAGAAGCCATGAGCTCTCCCCATCTTCCAGCACCCAAATCGCATCATTCAGTTGGCTGCGCGAGAGAAGATGAAGCGGGGCTATGCCCCAAAGCAACGGTATATGGTTCGTTTCATCTGCGTTTTCCGTCGCGAAGCTTAAAAGCTATTATGCGAAACCGCCCTGTCGATTGCAAGCGACGATGTCGGATTGAAACGGGAAACCTGCTGCTCGTCGTTCTTATGGTTAAAAATAAGCGCGGAGCGGCGATATGGAAAAGGGCCGAGGCTCAAAGCCCCGACCCTTTATCGCATTGATGACTATCGCTGCGCGTGGATGACAACCTAGAACGTCTGCTCGTAGTCGCTGTGTTTTTTAGCCGAACGCACCAGGAACTCCTGGTTGGTGTTGGTGCCCTTAAGACCCTTGATAAACGATGCGGCTGCGCGCTCGGTGTTGTTCATGCCGGCAAGAATGCGACGCAGACCAAAGACAAACGGACGCATCTGCTCGTCGACCAACAGGTCCTCATTACGCGTACCGGAGGCAACGGGGTCGATAGCCGGGAAGATGCGACGGTCGGCCAGGTCGCGGTCGAGCTTAAGCTCCATGTTGCCGGTGCCCTTGAACTCCTCAAAGATGACCTCGTCCATCTTGGAACCGGTGTCGATGAGGGCAGAGGCCAGGATGGTGAGCGAGCCACCGTTCTCGATATTACGGGCTGCGCCCAGGAAGCGCTTGGGAGGATACAGGGCCGCCGAATCGACGCCGCCCGAAAGGATGCGGCCCGAGGCGGGCGCCGCCAAGTTGTAGGCGCGGGCAAGACGCGTAATGGAGTCGAGCACCACCACAACATCGCCGCCCAGTTCCACGATGCGCTTGGCGCGCTCGATGACGAGCTCTGCCACGCGAGTGTGGTTGTCGGCGGGCATATCGAAGGTCGACGCCACAACCTCGCCCTTGATGGAACGCTGCATATCAGTGACCTCTTCGGGGCGCTCGTCGACGAGCAGGCAGATGAGGTGCACCTCGGGGTTGTTAATCGAGATAGACTGGCAGATCTTCTTGAGGATCGTGGTCTTGCCGGCCTTGGGCGGGGACACGATCAGGCCACGCTGACCCTTGCCAATCGGCGACACGATGTCGATGGCGCGACCGGTAATGGAGTCCTTGCCGTGCTCCATGCGCAGCGGCTCATTGGGATAGACCGGGGTGAGGTCGCCGAATTTGGGACGGTTGCGAATCTGCTCGGGGTCCAGACCGTTGACGGTCGTGATTTTGGCGAGGCCGGCGCGCTTGTCGCCGCCGCGCGAAGGACGCAGCGAGCCCTCGATGACGTCGCCCGTGCGCAGGCGCGCGGAGCGGATGAGATAGGCGGGCACGAAGGCATCGTCGTTGGACTTCATGTAGCCATGGGCGTGGATGATGCCGGAGCTGTCCGGGCGAATCTGCAGAATGCCCTTGATGTCGCGGAAGCCCTCGGCCTTCGCGGCGGTGGTGTAGATCTCCTCGACGAGCTCGGCTTTCTTCTTGCCGGTCGTCTCGATCTCGAACTCCTTGGCCTTCTCGCGCAGTTCGGCGACCTTCATGGCCGCGAGCTCCTCGCGCGAAAGCGTGGGCTCGGTGGGGACGGCGTTGCGCTCCTTGTTGCGCTGTTTGCGATCGCGTTGGCGGTTGCGACGGTCGTTGTTGCGCTCGTCCTTGCGGTCGTTGCGCTCGTCGTTACGCTTGTGCTGGCGACGGTTGGGGCGAGCGCCGTCTTCGGCCTCGGCGGGCGCGGCACCATCAGTTGCGGCGGCGTCAGCATTGGCCGAAGCGGCGCCATTGGCCTCGGCGCCGGAATCGACCTGTGCTTCGACATCAGCCTGCTGCTCGGACGCCTTGGCCTTAGCGGACTTCTTACGACCGCGCTTGGGCTTCTCGGACGCAGACTGTTCGACGTCTTGGGGCTCGGCGGCATCAGTCGATGCATCGGCGGTCGTCTCGGCCGAATCCTCGGACGCGCCCTTCTTGGCAGCCTTGGCCTTGGACGTGCGCTTAGCAGCAGTACGATGGCTGCGACCAGGGCGGACGTCGGCGGGCTCGACATCGGCGGGAGCGGCCTCGGAAGTCGTAGCATCCTGGACGGGTGCATCGGCAGCGGTTGCAGACTCGGCGGTCGCCGCAGCATCCCGAGCGGCTGCGGCTGCGGCTGCGGCCTTCTCTGCCTCGACGAAGGCCTTGGGCTTGCGACCGCGACGGTGCGGGCGCAAAGCCGGATCGACAACGGGAACTTCGCTGGCCTCGACAGGCGCAGCGGGCTTAGTTGGCGATGCGCCCTCCCCTGCCGCGGAACGGACCGAAGCCTCAGTGAGCTCGGGGGTTACCTGTTCAGAAACCTGCTCGGCCTTAGTAGCCGTGCGACGGCGTGTGCGCGATGCAGGCTTCTCGGTCGGTTGGTCGGCGGCAGGGGTCTCGGGCACAGACGGGGCTGCAAGCTCGGTCAGAGCCGCGGCCTCACGCTCGGCGGCACGACGGCGGGCGCGCACCACCTGGGCCTCGCTAATCTGCGCCAACGCACGTGCCTGCGCGACCTCATCGGAAATCGGCGCCGAGGAGTCAGCTGCAACGGTGCGCTTGGCGCGCGTCGTGCGCGTGGTACGGCGCTTGGGTTTGGTGACCTCCTCGCCGTCAGCGACAGGCTTGGCCGCGCGGCGCGTGCGCTTGGGCTTTGCCGGAACAGCCTCCTCACCAGTTGCAGGCACGGCCTTCTCAGCCGTTGCAGGCGTAGGCGTCTCAGGAGCCGAGGCTTGCGCGGGCGCCGCGACCTGGTCCGACGCAACCGGTGCAGCGGGAGCGGCCTGCGTCGTCGTTATTTCGTTTTCTTGCTGTTGATCAGACACAGTGTTTGCTCAACTTTCTTTTCAAGCCCTGTGATCACATGCTCCCTGCATAAACCTTCAGGGCGGCTAAACAGTCTAGCTCCGTCAAATACCGACGGACATCATTGATCTGTATCGAGATATTTGCGTCATATACGCAGCGTTAGTGTAACACAACCGCCGCCACCTGCAACTTAGTCATTGGGGACGTTCTTAAACGCCCAGTCATCAGGGACACTCCTCCTCAAAAGCGCCTTGAAATGTCGCGCCAGAGGAGTGAAGCCGTGGCACCCGGAATAGCCGCGCCACGAATCGCGCCCATCTACTACGTTTGCCCCCGAGCCCCTGACCATACCCTTGTTTTTTCAAAAACAACGAGTCTGCTACCTGCGGTTTTAATATCGTACTTTTCGGCATGGTTCGGGATATGCGTCCAGACGTAGGAGATGAGCCCAATTCGTGGCGGACGGTATCCCGCCACCCCTCCGCGAGACAAAAATGATCCATTTTCCTCCGTCCCCAAGGGACAATTTTCAAAACTACGCCGGATTACGGGGCCAGAATGCTGCAAGCCAACCATACCCTGCATTTTCAAGAAACATTAAACCGTCTACCTGCGGTTTTATTTTCACTGTTGTCGCTATGGTCGCCAGGCAGCGATTCAGCCCCGTAAAGCGGTATAGTTGCTTTTTTGTAGCATTTTCCAACACACCAAAAAGCACCGCCAAACGCAAAAAGCCCGACCTCCGCATGTGAGATCGGGCTTTCAAGGCTCAGCTAAACCAAGCCTGCGCGGTCAGAAGACCCGCAAATTACATCTGCTCGGGCGCAGAAACACCAACGAGGGTCAGCACCAGGGCGAGCGTCACGCGGACGGCGTCGCAAGCGGCCAGACGGGCGCGAGAGAGCTCGGGGTCGACGGGACGGCCCTCGCTCGGCAGCACCTGGCAGGCAGCGTAGAAGCTGTGGAAGTCGCCGGCGAGCTCCTCGGCAAAGTGCGTCAGGCGGAACGGAGCGCGATCGCGAGCGCAGCTGCCAATGAGGTCGGTGAGCTCGTTGAGCTTACGCGAAAGAGCGAGCTCGGTGGGGTCGGTGAGCAGCGAGTAATCGACGTTCTCACCAATAGCCTTCTCGGCGACGGCCTTCATACCCATCTCGGCGGCCTGCTCGGCGGTGACGTTGGCGGCACGGCGCAGGATGGAGCACACGCGCGCGTGAGCGTACTGCACGTAGTAGACCGGGTTGGAGTTGTCGCGCTTCTTAACAGCCTCGATGTCGAAGTCGACCATCTGGTTGGAGCTCTTGGAGATGAGCGTGTAGCGGGCGGCGTCGGAGCCGACCTCGTCGACGAGCTCCTGCAGGGTCACCATGGTGCCCTTGCGCTTAGACATACGGACGGGCTTGCCGTTGCGCAGCAGGTTGACGAGCTGGCCCAGCAGAACCTCGAACTTGCCCGGGTAGCCCAGAGCGTCGCAGACGCAGCGGACGCGCTCGATATAGCCGTGGTGGTCGGCGCCCCAAATGTCGATGACGTGGTCGACGCGCTGGAACTTATCCCAGTGATAGGCAACGTCGGAAGCGAAGTAGGTGTACTCGCCGTCGGACTTGATCAGGACGCGGTCCTTGTCGTCGCCCAGGTCGGTGGAACGGAACCACAGGGCGCCGTCCTTGGTGTAGAGGTAGCCCATCTTGTCGAGCTTCTCAAAAGCGCGGTCGACGGCGGAGGTGCCGGCGGTCTCGCCCTCGGTGTCCTTCACATACAGCGAGCGCTCGGAGTACCAACGATCGAAGTCGCAGTTGACGGCATGGCAAAGGTCGCGCATGTTGTCGACCATCTTTACGTAGCCGCGCTCGCGGAAGCTCTCCATGCGCTCCTGCGGATCGGCGTTGACCCACTTGTCGCCGTCGGTGCGCCAGAACTCGGCGGCCTCGTCGATGATGTAGTCGCCGCCGTAGGAGTCCTTGCCCAGAGTCTCGGCAAAGTTGTCCTGATACGGATGGGTCTCGGGATGCTCGTCGCTCTCGTCGGCAACAAAGGCGTCGCGGTCGGCGATTAGCAGCTTGTGAGCCTCGTCGATATCCACGCCCTGCTTGGCGATGATGTCGGCAAGCTGCATATAGCGCGTGCTGATGGAGTTGCCGAAGGTGTTCATCTGAGAGCCGTGGTCGTTGATGTAGAACTCACGCTGGATGTCGTAACCGGCGTGGTCCATCACGCGGCAAAGGGAGTCGCCCAGAGCGGCCCAGCGGCCATGGCCGATGTGCATGGGGCCGACGGGGTTGGCGGAGACGAACTCGACCTGGGTCTTCAGGCCGCCACCGACGTTGGACTTAGCGAAGTCCATACCCTTCTCGCGGGCCTCGCCAAAGATGGCGTTCTTGACGGCGACGGAGAGATAGAAGTTGATGAAGCCGGGGCCGGCGATCTCGACCTTCTCGATCGCGGGGTCCTCGGGCATATGGGCAACGACGGCCTCGGCGATCTTGCGCGGGGCGCAGTGAGCCAGCTTGGCGGACTTCAGGGCCATGGTGGAGGTCCACTCGCCATGAGAAGTGTCAGCCGGTCGCTCGATGGCGCAATCGTCAAGTTCAAATGCGGAAAGGTCGCCGGCCTCCTGGGCCGCAGCAAGCGCAGCGCGTACCAGCTCTTCAATCTTCTCGGGCATAGATCCTCCTTGTGTTAAAGCCCCCGAGCTCTTGGTCACTCGTAGGGCAAAAGCCAGAGTTTGTAGCACTCTATCACAAGCGACGCGCACTGTCGCAGGGTAAAGCCAATCGATATTGCATATGCACAAAATTGACTACGGCTTATGCAGGGTTGCTCAAAGTTGGCGATCTGCCTGCAGATTATGCACGCGCTGGAACTGCATAAAGGCATGAATGAGCCGTGCCTTTTATCGAATACTCTTACCTATCGGAGTTGTGTGCTTTTCCTGCATAAAGTAAGGGTTTGCGCACGTCAGCGTGTTATTCTAGACATACGTAAATTCGTATAAGTTGGAGGTAGCATGTTCTCAATCGGTCAACACGTCATTCATCCGGGTCAGGGAGTCTGCACCGTCGTCGGTTTTAGGGACGACACACCGCAGCCCATGCTACTGCTCGAGACCAAGCAGGGACATGCGCAGACGATCCTCATGTACCCCGTGGCGCAGGCCGACCGTTTGCACGCCGCTATCTCGCAGCAAGATGCCGAGCACCTGCTGAGCCACTATGACGAGCTGGAATGCGACACTTTTACCGAGCGCAACAGCTCACTGGAGGAAACGCACTTTAAGCAGCAGCTCAAGCTGGGCGCACCCGAGACGGTCCGCGTGGCAAAAACCATGATGCATCGCATCCGCCAGGCCGAGGAAGCCGATAAGAAGCCCAGCTCCTACTACATGCGCGTGCTCAAGGAGGCCAAGCGCCGTTCGATAGAGGAGTTCGCCGTGGCGCTGGGCATCACCGAGGAGGCCGCCGAAGCCCGCCTAGCCCAAGCCGCCCTCAACTAACCCAACCGCGCCAAAAACCACCACAAAGGGGACAGGCACCTTTGTGGTGGTTTTCTTGTTCTAGTAGTATTCATTCTTATCGATACCCACGAGCACAAGGAGTCTCCTATGGCAGAGCCGCTTACCGCCGGAATCACCCGCGACCGCGCGTTCGAACTGCTCAACGAGCACAACAAGGACCCGTTCCATATCACCCATGGCGAGACGGTCGAGGGCACTATGCGCTACTTTGCGCGCGAGTTCGACCCCGAGAACGAGGAGTTTTGGGGCATCGTCGGTCTGCTGCACGACCTGGATTGGGAGGAGCATGAGGACGACCCCATGAACCACACCATCTATGCTGCCGAGATTCTTAAGGGCGAAGGTGCGTCTCCCGAGCTCATTCGCGCCATCCAGACGCACACGTCCGACTTCAACACCTCGCTGCCCAAGCCCGAGCTGCAGATGGAAAAGATCCTGTTTGCCTGCGATGAGCTCACCGGCCTGATCGGCGCTGCAGTCATCATGCGCCCGAGCAAGAGCGTTATGGACTTTACGACCAAGTCGCTCAAGAAGAAGTTCAAGGACAAGCGCTTTGCCGCCGGCTGCTCGCGCGACGTGATTTCGCAGGGCGCCGAGATGTTGGGCTGGGAGCTCCCCGAGCTCTTTGACCGCACCATCGCGGCCATGCAGTCCTTCGCCCCCGACCGCGATACCTTCCAGGCCTAACCTGCCGCTTCACCTAAATAACCACCACAAAGGGGACAGACACCTTTGTGGTGGTTTTCGTTTGTAACGGAAGAGACGCTACCCGGCTTTGCGGATCGACCACTCTCCCACGCCCGTCAAGCGCTGTATTTGACGAATTGAAAGCCCCGCTTCTCGCATTGCCGCAAGCACCTCATTGCGCTTGGACTTATCGAGGGCCTTGACAGCGGAAAGTTCGCTAAGGCCAAACGAGCGGATCAGCGACGCGCCCACATCCAGCGCTTCGTCCTCGCCAATTCGTCCTCCGGTCGGTGGTCGAACAACCGCTCCATTCGACGCATCCATAAAGGCCAGATAATCGCATATGCGCGGAAAAGCAAAGCGAGCAAGCGCCAAATCAACCGTCGCGATATCCGGATCGCGTTCGGCATAATCCAGATGACTGCTCCATCGATATACATCGTACGGACAAATACCAGCCTTTTGCGGATTGAAATGAACATATCGAATAGCGTCGAGAAGGTATTCCTCGCTCGAAATCGAAGCGCTCGAGAACCTATCCTGAAAAACATGTCCGACATGCCCATGCCGGCGGTTATACCACGTCGCATAGCAAGACATAACAAGATGCATGGCCTCGCTCATGTTGTCGTCGGGGTCACTTAGGACAAGATGAACGTGGTTGCCCATCAGGCACCAAGCAATAAGCCTAATGTTGAACCGCGCTATCGAAGACCGAATAAGCGATAAAATGCGTCTTCTGTCTTCATCATCCTCAAACAGAAGCTGTTTGCCGTTGCCCCTCATCGTAATGTGATACAGGCCAGTCTGCGATTTCTGTCGCGGCTTTCTTGACATGGGCGTCTCCTTGCTCTCATGCCAAAAATAACCTCACGGCACACGTAAAACGGCGAGAATCTACTCACCGATTAAGTCGTCCACCTGCCGAAATGTCACCTCTTGCGCGACGCAAATATGCTTAGATACAGTTAGTCAAAACCACCACAAAGGTGCCTGTCCCCTTTGTGGTGGTTTTTGTTTGCGCGGGCGTTAGGGGCGGACTTGGCCGGTGCCGCGGAGCTTGTATTTGTAGGTGGTGAGGGCCTCGGCGGCAAAGGGGCCGCGGGCGTGGAGCTTCTGAGTCGAGATGCCGATCTCGGCGCCCAGGCCAAACTCGCCGCCATCGGTGAAGCGCGTGCTGGCGTTGGCGTACACGGCCGAGGCATCGACCGCATCCAGGAAGCGCTCGCAGGCGGCCTCGTCCTCGGCAACGATGGCCTCGGAGTGCATGGTGCCGTAGCGGTTGATGTGCGCGATGGCCTCGTCCTCATCGGCCACGACCTTCACGCTCATCTCGAGCGCCAGGTACTCGCGGCCCCAGTCCTCCTCGGTTGCGGCAACGTAGTCGTCGCCCTCGGCAAGCCCGGCGTCGGCGCACGCGGCGCACGTGGACTCGTCGCCGTGCATCAGCACGCCGTGGTCGTGCAGCACGGCCACGACCGCAGGCAGGAACGAATCTGCCACGGCACGGTCAACGAGCAGCGACTCGGCAGCGTTGCACACGCCCACGCGCTGGGTCTTGGCGTTGACGATAATGTTGAGCGCCTTGTCAAAATCGGCGGATTCATGCACGTAGATGTGGCAGTTGCCCGTGCCCGTCTCGATCACCGGCACAAGCGACTCGCGCACGCAGCGCTGGATCAGGCCCGCGCCGCCGCGCGGAATGAGCACGTCGACGATACCGCGGAGCTTCATGAGCTCGCCGGTGGCCTCGCGGTCGGTGGACTCGATCATCGAGACGGCCTCGCGCGGGAAGCCCTGTGCCTCGAGCGCATCGGCCAGCAGCTCGGCAATCATGGCACACGAGTGATAGGCCAGCGAACCGCCGCGCAGGATGCAGGCGTTGCCGGTGCGGATGCAGATGCCCGCGGCGTCGGCCGTCACATTGGGGCGCGCCTCGTAGACCATGGCGACCAGGCCCAGCGGCACGCTCACACGAGTGAGGTCCACGCCGCTTGCAAGCACACGGTGGTCGAGCACACGGCCGACAGGATCGGGCAGCTCGGCAAGTTTCTCCAGGCCGGCAGCCATGCCCTCGACGCGCTCGGGCGTCAGCAGCAGGCGGTCGAGCAGGCCGGCAGAGGTGCCCGCATCGCGCGCGGCGGACATATCAAGCTCGTTGGCGGCTACGATGGAGTCGGCACCATCGCGCAGCGCCGCAGCCATGGCGCGCACGGCCTCCTGGCGCTGCCCATCGCTCGCCGCGGCAAGCGAGGCCGACGCTGCCTTGGCGGCAACGGCAAGATCGTGGACATACGTGGCTATATCGACCGACATGGGCGGCCCTTTCTCCTAGAAGTTTGCCCACCATGGTAGCCGATTTGCGCATGCCCTCGCACGCGGCGGTAGAATTGGTCAACACGAAACACCGCAACGAACGGAAGTACCGCATGGCCCTCATCACTTCGTATCACGTCCCCGGCCTCTATGTCGAGGATCACAGCATCGATGTCCCCTTGGATTGGCGCGGCTTGGAGCCGATGCTGCTGGCCGTCGGCAGCACCATGCGCCGCGGCGCCATGCCGGCGCCCATCGCCGGCGCACCCGAGAGCATCAAGCTCTTCTACCGCGTGGTCTGCGCGCCCGACCGCATCAACGACGACCTGCCGCTGCTCCTGTTTTTGCAGGGCGGCCCCGGCGGCGAGAGTCCGCGCCCGCTGTCGCCCACAAGCGACGGCTGGATCGAGGAAGCTGTCAAGCATTTCCGCGTGGTCCTTCCCGACCAGCGCGGCACGGGGCGCAGCAGCTGCGTGGACGGGTGCACAATCGCGACCCTGGGCGAGCGCGCGACGGCCACTGGCTCCGATGCGGCGCGCTCGCAGGCGGACTTCCTCAAGCGTCACCTCGCAAGCTCCATCGTGCGCGATTTTGAGTACCTGCGCCTGGTGGGCTTTGGCGGCAAGCCGTGGGTCACGCTCGGCCAGAGCTACGGCGGCTTTTTGACGCTGAGCTACCTGTCGCTCTTCCCCGAGGGCGTGGCGGCAAGCTTTACCTGCGGCGGCATCCCGCACGTCCCGGCGAGTGCCAGCGAGGTCTACGCGCACACCTTCCCGCGCATGGCTGCCAAGACGCAGCAGTACTACGACCGCTACCCTGCCGACGTCGAGCGCGTGGCGGCTCTTGCCGATGCGCTCGATGAGCAGAAGCCCGTGCTGCCCGACGGCTCGCCGATGACGGTCGAGCGCCTGCAGCTCATGGGCAGCGACTTTGGCATGAAGCCGAGCTTTGAGCGCATGCACTGGATTATCGATCACGCTTTTGTTGACGGAGACGGCACGCTGAGCTGCGGCGCCTCGGTGTCCGACGGCTTTTTGATGCGCGCCTTTGAGCGCACCAACACGCGCACAAATCCGCTGTACTGGACGCTGCAGGAGTTCATCTACGCCGACGGCGACACCATGCCCATTCGCTGGGCCGCGGCCGAGGAGAAGGCCCAACGCGCCGAGTTCGACACGCTCGCGCGCCCGCTCATGTTTACCGGCGAGGCCATGTTCCCGTGGATGTTTGAGCAGATGCCCGAGCTTAAGCCCTTCAAGCCGGCGATGGATCTGCTGATGGAGGACACCAGCTGGGACAAGATCTACGACCCGCAGCGCCTGGCCTGCAACGAGGTGCCGCTCCAGGCAGCAGTGTACTTCGATGACATGTACGTGGACTCGGGCATGCAGCTCGACACGCTCAGCCGCGTGGGCAACTCCCACGCCTGGGTAACCAACGAGTTCGAGCACGACGGCCTGCACGGCAGCGTGGTGTTCAAGCACCTCTTCGACGAAGCCCTCAACCGCGGAGACCTGCGCCGCATCTTCTAGCGAAGGAGTGTCCCCAACTGCCGGCACATAAGGAACGTCCCCGAGTGCCAACCAAGTGCCGGCAACAGCGACATCGCAGGTAGAGGACGGAAAGCGAAAACGCCCCTAAGCGAGCAAGGTGACGTGAAAGAGGAGGGCATTGACCTTTTGGTCATGCCCGACGATTGAACGTCAGATTGCCGCTTAGGGGCGTTTGCAGCGTAAATTGGTTAAGCGAAGACGATTAGGTTATCTCGATGAATGGCCGGCTTCTCGGCCAGGTCCGCGAGCAGGCGGTTGCTGGCGATCTGGTCCTGGCGGCGGCCGGCCGCAAGCTCCAGCACGTCCGAATCGGCCTCGGCGATACCACGGGCGACGACCATGCCGCTGGGATCGCACACGTCGAGCACATCGCCCTCGGCAAACTCGCCGTCGACCTGGCGAATGCCCACCGCAAGCAGCGATGAGCCACGGCTGACCAGCGCCTTCGCGGCACCCTCGTCAACCGTCACCGAACCGTGGGCCTTGTCGCCTAGCGCGATCCACAGCTTGCGCGGCGCAATGTCCAGGCGCTCCGCCGGCGGATCGAACAGGGTTCCCACGCTCTCGCCACGGGCCAGGCGCACAAGCGCATCGGGCTCCTCGCCCGAGCAAATCACGCTCTGAATACCAGCCGTCATCAAAATGCGGCTCGCGCGGATCTTGGTGATCATGCCGCCCGTGCCCACCGACGTCGACGAATCGCCCGCCGAGGCAATGATCGCCGCATCGATCTTGTGCACGACCGGGACGAACTCCGCGGTCGGGTCCTCATGCGGGTTGGCAGTATAGAGGCCGTCAATGTCCGAAAGCGTCACGCACAAATCGGCCGAAACCAGGCAGCTCACAAGCGCCGCCAGTGTGTCGTTGTCGCCAAACTTGATCTCGTCGACGGTGACGGTATCGTTCTCGTTGACGACCGGCACCACGCCAAGCTCCACGAGGCGCAGCAGGGCGTCGCGCGCGTGCAGATAGGACGTGCGGCGCGCCGTATCGTGGCGCGTGAGCAGCACGAGCGAGGTGAGCAGGTCGCGCGCATGGAACTCCTCGTCGTAGGCCGACGAGATGATGCACTGACCGGCCGAGGCGCAGGCCTGCAGGCTCGGTAGGTCGCCGACCGGCTTGCGGTCGAAGCCCAACACGGGATAGCCACAGGCGATGGCACCCGAGCTCACCACGACCAAGCGCCAGCCGAGCTTGCGCAGAGCCGCAGCCTGATCGGCAAGTCCGCCGATAAAGGCGCGGTTGACCTTGCCATCGGCACCCACCACCGTGGAGGAACCGATCTTTACCACCATCGTTTTATAAGAAGTCGTCATACGTCAAACCAATCAACTGTTCAGCGAACGGCCGAGCCGGCGGCCAGGGAAGCGTGACTCGCCCCTACCGCCCAAGGAATTAGTGAGCCCAGGGAAAGGCAGAGGCCGCGGCCATGTTCTTGCGCACGAGCTCGTCGCGCACCTGAGCCAGGCCCTGCTCCATACCCACCACATAGGTCTGCGGGTACAGGAAGCGCTTGAAAGCTGCGTCCAGATGGTCGAGCGCCCAAGCACAGCGCTCGCGCGCGTCCTGGATGCTCTCACGCGGAGCCACCGCACTGCCATCGCGCACGATCGGCACCAGCAGCTCGCGATACTCAAGTTCGGACACGTCGGTCACCAGGGCGGCATCGTTCACGGCCACAAGGGTATTGCCGCGCGCGGCGCCCTCCCCTGCCAGATGGTCCTCGTCATAAATCATGTCGCAGACCGGGCCGCCAAAGCCGTCGTAATAACGGCGCACGCGTTGCACACCCGGGATCGTGCGCTTGTATGGCTGCTCAGAGAGCTTGACCACCGGCGTCCATGGATCTGCCTCGCTCGCACGACGGGCCGAAAGCTTGTACACGCCGCCCAGCGCAGGCTGATCGTAGCAGGTCGCGAGTTTGGTACCCACGCCAAAGCTGTCGATGGGCGCGCCCTGGTCGAGCAGGGACTGAATCGTGTACTCATCCAAATCGTTAGAAACCGAGATCCCCACATAGGGCAGGCCCTCGGCATCAAAACGGCCGCGCACATACTTTGAGAGCTTGGCGAGGTCGCCGGAGTCGATGCGAATGGCCGACAGGCGCTCGCCCACCGCTTCCATCTCCTTGGCAACCGTAATGGCATGTTCACAGCCCTCGCGCACGTCATAGGTGTCGATGAGCAGCGTGCAGTTCTTGGGGCTCGACTTGGCAAAGGCGCGGAAGGCCTCGAGCTCGGAATCGAAGCTCATCACCCAGCTGTGCGCATGCGTGCCAAAGACGGGAATACCGTAGCGGCGGCCGGCGAGTACATTGGACGTAGAGGAGCAGCCGGCAACGTAGCTCGCGCGCGCGACGGCCAAGCCGCCATCGGGACCCTGAGCGCGGCGCAGGCCAAACTCGGCAACGGGACGGCCGTCCGCCGCCAGCACCACGCGCGCCGTCTTGGTGGCGACAAGCGTCTGGAACCCAACGATGTTGAGCAGCGCCGTCTCGAGCAGCTGGCACTCCAGCGCGGGGCCGGTGACGCGAACCATGGGCTCGCGCGGAAAGACGAGCTCGCCCTCGGGCACGGCGTCGATGTTTACATGCGCACGAAAATCGCGCAGGTAGTCGAGGAATCCAGGCTTGAACATCGCGCCGCCGGCCGGGGCCTGGAGCGAGGCGAGGTAGTCGATATCCTCGGGCGTAAAGCGCAGATTCTCGACAAGCTCGGGCAGCTCGGCGGTGCCGCACATGACGGCATACGCGCTGCCGAAGGGATGGTCGCGGTAAAACGCCGTAAAGCAACCCTGCTCATTGGCCTTGCCGCTCTCCCACAGGCCCTGGGCCATAGTGAGTTCGTACAGATCAGTGAGCATTGCAATGTCGGTGGGATGCGAGATGTCGGTCAAAGCCATGGGGCGACCTTTCGGATGCGTTGTGCAGAGGTTGAGGGTTGGCGAGGCGGGCGTGCGGGCATGGAGCCCAGCGCGAACAGGCTAAAGCAGGCCCATGCTGGTCAGGATCGTGTAGCCCATAAAGATGACAAACGCGATGAGGGCAAGGACAATGATGATTTTTTGAGCCGGCGCCATGCCAGGGATCTCGTTCTCGCCCGTAGGCTCCTTGGAGGTAACCATGCGCTGGGCAAAGCTCATCTCGTCACGGCTCGGCTTGGGATCGACGGACTTGGGACGAGCGGCCCTTTTAGGCTGAGGTTTAGGTGCGGCGGGCGCGGGCTTCGCGGCGGCGGGCTTGGGCTCGGATGCGCCCTTCGCAGCAGCCTCCTCGGCCTTCGCACGCTCGGCACGCAGGGCGACCAGCTCCTCACGCTCGCGGCGTGCCTCTTCCTGGGCCTCGCGACGAGCTTTCTCGGCGCGGAGCTCTTCCAACTCGGCGCGTTCCTCGGCAGACAGTGGTTGGGACTCAAGCTCGGCCATGGTACAGCCCTTTCTTTTTAAAAAAAGCCGCCGACACAATGTCAGCGGCTTATCAAATCCAAGGGTGGAGACGAAGGGAGTCGAACCCTCGGCCTCTGCCATGCGACGGCAGCGCTCTCCCAACTGAGCTACGTCCCCAGGACAAGTTGATATTTTACCTACGGCTCGCCAACTGTCAACGCCCAATACCCAGTCTTTTTGGGACGGGGCTTTTTTGACTACTTTCGGATGCCGGTTCGGCCCCACACCGGGAGTAGTCTTTTTGGGACGGGGCTGTTTTAGCTACCCCTGCCGCTGTTCGGCCAAACCGTTCGCGCTGCCTGTCGGGGTAGCTAAAACAGCCCCGTCCCAAAAGACTACTTCTAATGATTTTTTAATCCCCGTCCCAGAAAAATCATCGGCGAACGCGCTACTTTGCGCTGGTGAGGACGCCGGTGGTGTCGAACGCCGGGGTAAAGCTCTCGTCTACCGCGCCGCCTTCTTGCCAAAACATCGTCGTAAAGCCCAGGTCGTCGGCATGGTCGAGCACCTGCTCGTACTCCTCGCGCGTCACGGCGCGCGCCAGGTCGCCGCCTTGTTCGCGCATGAGGGCATTGGGCGTGTACTGGTTCATGACCGAGATCGGCACGTCGCCCACCGTCTGCCACACCAGGTCCAACACGCGGCACGAATCGTCCGCATGCCCCGGCAGCACCAGATGACGCACGATTATGCCGCGCCTCATGAGCCCGTCCTCGTCTACCAGCTCTCCCCCGCGGCGCTCAATCTCGCGCGCCATCTGGGCCAGACCCGACACAGCCACGCGCGGGTAGTCCTTAATATGAGAAAGCGACTGCGCAAGCCCGGCATCGGCATATTTAAAATCCGTAAGCCACACGTCGACCAGGTCGCCCAGCGCCGCCACGGCACTCGCGCGCTCGTAACCACTCGTGTTGTAGACAATTGGGATGACCAACCCGCGCGTCCGTGCCGCGGCAATCGCGGCAGGCAACAGGTGCGCATAGTGCGTCGCCGTCACCAGGTTGATGTTATTGGCGCCCTGATCCTGCAGCTCCAGCATAATCTCGACCAAACGCTCGGGCGAAATCTCAAGCCCAAAATTTCCCGTCGAGATCTCGTGGTTCTGGCAATAGACGCATTTGAGCGAGCAGCCGCTAAAGAAGATCGTGCCCGAACCGGCCTCGCCCGAGATAGGCGGCTCCTCCCACATATGAAGTGCGGCGCGGGCCACCTTGAGCGTGTCGTCGGCACCGCATACGCCGTGCGCGCCCTCATCGCGCGCCGCACCGCAACGGCGCGGACACAAATGGCAGGCGGGCGAAAAAAGTTCGGTCAACGACGTCGGCATAAAAACATGCTCCAAAACAACGATTCAGCAGCTCAAACGCAAAAGGACCGACCGCATAGACGGCTCGAGCCCAAGGCGCCGTAATCGTCCGACACGATTTTTGTAATGTCAAGACTGGAATCCACAAAGTGCCGCTTTATGATGTAGATATTCCGCCCCCCGCGGAGCAACTGGGTGAACCGTCGCGTTTATTTAGGGAGCCCACACAGTCGTACCTAGTACAGGTATCCTTCGTTGTTAAGGACGCTGGAACAGTCGATGAGGGCACCCACCTGTTTTAGGTGGGTTCATTTTCGTAACGTGGGGGGTGGTTTTCTTTTGCCGAAAATCGCCATTCCAAATCCCGCCAAGATCCCCAAAAGGCACCAGGCAGAGCCCATTATCACCCCAATATCTGGTAAGCACGTGATTATCGCGCCGTGCGATTCCTCACATCCTCCTTGGTCGAGTATCATGGGTCAGCTATACCCTTTGCGGCATGGCATCCTTTAACCTTTTCCTTCGACGCTTGGCGGTTTTCGATTCATGGCTTCATCCACGAGCTTCATACCGTACCTATGCGTGGCGGCTGCGGCCTTTATCACGACCTTCCTCACGGTGCCCCTGGTCAAGCGCCTGGCGATTAAGCTCGACGCCGTCGACTATCCCTCCAAGCGCCGTATCAACACCAAGCCCATTCCGCGCATGGGCGGCACGGCAGTCTTTTTGGGCCTCGTCGTGGCCTGCATTGTGCAAATCCTGGGCACCTGGTACCTGGGCTGGCCGCCCGTTTTGGTGCCGCACCCGCGCCTGCACATCAGCTATCCCATGCTGGCGCTCTCCTTTACCGTAATCTTTGCGACCGGCGCGATCGACGACGTCTTCCAGCTCAAGCCCAAGCAAAAGCTAGCCGGTCAGGTGCTCGCCGCGCTCATCGCCTGCATCGGCGGCTTAAAAATCGGCGTCATCGTCAACCCGTTTGCCCCCGGCGAGATCATGCTCGGTTGGCTCGCCTACCCCATCACCGTGATCTACCTGGTGGCGTTCACCAACATCATCAACCTCATCGACGGCCTCGACGGCCTTGCCACGGGCATCTGCGGCATCGCGTCGTTCACCATGTTCACGATGGCCGTGCTTTCGGGCCGCATCGACGCCGCCGCGCTTTCCATCGCGCTCTTTGGTGCCTGCCTGGCCTTTTTGCGCTACAACTTCAACCCCGCGAGCATCTTCTTGGGCGACTCGGGGTCGTTGCTTCTGGGCTTTGCGCTGGGCTCCATCTCGCTGCTCAACGTGAGCCGCACCGCCGCACTCACCTCGCTTATCATCCCGCTCATCGTTGCCGGCGTGCCCATCATCGACACGTTCAGCGCCATCGTGCGTCGCAAGCGCGCCCACATTAGTATCGGGCAGGCTGACAAGGGCCACATCCACCACCGCCTGATCCAAGAAGGCTACAACCAAAAACAGGCCGTGCTGCTCATTTATGCCTGGTGCATCATGCTTTCGGCCGGCGCCGCCGCGATTAACCAGGTCGAGGTGCCCATGCGTGTGCTCATCTTTACCGTGCTCGCCATTGGCTCGGCGGCCTTTGCCAAGCATCTACATCTGTTTGAGCCCGTGCTGCGCCACCATTACAACAAGCGCACGCACGAGGACGAGCTCGTCACCCCCGACGACCCCGCCTTTAAGCAGGAGGAGCAGGCAGCCGAGGAGCGCAAAGAAGAGCGCCACCACAAGCTCTAGGGCAAGCTGCCGAGGATGTGCCAAGGCACCGTTAGCCAAGCACGGCCGCGCCGCACCCATCGCACATGCCGCACCACGCGCGTCCCTCTCCCGCCCCTCGCCTACTTACGCCCCGCCCCTCCAATAAACGCGTTATCATCTTGACCCATGAACATACGTTAGGAGCAATCATGCCAAACGAGAACAGCTACGAAGTCGCGCTGCAAAAGAGCAACGCCATTCGCGAGGGCCTGGCCAATACGCCCGAGAAGTTCACCATGCTCACCGGTGATCGCCCCACCGGACGCTTGCACCTGGGCCACTACTTCGGCACCCTCAAGGGCCGTGTTGAACTGCAGAACATGGGCGCCAAGACCAACGTGCTCATCGCCGACTACCAGGTCATCACCGACCGCGACACCACCGAGCATATCCAGGACAACGTGTACAACATGGTCATGGACTACCTTGCCTGCGGTATCGACCCCGACAAGACCATGATCTACGCACACTCCGCCGTGCCCGCCGCAAACCAGCTCATGCTGCCGTTCCTGTCGCTGGTGTCCGAGGCCGAGCTGGCGCGCAACCCCACGGTTAAGGCCGAGATGGAGGCCTCGGGCCACGAGCTCACCGGCCTTCTGCTCACCTACCCGGTACACCAGGCCTGCGACATCCTGTTCTGCAAGGGCAACGTGGTGCCCGTCGGTCGCGACCAGCTGCCGCACATCGAGCTCACCCGCACCATCGCCCGCCGCTTTAACAACCGCTACGGCAAGGTGTTCCCCGAGGTCGAGGCACTGCTGTCCGAGACCCCGCTGCTGCCCGGCCTTGACGGTCGCAAGATGAGCAAGAGCTACGGCAACGCCATCAATATTTCGATGACCGCCGAGGAGACGGCCAAACGCATCAAGAAGAGCCAGACCGACTCCGAGCGCATGATCACGTTCGATCCCGAGAACCGTCCCGGCGTGTCTGGCCTGCTTTCGACAGCCGCCATCTGCACCGGTCGCTCCGAGGTCGAGATTGCCGAGGAGATTGGCATGGGCGGCTCCGGCCAGCTCAAGAAGTACGTGACCGAGGCCGTCAACGAGTACTTCGCACCTATCCGCGAACGTCGCCAGCGCTACGAGAACGATCTGGACTATGTGAAGGACGTCCTACATGAGGGCAACCGTCGTGCTAACGAGATCGCCAAGCAGACCCTGGCAGAGGTTCAGGATGCCATGGGCATGGTGTACTAAGCAAAGCGCCTTCGCACAACATAGACGGTGAGGCTGAATCCTCACCGAAACAGGAACAGGCCCGCTGGCAGATAGTTGCCAGCGGGCCTGTTCCCGAAGTACACCGTTGAATCGCACAGAGGGGAGGGATGCGAATCAAACTCAACAGGGCAGGCTTTTTCATCGCCTATTGCCTGCTCCGTTGCTGAAACCAATATAGTTCACCGTGGTTTACTTTCTAGCGTCAATATGCGCCGCCATACCTTCTCCATAAGTTAGCTCCGGTAAACCTGCAACGGAAAACCACCACAAAGGGGACAGGCACCTTTGTGGTGGTTTTGGCCACGGCAGAGCCGCTAGAGTCCGGCAGGCCAGCGACAGGCGGCCAAGTCGACGTGCATGTCGTCCTTAAACGCCACACCCTCCCCTAGCAAAAGCTCACGTTGAGCATCGGGACCGCCAAAAGCAAAACCATCGCATATGCGGCCATCGGCAAACACCACGCGGTGACAGGGAATCTCGCCGGGGCGCGGATTGTCATGCAGGGCATACCCCACGTACCGCGCACTTCGTGGACGTCCAGCAAGCAGCGCCACCTGACCATACGTGGCGACCATCCCCTCGGGAATCTGCTCGACCACCTCGTACACCCGCTCAAAAAAGCCCTCAGACGCCATTGCTCGCTCCCTTCCACCCGGAATAGCATAAACCACCACAAAGGTGCCTGTCCCCTTTGTGGTGGTTTTGGCAGGTGGGCTAGTTAACGGGCTGGAAGAAGGCTACGGCTACGGCGCCGGGGCCTACATGGGTGCCGATGGTGGCGCCGATGGTGTGAACGGGCAGTTCGCCCTCGGTGTGGCCAGCCCACAGCGCCGCGCTGTCCTCGATATACTTCTTGAGCACGGCGTCCGAAAGACCCGTGTAGCCGAGCGCCAGCGGCATGGAGAAGTCGACGCCGCCCGCCTTCTCGACCTTCTGGTTGAGCAGGTTGCGGCCGTTTTTGGAACCGCGCGCCTTGCCCAGCTGCACAATCAGGCCATCCTCGGCGGCAACAACCGGCTTCACGTTGAGGAGCGTACCCACAGCGCCCGCCGCGGCAGACAGGCGGCCACCGCGCACCAGGTACTCCAGCGTCTCGAGCAGGCCAATGACCACAACGCGGTCGCGCACAGCCTCGACGGCAGCCGCGATCTGCGCGGCGCTCTGCCCCTCGTCCACCAGGCGCAGCGCATACTCGACCAGCACACGCTCGCCCAGGGTCACGTTGTTGCTGTCCACGACGAACACGTCGCCACCCGGCATCTCGGCAAGGGCCGTGCGCGCGCTCTGGTTGGTGCCCGAAAGCTTGGCGCCCACGGTAATAATCACCGCCTCATCGCCGGCCTCGCGCGCCTCGGCAATCGCCTGCGAAAAGGCGTACGGATTGACCTGACCGGTCTTGGGCAGCTCGTCGCGCTCCACGAGCATCTCGTAAAAGCGCTGGTGATCGATGTCAACGCCATCCATATACACGTCGGTGCCAAAGCTGACGGACAGCGGCAGAACGCTCAGAGCCGGATGCTCCGACGGCGACATATCGCTCGCGGAATCGGTAATAATGCGGACGGACATAGCGAATCCTTTCTTGCGTGTACGGCCTCAGGCCGCTCGGCACGGAAATTTTGACAGCAGAACCCCAGCACGGCGCGCGTGCTCAAAAAAGGGACTGTGCAGTTGTTAGTTGAATTGGTTGAGCCTAGCTGCCCTAGATCTCACGCAGGGTGTTGAGAATCGTGCGCAGCGACGCATACATCTGCTCACGCTGCTCCACGCCCATGGCCTTTCCAGTGGTATCGAGCACTTCGCGAATGATGCGATCGGCCTCGCTCATGCTCTCGCCGCCCAGGGCGGTCAGGCGCACCGGGGCACGGTACTTGACGGCGGCATCGCCCGAATCGTCGACCTCGACGTAGCCACCCTCCTCCAGGTGAGCTAGCGTACGCGAAACGGCGGCACGGGTCACGCCGGCCATGCGGGCAAGGTCGGCACCGGTCAGGCCATCCTTGCTGCGCTCAAGATAATACAGGCACATGACGTCGGAACCCTTGAGGCCCAGTCTTGCGCCCTCGGACGTCTTGATGCGCTGAATCTCCTTGTAGAGTCCGCTGATCAGTCCGACAAAATCCTCAAAACGTGTCTCGTCGTTCTGCTGCATGAGAGACGACCGCCTTTCGCTTGCATGATGCTAACGGGTAAACATCTTAGCGGCACTGGGCGACCCCCGTACCCAGATACTTCATTTGTTAACCCATCAACATAAAAACCACCACAAAGGGGACAGGCACCTTTGTGGTGGTTTTCGACGAATGTGGGCCGCGGGCGTCGCTACAGCTCCACACAAGGATTGTCGCGCGTCACAAGGGTCTTGGCGACAACCGTTGCTCCAAGATAACACTCAAGCAACTCGGCGAGGCGATCGATTGCAGCCTGGCAATCCCCCATCCGCTCGGGCTCCACACACTCAATCGCCAGGAACGCATCGGCCGAATCGTCGGACAGCGCCGTGCGAACGCCGTCGCGCCAGTTCCAGCAACGGCACACGGCACCCGCGTCGTCGATATAGGCAAGCTCGCCGGGCAGCGTCGGGTCATCCGCTTCCTCGCCAAGCGGCAGGAACGCGTCGCCGCCGTCGGTCACCGCCAGGCGCAGATTGCCCTCAATAGCATGCAGATCCTCACCGCCAACGGGCAGCGCGTAGGTCAGCGAAACCGTGTTGTAGATGTCAACCGCCGGCGTGATGTGGCCGACCGGCTTGCCTTTAAGCACGCGCTTGAGCAGGTTCTCGATTGAGCAACGGGCGCCCTTCTTGGTCTTGAACTTGCGATACGCCTCGCGCCATGCCTTGACCGGCGCATTCTCGCTGATGGTATCGCTCGTCAGGTGACGCTCCGCATCGATGTTGGCGCGGTCGAGCAACGCGGCGATCGTATCCACGTCCTCCTGGGAAATCTGCGCCGCGGGCTTCATGCCCTTTACGACCACAACACCGATAGCCGCTTGCGGAAAAAGCTCCCAAAACGAATCCTCGGCAACGAAACTCTTCATATGCTCTCCCTTCATAGCATGCGCCTGGGCGTGGGCGCCTAAACAAAAAGCGCCCTTACGACGGCCACCTTCAAAGTCCTACGGTGCCGCCACAAGAGCGCTTACGCTGTCCCCATCCGGAGAAGGGGACGATATGTCAGGCGTATTGTAACCCGAGTTATCCGCTCGAGCAAAACCACCACAAAGGTTCCTGTCCCCTTTGTGATGGTCCTTGAATATCAACTTCATCCGAACACCTCCCATATTCATCCGCACATGTACGGA
>UQHO01000010.1 GCA_900540995.1 uncultured Collinsella sp. | reverse complement strand
GGCTCCAAGGCCCCCGGACGACCGTCTTCTTGACGGTGAGGCTGCCGGTCTTGGCGGTGTTGGTAAAGACCGCCGCCTCGACCGTGCGCTCAGCAGCGTCGCCCGCATCGTCGGTCAGCTGTGCAATCTTGGTCTTGGCAAACAGCTTACCGGCGCCATCGTCGGCCACCGTGACGGTGGCACGATAGGTGGCCTTCGAGAACGTGAGTGCTGCCTCGTCACCCGGCTGCTCGGTAATCACATAGGTATAGGTACCGGGCTTGGTGTACTCGATGGTACCGAAGTTGCCGACCTGGGCATCCTTGTGCAACTCAATCGTCGACACGCCCTCCTTGGCGCCCTTGGGCATGGGTGCCTCACCCTGGGCAGTCAGCATCATGGTAAAGGCATCCGCCTTAGTCCAGTTGCGACCGGAGATCTTCTTTTGAACCTTAAAAGCGTTCTCCACCTTTGTGGACTCCACGCTGTAGACGTTGGTGAAGCCCACCTTCGTCGCCTGTCCGACGGTACCCTTCTGGGGGTTCGCCTTATCGACAACCGCAAAGCCGTCCTCGCTCGTCATGAGCTCACCCTTGGAGTCGAGCTCCTGCACCTCGTAGTGCGCACCTATGGGCAAGGTAACCGTCACGGAGCCACCGGCCTTAAGCGCGATGGTGTCACCGCTCTTGATCTGTCCGCTTACATAGGTGCCGTTGGTGCCGCTGGGGCGGCCGGCATACGCAAAGCTACCGGTCAGAGGCATTGCGCCATCGGCCTGGTAGAGCAACACCTTAAAGGTGAATGCCTTGTTGGGCGCCGTGATACCCTCGGCGGCCGTGACCGTCTTGCTCAGCGTCAAACGACCGTCAGAGACCTCATCGGTGGTAGTGTTGGTCTTGACGACAGGGTTGTTACCAACCTTCACCGATGCCTGGTTGGAGATGTCGTCCGACGCACCTCCGCTCTTAAATGCATCCTCGGTCACGCGAACCTTAAACTGAACCGTGCCCTCCTCGCCAGCGGGAACATCCGTCAACGTCCAGGTGAGATTGCCGTCCTTGTCCTTAGAGCCAGCATTCGCATGGTCGCCCGTGAACTCCACGAACTCGGTTCCCGCGGGAACGGCATCGGTGACCGTCACCGTGGCCGGCGTGCTCTCGGTATTCTTGTAGCCAATGGTATAGGTGAGCTCATCGCCCAGCTTAACACCCGCCCCCGTCGCATCCTGAGCGTCGCTCTCGGACTTCTTGGGCACGTAGTTGGTCGTGGTGCCGGTATAGCTCTTGTCGCCGACCGTAACGGTGGCGTTGTTCTTGATGGTGCCGACGGCGCCCTGGGCGTCCTTCACAACATCCTCGGTAATCTTGACGCGCACGCGCACCGAACCGTGGCTGCCTGCAGGTTGATTGCCCAGGCTCCAAGCGAGTGACTGGCCGCTCGCGGTGCCCTTATCGGCGTTCTTGCCCTCAAAGGCCTCGAACACAACGCCGGCGGGCAGCTCGTCGGTCACGGTCACGTTGGCAGTGCCACTATCATCGGCCTCGTTGTTAACCCAGTTGATGGTGTAGACATAGGAGTCACCCACGGAGAGCAGCTGCCCGTCGATATCCACGCTGGGCTCCGCGACCGTGCCGATCGTCTTGACCTTATCGCGTGTGTTGTGGAAGACGATCTTGCCGTCCTCGGTACCATCGCGATAGGTCACCTTGGACGTAAGGTTACCGTTGTTGTCGTCGGTCACCTCGAGCAGCACGCGGCACGTCGCGGACGTATCCACGGGACGAACGCCATCTGGCAGGTTGGCCAAGCGCTCCTTTGCCACCAGGTTAAAGCTGTAGGTAGTGGTGTGGTCGGCATTGTGGCGCTTGTCGGCAAAGCCATTTGCCACTTCGTCGGCAAGATTGACCGTCTTCTCTTCAGATGTGCCGGTATCGCCGCCGAGCTTAAAGGTGACCGTACCAAAGTTGACCGTTGCGGTACCGCTCTCGCTCGCCTGGGTCGTGCCCTCATCAATCGGTTTGAGAGAGCCGTCGTCCTTCTTCTCCGCGTACAGGTCAAACGTATACTGGCCAGCCTTGATCTTATCGCCAGAGTCCATCTTCTTCTCGGCGCGAGGACCCCCAAACGTTCCGCTCGCGGCGTAGCTGTTGGCAAAGGACACTTTGGCCTTGGCGGTACCGCTCTCGGAGTTATCGGGCTGTGTATTCGCGGGAAGCTCAGTCCCCTTGGCGTCAAAATGCTTGACGGTAGTCACGGTATAGAGCGAACCGTTATCGCGCTTCTTAACCGCAATCTCTACCGTCCAATAGGTGGAGTCGTATTTATAGCCGCCTTGGCCTCCGTTGTTCTCGACCACCTTGTAGGTGAACGTCTTGCCTGCGTCGTCCGTCGTAAAGGTCAGGCCGCCCAAAATGCCGGTATGGGACGTGCCATTGGCTTCGGGCTCATCGTTGGTAACGATGAGTTTGCCCTTGTCCGCGCGCAGCAGCTTATTAAGCTTTGCGGTCGAGGCGGGATCTTTGCCCGTCACCGTAAAGCCAAACATGCCGGCATGCAGGTCTTTGCCCTTGAGCGTCTTGACGATCTCCAGACCGCCCTGGAGCTCGTAGCTCGTCGAAGTTTGGTACCTATTGGTAAAGATGAAACCTTCCGAACCGGTCGTGCCATCGGGGCGCGCCACAAGCTTGCCGCCCTCATCGGTTACGGTAACCGTCACGGTATAGACATGCTGGTCATACTTCCACTCGCCAGGACCGCCGTTCGGGGTCAGCTCGTTAATAGCAAACTTATACGTGCCCGGCTTGTTAAAGGTGAGCTTCGAGAAGTCAAGCTGGTAGTGCTCCCCGTCCTTGAGGTCCTCCTTCGTCTGCTTCTGCTCGGTGTAGCCATTGCCCTTGCTCATCGAAGAGCCGGTGATGAGCTTGCCGTCGATGGCAGCCCGGGTAACATCGTCAGCCGCGGTCATGGTAAAGGTGAACTTGCCCTCAGCATCGGCACCGGCAACCACCTTCGTCACGGACGGGGTATAGGTTGCCGCCTCGGTAACCGTATAGGTGTTCTTGAACTTAACCGTCGCGACACCGGTAGACGTCGCATCCGATGGGTAGATCCACTGGCCCTCGAGCTCGTCCTCGCCATCAACCGTCTTGCTTACCGATGTCATGACCTTGAGCGTGCCGTCGCCGTTGTCCGCCACGACAGCCTTAACCGTATGGACCGTCTTGTCGTACGTATAGCCCGTCGCCTTGTCGTCAATCTCGGCCACGGTATAGGTAAACGTCTTGCCAGCATCATTCTGAGTGAAAGTCAGCCCGCGCTCAGGAACCAAGCTCACGGTCTTGGGGGTATTGGCCTCGACGTTTGCGGTCTCAAAGACCTTGCCGTCCATGGTAATGCCGACCTTCTTGGCAGATGTCTCATCGGCGGGCTTGACGATATAGCGGAACGTACTCTTGGGCGAGCCAAACACCGTCGCACCCTCGGGGTACGTCAGTGTCTTCTCGATCTTCAGGCCGCCAGCGGCACCATAGTCGAGGCTTGCCGCATAACGGTTCACAAACGATACGGCAGGCGTTGTGGTACCGGCCTCACTTGCATCGTACTGTTGCACGTAGGTATTCGGTTTTTGCTTGAGCTCGGTAATCTTTTCGTCCGTCAACGCGCTCGCATCGCTGGAATCGCCCAGCAGCTCCGTCACGCCCGCGCCCTTGAGCACGGTCGTCACGGTGTAGAGCTTGGCGAGATCGTTCTGGCGTGCAAGAACCTTAACGAGAACGATGGCATCACCGGTGTAGCCGGTGTCATAGGTGTAGCCGGCGGCAGTAGCAGGCTGGTTCTCGTGGATGCGATAGGCAAACGTATGGCCCAGATCCTGCTCGGTGATCGTACGAGCAAAGAGCTTCTCCGCCCCGTTCGCGCCCACCACGGCGCCGGACACGCCGGCCTTCGCCGCCTTGTTGGACATGTTGGCCTCGGCGCCATCGACCGACGTCTGGACGCCGTTGTACCAAAGGCCCGTCACGGCAAAGGTAAACTGGCCCGCGGTAGAGGCGCGACCCTCAAGGGTCTTGCTCACCGTAACGCCGCTAAAGGTGCCCGACGCATGATATGCGTTGGTAAAGGCAGCCTTGTCGGTTACGGCCTTGTCTGCATCGGAGGCATCGGTGTTGGCATAGGTCACGCTTGCCACGTGCAGCTTGCCCGTGTGGTTGCCCGACTCGTCCAGATCAGTCACCACAACGGTCGCACGTGCGGTGTGCTTGTCCATGGACATGCCCGCCTGGCCATCCTGCGCGGCGTTTTCGGTGATATTGAAGCTAAAGGTGCCCGCGCGTTTGAACGTCACGGTCGGCGCGCCTTCGGTGCCAAAGGTGAACGGCGCCACGCGTCCTGACTCGGGCGCGCTGGCGACAGCCTGGCTGGCGTTTATTGCGACAGCCCCATCCGTTACCGCCTGCTTTGTGGTTTTGCTCAGGCCGGTTGCGCTGGCATCGTCCGTAGCAGCGGTGAGGTTAAAGGTATAGCCCTCGCCCTGGTTCCAGTCACGGCCGCTCACGGTCTTTTGACCCTGCAGGGTCACGCTCGTGGGCTCCACGCTATAAGTATTAGTAAAGAGGGGCGTAACGTCCTTGTCCAGCTGCTCTACCGAGCCGTCTGCCGCAGCCTTGTAGTACTCGATCGAGGTCGTCATGCCGGCGCCCTTAGCGGCGTTGCGCACCACAGCGTAATAGACCGATCCGTCGTAGGTCATGCCCGCGACGCTGCCGAGATTCTCGGCGAACTTGTAAACGTAGGCGCGTCCCGCATCCACCCTGGCAGTATAGGAGATCGCCGGCCACGTCACCGTACCGTCGGCGTTATTGCCCACGGTCGCGGTGTCGCCCTCGGCGCCCTGAGGCATGGGGGCCTTGATGCTCGGTACGACCGTATCAGGATCGAACGCTGCATTGTCGTCCGCATAGCCGCCCACACGCTCGAGCTTAAAGCTAAAGGTGTTCTGGGCAAGCGGGAAGGTCCCGGCGTTGTCGGTCAGGTTCTTTTTTGCATGGATGATGATGTTCGCTTCGTGCGTATCGTAGCGATTGGTGAAGGTTGCGATCTTATCGGCAACCTCGACATTCTTCTCGGCACCGGCATCGTCGCGCAGCTGCGTCATCGTCACGCTCTTAACGACCAGAGCACCAGCTTGGTTATCCTCCACCACGACCTCTGCGGTATAGACAGCAGCAGAATAGCTTATGCCGTCCGCCCTGGCATCGGAGCCGGGAATAACCTCCCTGATGGTATAGGTGTAGGTGCCCGGCTTGTTATAGGTGATGTCGCCAAACGCTGCCGTCTGGGTCTTATTGGTGAGCTTGACTGTCGACACCTTGCTCTTGGCGCCTTCGGGCATGGGGACGCCGTCCTCGGCCGTAAGCTGCACGGTAAAGGTGTCGTCATCGGTCCAGCCACGGCCCTCGAGCACCTTCGTGGCGCTCAGACGATTCTGGGCATCGAGCGTCACGGAGCTGGCGCTGTAGTTGTTAGTGAACACGAGCGTGTTGCTATCGGGAATCTTTCCGTCCACGAGCGCAGCAATCGTGCCCTCGATGGCGTTGCCGGTTCCGGACTGCTCCTCGCCGCCGGCCCTGCGGCTCACGAGCCTAAAGCCAGCCGGAAGCACCGACTCATCGGCAGAGCCGGTCACGGTGTTAACGATGCTCGCCAGCACGTTGCCGTTGGACTCCTCGCCCTTGGTGGTGAGCTCGCTCACGCTATACTTGTCGCCCTGCTTAAGGTCGTACACGCGAATTGTCTCGCCGGCCTTGATGGAATGGGTGTCGCCGTTCTTGAGCGTAAAGGAGTTGCCCACGGCCTCGCCGTTCGCATCGAACACGTGCGCCCCGTAGCCCTTCTCGGAATCCGGCAGGGTGAACTTAAACGTAAAGGTCAGGTCCTTGTCGTTCGCATCCTTGGTAGGCGCGGTAAGGCCGTCGTCTGCCGTCACGGTCTTGGTCACTTGCAGACGTGCCACGCGACGATCGGTATACTGCACGGCCGTTGCCGTGGTAAAGAGATGGTTGAGCTGGAGCGTGCCCAAGTTGGTACGAGTCTTGGAGGCATCATCGATATATGATGGGTCGTCCTCTTGGTAGAGGGCCATACGGTTGATGCCCGTATCGGCAAAGATCGTCGCCAGCTGGCCGTCGCGGACGCCCTTGTCCTCGACATAACGCAGAACGGTCTTGGTGCCCTGAGTCGCCTTGTCATAGCGCATGTGCATCAAGTCGTTTTTGAGCGAAGGCGTCACGCCCTCGGCGGTGCTCGTCTGGTCCCACATCAGGTTGCCCTTGACATCTGCACCAGTCGCGCTCTGCAGCTTGCCCTTGATGTGTGTAAGCGTGTTGTCGATCGAGTCAGGAGAGCCAAACTGCGCCAACGAGGCAATCAGCGAGCCCGGGCCGCTCATACTGCGCACGCCGTCGTTCTTCTCACCGGCATCCACGTACACGCCCGAATCGTCCACGATCACCTTGGTGATGGTGGAATTTATCTCGTAGCCATCCGGGCTCAACGATTCGCGCAGATAGTACGTACCCTTGATAAGGGGCGCATGCTTTGTCGAATCGAGCGGGAAGCATGCAGCACCCTCAATGTCATACGGATAGGTCATGCCGTTTGCCTGCACGGTGTCATACGGCTCGGCATTGGGCTTGATGGCATACGTGCTGGGGCTTTCGCCGGTAACGTCGTCGGACTTATACAGTTCAAACGTCGCGCCGTTCACAGGCTTGCCCAGGTCGTCGATCTTCTGCACAAACAGACGGTTCTGAACGTTCGTAAGGTGGATCACGGTTGAGAACTGCCTGTTTATCGACTGGTATTGAACCATGGAGGTGTTCTCCGTGGTTGCCTCTGCCAGAGACGACGCCGTGGTGTGATACGCCGCCACGGTATATTCGGACTTCGACTTGTCCTCCATCATGGCGGCGTACTTCTCGATATCGCCGGGCAGCGACCTGACCGTCACCTCGTAATCGCCCTTGGTGTTGACGGCAAAGACGCTCGTGTCCGCCGATTTGGCAGCCTCGACGGCACCGGCAATGCCGTGTGCGGCGCACAGCTTGTAGCCCTCGAGCGGGTTACCTGTGACCGCCGTCCATGCATCTTCGCTTTTATGGTCCTCGCCCGCACCGGTGAGCTTGAGCACGACGGCAAAGGTCGTGCCCGAACTAATGGGATTTTTCTTATTATCTTTTGTTTCTTTGGACAGGGAGATGGTCTCCTTGGCGGCCAGATAGCCGCCGTTCAGCCACATGCGGCTGCCCGTCCATTGTTTGCCGTCGGCTGTGGTGACCGTTGTTTCCGGGGCAACAACCACGCCGCCCGTGCCGCTCGCAGCTTTCTTGTACTGCAAATGCAGCTCACCCGGCGTTGCGGAGGTCGACGAGGTCAGACTCGAGCGGTACCCCGCGGGCAATTCTTCTTCTTTGAGTACAAAGTAATCGTGGCCCTCGGAATGCTGGCCATCGAACGAGAGCACGGAGCCGTCCTTCTTCATCAGAAATACCAGTTGGCCCTTGGCGTCCGTCGTGCCTTGGGCGATAGGCTCGGCCCCGCTTGGCACGGTCCATTTTTCATCGGACTGATACAGAGCAAACTTGGCACCTTGGACTGCCTGGCCGTTCTGGTCGACCTTCTCGACCTCGGACGACGGCAGGGTGGTAAGGTTGAACTTGAGCGACATGTTCGATGCGCCCGCGCCACGCTCCAAATAGAAGAAGCTCAGGGTGTGCTTGGTGCTGTCGCTGAAGGTGTTGCCGGAGAAGTTGGAGATATCTGCGTCGGCGGCTTTGAACATCGCCTTAATGTTGGTTTTTTCGATTTCCTTCTTGGTTCCATTCGCACCGTCGACATGACCGACTTTTACTTCACCGGTAGCAAAGTTGATATCAAGCGTCGCCTTCTCGTGGATGCCACCCAAATCGCCCACGAGCACGCCATCGATATAGACCCATACGTCGTCATCGCCCGAGAACTCAAAGATCATATCCTCGTTATTGGTGGTCTTGCCACCGTTAGGCTGGACAAACTCCGTGGTCATGGACATACCAAAGTGGTGGTTGAGCTTATCGTTCGTTCCGTCCGTTATTCCTATAGGAGAGAGCTGACCGTTCTTCTCTTCAAAAACCTTGTCAGCCGAGTCAAAGGGGAAGAACTGACCCCGATTCGCATCTGACACGCTGTCCTTATATACGCCAGCCTTATTGTAGACGTTGAAGGACTTGGTCGTAGAGTTATACACGGCATAATTGCCTTCAGAGCCGTACGAGTCGTAAACGTAATAGCCATCCTTGAGCTGGAAGAGGCCTTTCACGTTGTTGTAGACGGCTTTGCCGTTCTGCCTACCATTTGCCTGGCTGGCATTGTTAAAGAGATAAGCCAGCGACTCATCGGTGTACGTACCACTCGTGTTATAGGAGGTGTAGGTACCGGCATCAATCGCTGGATAACCATTTACCAGCGTGTTCTTCACAAACGAAAGGCGTCCATAGCCATTGATGGCGCTTTTGCCCGTCCACCTGTTAATGCCCGTGCCGGCGCCACCATTGAACTTGAGCTGATGGTCTTTATTGATACCGGTGTTGTTGTTCTTGTTGTCGTTGTTTATGTTCTTCGAGCTATCGTTATCGCCATCGACAACCCAGTAGTCGAACAGGTTGACCGTGGTGCCGGTAGGATTCACCGTTTGCACGGTGTGGTCACTCACGGCAGCCGACGCACTCGTCGCACCAAACATGAGCGCACACGCCGCCAGCGGGACGGTCAAAACCTTTAGAACGCGCTTGGCAGTATTGGTTTTTGCGCCAAAAGGCTCCAGTATTTCTCGAACTCTCGCACGCACGCGATTCATGAAGGCCCTCCCCGATCCATGAGGACGGCAAGCAGTGGCTCGCTATATGTGTGTCGTCGCCCTCATCGATGCAAATATACGCCCCCCCGCGCGCAGAAACGCAAGGCGGGACATCGCAATATACTTAAAAGTGTAGCAATTTGGGTGACCCAAAATTCCTCATCGGGTTGCCACTCAGGCGCAAAAACGAACCATTCGCGCCACACAAAGCAGCTAATTTGGGACGGGCTTTTTTGACTACCCAGCCAAAAAGACTACCCGAGCATATTCAACGCAAAGGTAGTCAAAAAAGCCCCGTCCCAAAATGACTGGTCTGACGCTGCGCCACAAAAACGGGCTATCTACTACGTTTAAGCCGCGAGAGCCAACCATAGCCAGCTTTTTCGAAAATCGGCAAGCTGTCTACCTGCTGTTTTATTTTCGCAAATTCCGGGATGGTCGAGGATGCCCGGTTAAACGTAGTAGATAGCCGCATTTCGTGGCAAACGGTCCGATTCAAGACTCAGGACAGCCCGCTTCGGACGGCCATACTCGAAGTTGCGGTGGAATACGGACTGAATTGGCACCTTAAAGGCAAAAACACTCCGTATTCCACCGCAACTTATAGGGAGATAGGCCTTAGAGGCGGGCGAGGTCGTAGGATTGGGAGGCTGCCTCGCCGGCACAGATGAGGTTGGTTGTGGCTTCTTGCGGATCGAGTGCCTGTTCCAGGTCCATGGGCTTGCGGCAAATCGGCAAAACCAAGTCAATGCCCTGCTCACACACCGCATCCAGGTTGTCGGCACGACCGCCCACGACGGCAACAACCGGCTTGCCACACCGCTTGGCACGGCGTGCCACGCCCACCGGCGCCTTACCGGCGGCGGACTGCTCATCCATATTGCCCTCGCCCGTTATGACCAGGTCGACATCGCGCACGTGCTCGTCAAACCCCACGAGATCGAGCACCGTCTCCACACCCGAGCGCAACTCGGCGCCGAGCACCAGCAACGCCGCGCCCAAGCCACCGGCGGCACCAGCGCCAGGCACACCGAGCACCGAGCCAAATGTCCGTGCGCCCTCAGGCGTGCGCAACAACCCTTGGGCTCGAGCTCCGGCAATTGCCGCATCGAGCAGACGACCGTAGCCGACCATCCAACCGTCGTACCTGCGCAGCGTCTCGATGTCGCCCGCCGGCAGACCCTTCTGTCCGCCGAACACCGCAAGCGCGCCGCGACGCCCTACGAGCGGATTCTCGACATCCGAAAGCACAACAATACGAGTGCCATCCAAAGCCCGAAGCGCTGGCGCCAAATCAACGCTCGCCACCCGCTCAAGTCCGGCAAGACCGGGGGCGACATCGCATCCCTGATCATCGACCACACGCGCGCCCAGCGCCTGCAGCATGCCGGCGCCACCGTCGTTGGTGGCACTGCCGCCCAGACCAATATAGATAGTCTTTGCCCCGGCGCGAACCGCACGGAGTATCAGCTCGCCCACGCCATAGGTCGAAGCCGCAAGCGCCGCCGATTCCGTGCAGGGTGAATACCCAATACCCGCCGCCTCGGCCATCTCAATTACAGCCGAGTCGCGCTCGTCGTCCACCAGCATCCGGGCAGACACGCGGTCGCCCAAGGGACCTGCCACCTCGCAGGTCACAATCTCACCGCCGCACGCGGCAACGGCATCGAGCGTCCCCTCGCCGCCATCCGCCAGCGGCAACGCGCGTACCTCGGCATCAGGCCACACACGGCGCATGCCCTCGGCAACCGCCGCCTCCGCCTGCGCACTCGACACGCTGCCCTTAAAGGAGTCGATCGCCAACAGCACACGGCGGGGTCGGCGGCACGCAGGACCAAAGTCAACCGCCGTGCCAGCATCCTCACCGGCACCTGCAAGCGCTGCGGCGTGAGCGGCGTGTGCTTCAAGATCGGCCCCACAACCGCAATCAGCGCCGCCCGCTCCGCGCAGACCGCCAAAATAGTTACTCAGCAGCTCGCGACATTCATCCGCCAGGACCCCAGCCGTCACGTTAAACCGATGATTCAGGCGCGAGTCGGCATTCAAATCGTATAGGGATCCCAACGCGCCCGCCTTGGCATCAGCCGCGCCATACACGCAGCGCCCCACGCGCGCGTTGACCATTAGCCCCGCACACATGCAGCATGGCTCGAGCGTCACATAGACCGTACAGTCGGAAAGGCGCCAGCGACCGAGCGACCGAGCGGCAGCGCACAGGGCCGCGAACTCTGCATGAGCCGAAGGATCCTGGTCGAGCTCGCGCCGATTGTGCGCCCGCGCGACAATCTCGCCCGCGCGCACCACCACGGCACCAATCGGTACCTCGCCCACCGCCGCGGCGGCGCGAGCCTCCGCCAGCGCCTCGCGCATGAACTTCTCGTCGATTTCGGTGATCGTCATCGTTCGCCTTCCCTGTTGCAAATTCAAAACGATGCTATCATTACGACTCACGGAGAGATGGCAGAGCGGTTGAATGCGGCGGTCTTGAAAACCGTTGAGCGCGAGAGCGTTCCGGGGGTTCGAATCCCCCTCTCTCCGCCACTTTTAGTGATGCACCGGCGTCATGGTCCGCTCAAACAGCGCATCGACCACGTCGGCCATCTCGGGTCGACGCTCAAGATCGTGGCCCGATTCCCACCATATCGTGAAAAGTCGAATAATACCGCCGGCGACAAACTCAGACGTCGTCTCGAGTGACACGGGGGCCAGGGCATCCTCGGCAAGCACGTTCATCACACGCTCGCGGATGGAGCGGGCAATACGGTCGCAAATAACGTTGGTCAACATGCCCGACATGCTGCTTGCCAAAATGTTATCCATGAGCTGCTCGTGCGCCAGAATCAAATCCATGGCATCGTCCAAAATCGCGTGCCGAAGCGCGCGCACGTCCTCGGCAGACACTGCGCCGGCCTCATCGGGCTGTTTTTGCGGCAAACCCGACATGAGCTCATCGATATAAAAGGCAAAGTAATCGTTCTTGTCGCGAAAGTGCTTGTAGAACGTCGTGCGGCGAATCATGGCGCGGTCGCACAGCATGGCAACCGTCAGGTCCTCAAAACGATGCTCCTCGAGAAGCTCGGTAAAGGCATCGAACAGGGCACGATAGGTTTTCTTGATGCGAAGGTCCACTGGTATCGCCATCCTCAGGGCAAAGACAACACTCGTCAATCTGTCGCATATCTTACACCTGTACCTCGCGCGCTTTGCCCCAGTGCCAACCCCACCGAAAACATAACGCTTACCGGAAAGTTCGGCACGGCAAAACGTTGCGGGTATACTAGTAGCGTTATACCAACGGCAGCTGGCGCATGCCGCCGCGGCCATTCGAAACGGAGACATCATGATTACCGTCATCATCGGCATCGTTGTTGTCATTGTGATTGTCTGCGCCATCGCCGGCATCTACAACAACATGGTCACCAAGCGTAACCGCATCGATAACGCCTGGCAGAACATCGATACGCAGCTGCAGCGCCGCAACGACCTAATCCCCAACCTGGTCGAGACCGTCAAGGGCTACGCCAAGCACGAGCAGGAGACGCTCTCCGCCGTGATCAGTGCGCGTAACACCGCCGTCAAGGCCACCACGCCCGAGGCCAAGATGGAAGCCGACAACGTGCTGACCGGTGCGCTGCGCCAGCTCTTCGCCGTAGCCGAGGCCTACCCCGATCTTAAGGCAAACACCAACTTTACGCAGCTGCAGGCATCGCTCGAGGATACCGAGAACAAGATTAGCTATGCACGCCAGAGCTACAACGATTGCGTGCTCAGCTACAACAACGCCATTCAGACGTTCCCGGCTGTCATCTTTGCCGGCATCTTCCAGTTTAAGGAGCGCCAGGGCTTCGAGGCCGCCGAAGCCGCCCGCCAGGCCCCGACCGTCAAGTTCTAACAATCACGGCCGAGTCTTAATCGGGTATATGCATAAACCGCCCCGTCGAATGCATACTTCGACGGGGCGGTTTCCTTTTTCGCGTAGGTCCCCCTCTAAGCGCCGTGCATTTTTGGGAGTATTCAACATAACCAAGAGCATCGGGCGCCACGACAAAGGCCAAAGACCGCGAATATCCCTGCAAATCACCCGCTGTCGGCCCATAACCCCGCCTATTATTCGCGAAAAGCATCGACGAGCACGGATTTTTGCCCGAACGTCGGTATGCAGGGGCCTTCGATTGCAGAATACTCGCAAAAATGCACGTCGCCACCACCCCCACATGGCGCGAAGCAAAATCAAAACCACCCCTAAAAGGGGTGGTTTGCTCTTAGGGTATAACCCTTGGATTTCCGGCACGCGTCTAAAGGCGCCGGCCCTCACGGGGTTCGGGCCGCACTGCAGGTTGACCCGTGACGGGCCGGTCAAACCGGCGCTATTTGCGCCCCGGCCCCCTATCGAAGGGGTCCTCGTACTCCTTGACGCTCAGCCGGTCGAGCGCGATGTCGGCCTTCTCCTGCTCCCGGATGTACTTCGCGATCGTGGCCTCGTTCAGGCCGACGGTGGACACGTAGTAGCCCTCGGCCCAGAACTTCCTGTTGCCGAACTTGTACCTCATGTTCGCGTGCCTGTCGAATACCATCAGCGAGCTCTTCCCCTTCAGGTAGCCCATCACGCTCGACACGCTGTACTTCGGCGGTATCGCCAGCAGCATGTGGACGTGGTCGGGCATCAGGTGCCCCTCGATGATCTCTATCCCCTTGTACTGGCAGAGCTTCCTGAAGATCTCCCCAAGGTCGGACCTTATTTGGTTATAGATGACTTTGCGCCTATACTTCGGCGTGAACACGACGTGGTACTTGCACATCCACTTCGTGTGCGACAGGCTGTAGGCCTTCTGGGCCATACGCCACCACCGCCCTCTCGACTCGGATTCCTTGCGGCCTGAACAATCGCAAGTGTCCGGCGAGGGGGCGGCTTTGTAAAGCCGGTTGCCCCCACCCGCATAGCGGGTGGTTTCTGATGCGGCGCGCTGCGCGCCCCGCACCAAAGTCATCTTTAAAAAAAAGCGCGCCCAAAGAGCCCGCGCGCCATCTTTAATTTAGATCTATATTGCCCGTAACGGCAGCGCCGAGGTAACGCAAGCCCGAGGGCAACCTTCCTTTCCGGCGCACTCCGCAGGACGAAAGAACCTCCGCCGCACGAAGTGCGCAGCGGAGGTTCTTTCATGTCCGAGGACGCGCCGGAAAGGAAGGTTGCCCTCGGGCCGAACAGCTATGGCAGCTTACGCGACGGTGTAAACCCAGTTGTGCTTATCCTCGACAGCACCGGACTGGATACCAGTCAAGGTCTCGCGAAGCTTCTTCATCACAGGGCCGATCTCGGTGTAGCCAGCCGGGAAGGTCACGGTCTCGTCGGCGCCGTAAACCTTGTTGTCGATCTCGCCAACCGGGGAGATGACGGCAGCGGTGCCGCACAGGCCGCACTCGACAAAGGTACCGGCCTTGACCTCGGCCCACTCGACGGGACGCTCGTCGACGGTGATGCCCAGGTCCTTGGCGACCTGAACGAGCGAACGGCGGGTGATGGAGGGCAGGATGGAGTCGGTGTGCGACTGCGGAACAACGAGGGTGCCATCCTCCTTCACGAACAGGACGTTAGCGCCACCGGTCTCCTCGACATAGGTGCGGGACTCGGAGTCGAGATACAGGTTCTCGGCATAGCCCTCGCGATGGGCCTCCATCGTGGGCTTGAGGGACATGGCGTAGTTGAGGCCGGCCTTGATGTTGCCGGTGCCGTGCGGTGCCGCACGGTCATACTCAGAAACGCGCAGCTTAACGGGCTTAAGGCCGCCCTTAAAGTACGGACCGACCGGGGTCACGAGAATACGGAACGTGTACTCAGGAGCGGGAGCCACGCCGATCACGTCACCGGAGCCGATCATAAACGGACGCACGTACAGGGTTGCGCCGGAACCGAAGGGCGGAACCCAGGCGGCGTTGGCAGAAACGACCTGCTTGACGGCCTCAACGAACTTGTCCTTGGGGAACGGGGGCATCTCGAGGCGCTGCGCAGAGTTATACATACGCTCGGCGTTCATGTCGGGACGAAAGCAGACGATGCTGCCGTCCTCGGCGGTGTAGGCCTTCAGGCCCTCAAAGACCTCCTGGCAGTAATGGAAGATGCCACCGCACTCGGAGACATGCAGGGTGTGGTCGGTGGTCAGGCCGCCCTCGTCCCACTCGCCATCCTTCCAATGAGCCTCGTAACTGTAATCGGTCTTCATGTAGCCAAAGCCGAGGCTACCCCAATCGATATCCTTCTTCTCGACAGTCATATGTCGCTCCTTACATACACAGTTGCATACTCGCGAACCCGCACGCAAGGACCGAGGCCGACCGCGTCGCAACGTCGCACGCCCGGAGCGTAGAGCCGGACGGGACACGCGAACGGCATCAAAGCCGATGGCACGTCGATTCGCATGCACGAGATTGTACTCCCCGTACGCGTCTGATAAAACGCTTTTCTTTAACTAAGTAAAGTATTTTCATTTGACCGAAGCAAAAAGGCCCGCCACCGTAAGCGGTGACGGGCCCCAACTGCACGGTTTGCGCGCCGGCTCGAGCTACGCGTTCTTTTTGCCCAGCTTAGCCTTAACCAGACCGACCACGGTCGGGATGATCGACACGGCAACGATGCCGACGATCAGCAGCTCAAAGTGCTCCTGCACAAAGGGGATGCCGCCAAAGAAGTAGCCCAGCAGTGTAAAGAGCGTTGACCAGGTAATGCCGCCCAGCACGTTAAAGATAACGAAGTTGCGCCAGTGCATGCCGCCCATGCCGGCGATAAAGGGCACAAAGGTGCGGATAAACGGGAAGAAGCGGCCCAGGAAGATGGCCAGGTGGCCCCACTTGTCCAAGAAATCCTCGGACTTTTTGATGCGCTCGGGCGTCATGGCCTTGACCTTACCCGAAGCGATGATCTTTTTGCCAAAGAAGTGACCGATCATAAAGTTGCACTGGTCGCCCAGGATGGCAGCAGCCCATGCGACGGCCAGCAGGGCCACGATGTTAAAGCCACCGTTGTGGGCAAAGAAACCCGAGGCAAACAGCAGCGAATCGCCAGGAAGGAACGGGAAGAACACCACGCCCGTCTCGATAAAGATAATCAGGAACACGCAGCCATAGGCCATAAGAGGGCCAGCAGCAATCCAGCTGGCGATCGCGGTACGCGGATCCTTGAGCAGCTCGGCGATAAAATTAATGAAACCCATGAAGTAAAACCTCTCAGTTGTGGGCGCGGATACGTCCAAGTTGACCAGTATACGGTTGCAGCGCCCCCTCGTGCGCAACCCCACAAAAGCATGACTCCATTACCAGCAAGTTTGCATAACTGACACCTGTCGTGCAATGCCGCCAAGATTGTCCTTCCTAATCCCTAGCGAATCGCTATACTTTATTGAATCGCATTGCCATGGCGCTAAGGGAGGGCGGCCGGTGAGCTTTATCAATACCATTCGCGAGGACATCAAGACCGTCCAAGCGCAGGACCCCGCCGCGCAAAACGGTCTGGTCATCTTCCTTTCCTATCCTGGCCTGCACGCCAAGTGGAACCACGTGCCCGAGCACTGGCTGTGGGAGCACGGTCATCGCTCGCTCGCCCGCGTGCTCTCACAAATCACCCGCCACATCACCGGCGTCGAGATTCACCCCGCCGCACAGATCGGCAAGCATTTCTTTATCGACCACGCCATGGGCGTCGTCATCGGCGAAACCACCATCGTGGGCGACAACTGTGTGCTTTACCAGGGCGTCACGCTCGGCGGTACCGGCAACGAGACCGGCAAACGCCACCCCACCCTGGGCAACAACGTCACCGTGGGCACGGGCGCCAAGGTACTCGGCAACATTCGCATCGGCGACAACGTCAAGATCGGTGGCAACTCGGTCGTCGTCAAAGACGTGCCCGACAACTGCACCGTCGTGGGCGTGCCCGGGCGCATCATCAAACGCAACGGCTGCCGCGTGTTCGAGGAGAGCTTCGACGCTAAGCAGCATCGCGAGTACATGCCCGACGATGCCGCCGAGCAGAGCGCCCTCAACCGTCAGGGCATCACCGAGAACGCCCGCCGCGTCAAGGAACTCGAGCGGGAGATGGCCGAGCTCAAAGCCCTCGTCGCCAAGCTCGTGGACGAGCGCTAGGGCCGCGGGCAACCGCCACAGCATGAACGCCAACACAAAAGGCACGCCAGGGAATCCGCCCCCGGCGTGCCTTCTTTTCGATGTGACATGCGGGACTGCCCCTTTGTCACCTTATGCGAACTGGCTCAGGTAGAGGTCGGCGTAGGCGCCCTCGGCGGCCAGCAGCTCCTTGTGCGTGCCCTGCTCGATGATGTTGCCGTGATCCATGACCAGGATGAGGTCGGCATCGACGATCGTCGACAGACGGTGCGCGATCACAAAGCTCGTGCGCCCGCGCATGAGTGCATCCATAGCGCGGCCGATGGCAAGCTCAGTGCGCGTGTCCACACTCGACGTCGCCTCGTCCAGGATGAGAATCGCCGGGTTGTTGAGCAGCACGCGCGCGATGGTCAGCAGCTGACGTTGGCCCTGGCTGATGCTCTCGGCATCGTTGGCCACGCGCGTGTCGTAGCCCTGCGGCATGGTGCGCACAAAGAAGTCGACCTGCGCGGCGCGCGCGGCCGCCACAATCTCGTCGCGCGTCGCCTCGGGGCAGCCATAGGCGATGTTCTCGGCAATGGTGCCGTCGAACAGCCAGGCATCCTGCAGCACCATGCCAAACTGCTGACGCAGCTCGCCGCGGTCCATGCGGCTCGTGTCCACGCCATCGAGCGTGATGCGTCCGCCGTCAATCTCGTAGAAGCGCATAAGCAGGTTGATGAGTGTGGTCTTGCCCGCGCCCGTGGTTCCCACCACCGCGATCTTTTGGCCCGGCTCGGCGGCAAACGACACGTCGCGCATGAGCGGCTTGTCGGGCGCATAGCCAAAACGCACGTGTTCAAAGGCAACACGGCCCTCAACCTTGCCCGGCAGCTTGGCGGCGGCCGCCGGCAACGGATCGGCTTTCCCCTCCGGGGCGGCGCGGGTGCGCTTTATCACGCTCGCAACGGATCGGCTTCCATCTCGGGCTCGTCGAGCAGGTCGAACACGCGCTCGGCGCTCGCCAGCGCGCTCTGCAGCGAGTTAAAGGTAAACGACAGCTGCGTCATGGGCTCGGACGCCTCGTAGATAAACTGGAAGAACGCCTGGAACACACCGACAGTCATATGCCCGGCAACCAACATGCTGCAGCCCACGAGCGCAATCACGATCTGCGCCAAACGTCCGATAAAGCGCACCGCGGGGCCGACGGCATTGATCATAAAGTCGGCCTTGGTGCTCACGCGCGCCAGCTCCTTCGAAGCCTCGTGCACCTCAGCGGAGCTCTGACGCTCGCGGTTAAACGCACGGATCACCAGACGGCCCGAGTAGCCCTCCTCGACCGCGCTCGTAATCTTGGACACCCACTCCTGGCGCTCGCCCGTCACATCGTGTGTGCGGCGCGACACGACCTTCGTCACCAGCAGCGAAAGTGCCGTAAAGAACAAAAAGACAAGCGTGAGTGGCACGCTAAACACGAACATCACGCTCACGGCGCCCACCACGGTACCGATCGACACCAGAAGCTGCAGCAAGCCGCGCTGCATGCTCTCGGACATCTTGTCTAAGTCGTTGGTCGCACGGCTGACGACCTCGCCGGGACGATGCGCGTCAAAGTAGGCAAGCGGCAGACGGTTGAGCTTTTGTGCGATGCGGTTGCGCAGGCGCAAGTTGAGGCGCTCGGCAACACTCGACATCAAAAAGCTCTGGAGTGCGTAGAACGAGGCGGCGGCGGTCCAAATCATAAAGTAGATAAAGATGGTCCTGCCGCAGTTCTCCCAGGTAATGCTGAAGGTGGTGTTGTTGGCAAACGCCAGCTTCATGTGCCCCCACAGTTCATCGATCACGCGGGCGCTGTAAGCCGGCGCCGCGGTGTTAAAGATGACGTAGAAGACGATGCTCGCAAACACGATATAGAAGCGCCAATGGTCGCCGGCGGCCTCGCTCCACAGGCGGCGCACCGTCGCCCAGGTGTCGCGGGGCGTCTCGTCCTCGTCCTCGTCGTCCACATCGCGCATGCGCTCCGCCTCGGCGCGGGCACGTTCGTCCTCGGCTCGCTCGTTTTCCTCGTAAAGCGCTTGGCGGCGAGCCTCACGCTCGGCCGCAGCCTTGGCGGCGTCATCCAGCTCGGGTGCTACGGCAGCCTGGTCGACCGTTTTATCGGCAGCGTCCGCAGCGGCAACATCGACAAGGCCGCCTTGTTTCCTGAGCTCCTCGGTCATGCTACTCACCTCCCTTCATTTGCGATTCCGCGATGGCACGGTACACCTCGCAGGTTTCCATAAGCTCGCCATGCGTGCCCAGGCCCACAACCTCGCCATCCTTGAGCACGACGATCTGGTCGGCGTGCAAGATCGTCGAGATGCGCTGCGCGATGATGAGCACCGCAGCGTCACGCGTCTCGTCTTGCAACGCATGGCGCAGGGCGGCATCGGTCTTAAAGTCCAGGGCCGAAAAACTGTCATCGAAGATATATAGATCGGCATGCTTCATGAGCGCACGGGCGATTGCCAAACGCTGGCGCTGGCCGCCCGAAAAGTTCGTGCCGCCCTGCGCCACCGGGGTATCGAGCCCCTGCGGCTGATCGAGCACAAAGGTGCTCTGGGCAACCTGGAGTGCATGAAGCATGTCGCCCTCGGTCGCGCCTTCGTTACCAAAGCGAAGGTTGCTCGCCACCGTGCCCGAGAACAGCCACGCCTTCTGCGGCACATAGGCAATGCGCCCGCGGATTTCGTCTTGCGTAAGCTCGCGCAGGTCCACACCATTCAGGCGAATGGAGCCCTTGGTGGCATCGTGGAAGCGCAGCAGAAGCTTTGCCACCGTCGATTTGCCCGAGCCTGTCGAGCCAACGATCGCAGTCGTCTGGCCGCGACGGCAGGCAAAGCTCAGGTCGTACAGGGTGTCCTCGTCGGCGTCGTCAAAGCGAAACGACATATGATCGAACACGGCGACCACATCGGCCCCGTCCTTTGAGTCGGACGCGGCCGCATCAAGCGTACGCCCGCCATCGACGATGCTCGGCTCAATCTCCAGCACCTGCTGCGCACGGTTCAGGCACGCGGCAGCACGCGGAAGCGTCAGCACCACCATCTGGGCCATCATCACAAAGAACAGGATCAGAAGCGCGTACTCCAGCACCGCCGAGATGCTCGCAATCTGCATGGCGTGGGCGCCTACGCGGTTGCCGCCCACCCACAGCACCGCCACCTCGGCGATGTTCATCAAAAAGAAGCTTGAGCTGTCGAGGCCCACAAACAGGTGGTTGACTTTGATGGCGTTGGCGGCGTATTCGCTAAACACCTCGTCCAGACGCCGTTCCTCGTGGCGCTCCTTGTTAAACGCACGGATGACGCGCACGCCCACGATGTTTTCGCGCAGCACCACGTTCATGCGGTCGATAAAGCTCTGCAAGCGCATAAAGATCGGAGCCGCGTTGGCAACCGTAAAGACCGCCGCCACCAGCACAATCGCAACGACTACGCCCAGAAGCGTGCCCATGGCAGGATCGATAAACCAGGCAAAGATGATGCCCGCCACGGCCAAGAACGGCACCGGCAGCACCAGCTGAATCGTCTGCAGAATCGCCTGCTGAATCACGTTGATGTCGTTGAGCGAGCGCGTGATCATCGAGCCGGTGCCAAAGCGCTCAAAGTCGCTGGCCGCGAGCTCGAGTGACTTGTCGTACACGGCATTGCGGATGTCACAGGCCACGTTAGCCGCCAGACGCGCCGAAAGGTAACAGCCCAGCACCGCGCCGCCGCTGGCCATGCCGGTCGCGATGAGCATGTACAGACCGTTGCGCAGGATATAGTCGACATCGCCCGTGGTGATGCCGGTGTTGACCATGTTCGCCAGCATCGTGGGCACCAGCAGCGTGCCGATGTTGTCGATTAGCAGCACCAGCAGCGTCACTGCGACAAGCCCTCGATATGGCTTTAGAAACCTCATTAACAGTCGCACGACTCCCCCTCACCTTGATTCTCGGCTTGGCTCTCGGCAGCGATATGCTGCTTAAAGGCATCGCACTCATCGCCGAGCGCATGGGAAAATTTTCCGATTAGGCGCATGATTTCGCGCTGCTCCCAGGGCTCAAGCGCGCCAAAGGCTCGCTGCTCGGCCTTGAGCGCCGGCAGCGCATAACGCTTGGCAAATCGCCTGCCCTCTTCGGTCAGGCTCACAACCTTGTTCTTACGACTGCCTTCGGCAAACTCCAACGTTGCGAAGCCCCGCGCCGTCAAGGTTTTAATTGCCGAGTTGATGGTCTGCTTGCTGTAGAACCATTCGCTTGTCAGACGGCTTACGGCAATACTGCCGCCCGCCGTGCTGGTATCGACGAGCATCCAGTAAGCGCAGTCCGAGAGGCCGCAGGCGCGCGAGAACTCCGAATAGATATGGTCGAGTCCATTGAGCAACCGGTCGAAGTCGACCAGCGTAACCGCACTATTCATCTATCCCACCATTCAATTGTCCGATTTTTGACCAATTTTGTGTCTCTAGATTAGTCCGAGTTTTGACTATCGTCAACAGGCTCTCCGCAAATGCGTGAACTTTTATGGCCTATCGGCAGAAAAAGACCGCCGGCGCGGGGGCGGCGCCAGCGGTCACGTGAAAATCGGGTTTTATTGCCTGTTAAGCGGCGACGGCCTCATAGACCGTAGCGCCCGAGAAGCTGTCATGCAGGCTCTTGCCGGCAATCCACGGCAGCTCGACGACCTCGCAGACCGTGTTGACCAACTCGGAGCAGTCAGTAAAGTGGCCCTTGTCGTTGAGGGCCTCGCAATCCTGAACACGCCAATAGCCATCGGTGTGCGTGATGTAGTACTCGTGATCGTTGATCGACACGAAAGCGCGCGTCTTGGAACGCAGCAGCTTCAGAAATCCTTCGAAGTCGGTCTCGACGACATCTCCAGCCTGGAACATGATGTTACCTCCTGGCCCGGCGCCACCACGGCGCATTGATAAACGTTGGTACTCCTTTAGTAAAACCTTTATCAGAGGTTATGCGTTCGTCATTTAGGCAAGTGGTAAAAAACCGCAGGGTAGACGGGATAAAACGTTTAACCATCCCATTGGTTTGTCACATTCTGAAGGTACTTTTATGCAAACCTACTTTCCCAATTGGAATCTATCCTTTTGGCCGGACAATTGACCGTCTATCGTTTGAGCCCGACGGGTATGAACGGGGCATCTGCAACGCCACCGCAAGGAGACACCATGGAGACTATCGAAGCACTCATTCACCGCCGCAGCTGCCGCAACTACAGCGATCGTCCCGTCGAGGCCGAAAAGCTTGCACGTATTATCGAAGCCGGCCAATATGCGCCGAGCGGCATGGGCCGCCAGCCGGTGACGTTTGTCGCCGTCACCGACCCCGCGACCGTCGAGCGTCTCTCACAGCTCAACGCCCAGGTCATGGACAGCAACAGCGACCCCTTCTATGGCGCCAAGACCGTTGTGGTGGTGCTGGTTGACCGCAGCGTGCCCACACATCTGGAAGACGGCTCGCTCGCTATGGGCAACTTGCTCAACGCCGCCTATGCACTGGGTGTCGATTCGTGCTGGATTCACCGCGCGCATGAGGTCTTTGACTCGCCCGAGGGCCTGGAGCTGCTGGCCAGCTGGGGCCTGCCCGCCGACGGCAGCCTGCGCGGTGTCGGTAACTGCATTCTTGGCTACGCCGAGGACACGCTACCCGAGGCAAAGCCGCGCCGCGACAACGTGGTGCATGTTCCGCCGTTCTACCGAACGGCGGACCACTTGACGCTGCGCGAGCCGCATTCACGCCAATCTGACGTTCAATTTCGAGGGCGCGACCAAAAGGTCAGCGCCCTCTCATTTCACGTCACCTTGGCGCAAATGCGGCCCGCTCGCTGTTGGCGACAGACATTGAATGAACCGCTGCTGCCCAACTCGCAACTTATCTTGCCGATGGAGTTGTCGTCGTTTCGTTCGTCTGGGCCGTTTCGGCGTCGTCGCCTTGCTTATCTTCGTCCTTTTGAGCGTCGGCGATGGTGGAAGCCGCCGCGACGATACCGCGCTGAGGTGCGACGCCCGTCTGGGTCTGAGCGCCCTCGACAACTTCTGTGCCTGCATGCGCGAGCTCGGGCGATTTAAACACCGCGTCCAAGTTGGCGCCACCGCCGGCGTAGCCAAGCGCAGCGAGTGCGATGACGATCACTGCAACGACGGCCACGATCGGCACATAACGATGCCAACCAGCAGGATTGAGCCCACTGCGGCGAGCCGCCCCGCGGCTGATGTAACCAAGCGTGCCGTCGTGCTTGAGCTTTGAGCCCACCACGCGTTTGCGGCCCCACAGCGAGGACTCTGCCTGCATTGCCAAGCGGGCGCTTGCCGAAGGGTAGCCGTATTTAGTGCGCTTGAACGAGCCATCAAACCCCGAGGCGTGTTTGCCCCACGTCACCGATGTTGTGCGTCGGTTGACCGGCGCGGCACTCCGCCTTCTGCGGCTCGGTTTTGTAGTCTCAGCCATACGCCCCCGCACGCCGTAACCAAATCGAAACAATAACGCTTTGGACTGTAGCACACGCGTCGCGCGCGGTCACGGGCGCCTCGCTCAACGGTCATCGTCCTTCAGCAAGCGCCACAGCGTTGTACGGCTTATGCCCAGCACCTCCGCCGCACGGGTTCGGTTGCCGTGGAGATGATCTACAACCAGATGCGCGATATCTCGCTCGGTATCGGCCAGCGGTCGCAGGATATACAGGTCGCTTTCGAGTGTCGGGGCACCAAAGGTTGCGGTCTTAATCACGTCCTCTTGGGCGAGCACTTCCTCCGCCACAGCGCGGTCCACCGTGCCCGCCCCCACCAATATATACAGTCGTTCCGAGACCTCGCGGAGCTGCAGATAATTGCGCGGCCAGCGGTAAGCATCGAGCGTCTTCGTCGCCGCGGCAGACAGCGTGGGCGCTGCCGTCCCAAATGCGTTAGCGAGATATTCCAAATAGCGCGCAACCTTCGTCGACGCGGCTCCCTGCTCGGCGATTGCCGGCGCCACGCTCACCGCACAGGCGAAGCGCTCGGTCACAAAGGCGGCTTGATCACTTTCGCTGCCGCCCGGCATGTCATTCGCCGTCAGCACCACATGGCAGCGCGTCGCCAACGCGGTGTCGGCCATCGTGGAGACCAGCTCGCGGAGGCGCTGGGGGCCAACCGCGTTCCAGCCCTCAATGCAAAGGGTCAGCCCCGTTTGGAACAGCGGCGATTCGGCGCTTTTGAGCACATGGCGCCAACCACGCTCGGTGAGCTCATCGAGCGCAACGGAAACAAAGGGCTGATCGGCAAAAGGACCGTCCAGATAGAGGCGCTTGGCGATCTCGACCTGACCCGCTCCCAGCTCGCCCTCGAGCATAAGGGGCACACCGCGCGCGTAGCTCTCGGCAACCGGTGCAGCTACCGCAGCGGCACCCTCAACGATGCCGTACGCGCTCGATTCGTAGCGGGCCTCAACTTCGTCGGCGTTGAGCCACTCGATGCCCGCATGCGCCGCGGCACCGCGCACCTCGCGGACCACGACGACCCAAAGGCCCCCGCCCTCTTTGTCGGTGGGGCGAACGGTCAGGCTCAGGCGCGTACCCGCATGTCCCATAACCAGACGCGCACCGTCTCCTATACGGTCGAGGCGCTCAGCGACAAAAACCGCCACATCCCGCTCAAGCGCCGCGTCATTCATGGTCGAGATCGCGACGTCCCCATGCGCATCGATTGCCAATGCCGAGGCCCCGGCAGCAGCCAGGGCCCCAGTCAAGATGTTCAGCTTGGCATCGCTATCCATGATTTGCCCCTGTCCGCAGCGACGTGCAACCGCCGATGGTCACACGACCGAGTGTTTCAAAATTGAACGATATTGCTCACCAAACACTATAGGGCAGAAAGCGCCGTCCTGCGAGTATAGATGTTGCCCCGCATCGCCATCCTGGCGGGGCGATAAGAGCTCTTCGGGACTTATAAACCTGCGGACAAGCCATACCCGCAAGAGCTCCTATCGCTCCACCGTGAGAATGCGCTCACCAGCACGCAGCACGCAAATAAGCTACTTCTCTACCAGATTCCCAGCACGTGCTGCATTCCCAAGCTCATGCACGCAATGCCAATCCAGCAGCAAAAGCCCAGCGCGATGGGCTTGCCACCCTTTTTGACCAGCTCGACGATATCGGTATTAAAACCAATAGCCGCCATGGCCATCACAATAAAGAACTTCGACAGCTCCTTGATGGGCGCCGTAATGGATGCAGGAAGCTGAAGCACCGTAGTGATCACGCTCGCCAGCACAAAGAACAGCACGAACATGGGAAACGCGCGTTTAAGCGAGAACGTGCTCTTAGCGTCGCCGCCGGCCTTGCGTGCCAGATGCATCCGCCAGCATGCGAGAACCAGCGTGATGGGAATAATGGCCAACGTCCTGGTGAGTTTGACCACCGTGGCGCTCTCGAGCACATTGGCGCCGGGATGCATGCTGTCCCAGGCGCTCGCCGCAGCCGTTACGGACGAGGTATCGTTGATGGCAGTGCCGGCAAACAGGCCAAAGCCCTCGTTGGTCAACCCGAGCATGCCGCCGAGCGTCGGAAACACGAGCGCCGCGATAACGTTAAACAGGAAGATGACCGAAATAGCCTGGGCAATCTCGCGATCGTCGGCATCGATGACGGGCGCGGTCGCAGCGATGGCCGAACCGCCGCAAATCGACGAACCCACACCTACAAGCGTCGCGATCTTACCCGGCACGTTCATAACGCGGCAGAGCACAAAGGCGATGACAAGCGAGGTCGAGATTGTCGCCACGATAATCGGCAGCGACTGGGCGCCCTTGGACAGAATCTGGGAGAGGTTCATGCCAAAGCCAAGCAGGATAACCGCGTACTGCAAGACTTTTTTGGACGTATAGGTGACGCCGGCGGCGAGCTGTTCGCGACGATTCTTGGGAAAGACGAGCGCCAGGACCATGCCAAAGAGGATGGCAAATACCGGACCGCCGACCACCTCAATTTGTTTGCCGAGCAACGTCGCGGGGATAGCGATGATCAGGCAGAATAAGACGCCTTTCCAGCGCTCGCGTACGATATTTGCCAGTTGCATATGGGATTCCTTCTTTCTATTTCACGTTTGCGACGGCTTATGATACGGCAACATTGAGCGCAGCCTTGCGCAAACACAGACTAAGATGCCGCAATAGTTCTCAGGCAACAGCCGAATTACCCACCGCGGAGAGCTGATTCGCGGCATAATTAACAACTGACATATGAGTTTGATAGAACAGTTGCGAGGCGCTATGGAAGAATCGATGCACGTCGGCGAGCAGGAAACGAGCCTACAGGACCAGTCCTACCACACCATTCGACGCAAAATCGTCTACCTGGACTACAAGCCGGGCGAAAAGCTGGGCGTCAAGCAACTTTGCGACGACCTGGATATGGGTCGCACGCCCGTGCGCGAGGCTTTGGTTCGCTTGGCGCAGGAAGGCCTGGTGCGCACCGTGCCCCAGAGCGGCACCTACGTCTCACCCATCAACCTCACCCTTGCCGAGAGTGCCTGTTACATCCGCGAACATCTGGAAAAGCAGGTGATCGTGGAGTGCTGTGCGCGCGCCACGTCGGCCGGCATCGAGCAGCTCGACCGCGCCATCGCGCTGCAGGAAAAGGCCATGGCCGAAGAGGATCGCATCGGCTTCTTTTTGAGCGACAACCTCATGCATCACATGATTTTTAGCATCGCATGTCGCAGCACCGTGTGGTCGTGGCTCGAAGAGACCAATGCCGACCTGGAGCGCTTCCGCTGGCTGCGCGCTGCCACACAGGTTCTCGACAATCAGGACATCGTGAACGAGCACAAGCAAATTCGCCGCGCTATCGCCGGTCGCGACCCCATCGAAGCGAGCTTTTTGGTCAGCAAGCACCTGCACATGATGTTCCGCAACCAAACCGAGGTTCTGGACCAGTTCCCCGAGTACTTCGAGACCAGCAAGCTCCGCTAACCTGCCAAAACCACCACAAAGGGGACAGGCACCTTTGTGGTGGTTTCTCCGCACATAAAGGCCCGGCTCCGTCTGATGATGCGGAGCCGGGCCTTAGTTGTTAGGGTGACGGAACTCGATTACTCGACAGTAACGCTTTTCGCCAGGTTTCGGGGCTGGTCGACGTCGCAGCCGCGCAGGATGGCGACCTCGCGGGCGAGCAGCTGCAGCGGGACGCTCGCCGTGATGGGGCTGAACACGTCGCGCACTGCCGGCACGCGGATGATGCAGTCGGCGATCTTGTTGATCTCCTCATCGCCCTCGGTGGCAACGACGATGACCTTGGCACCGCGTGCCTTGCACTCCATAAGGTTCGACACGGTCTTGTCGTAGGTGGCACTCTTGGTGGCCACAGCGATGACAGGGAAGCCCGGGTCGATCAGGGCAATGGGGCCGTGCTTCATCTCACCGGCGGCGTAGGCCTCGGCGTGCAGGTAGCTGACCTCCTTGAGCTTGAGCGCACCCTCGTAGGAAATAGCGGCACCCATGCCGCGACCCACGAACAGTGCGGACTGCGCGTCCTTGCACAGCAGGGCGGCCTCATGCACGGCCTCGGTTTGGGTATCCAAAATCCACTGGATCTGCTCGGCCGTATCGGAAAGCTCGCGGAACAGCATGCGCGCCTGCTTGGTGGTCAAGCGGTACTTGACCTGCGCCAGCAGCAGAGCCAAAAGCGTGAGGCTCACAACCTGGCCGATGAAGCTCTTGGTCGAGGCGACCGCGATCTCCTTGTTGGCCTTGGTGTAGATGACGCCGTCGCTCTCACGCGCCACGGGGCTGCCCACCACGTTGGTGATGCCGAAGACCTTGGCGCCCTTGATGCGCGCGTCGCGGATGGCGGCAAGGGTATCGGCCGTCTCGCCCGACTGGGACACGGCCACGACGAGCGTCGTCGGCGTGATGATGGGGTTGCGATAGCGGAACTCGCTGGCCGCCTCCACCTCGGTGGGGATGCGAGCCCAGCCCTCAATGAGATTCTTGGCAATGAGGCCAGCGTGATAGCTGGTGCCGCAAGCGATCACGTAGACGCGGTCGATGTCGTTGAGCTCCTCGAGCGAAAGGCCCAGCTCGTCGATGTCGAGCTCGCCGGCCGGCGTCATACGACCAACCAGCGTGTCGCGCACGACGCGCGGCTGCTCGTGGATTTCCTTGAGCATAAAGTCGGGATAACCGCCCTTTTCTGCCATGTCCAGGTCCCAGTCGATGTGGGTGACCTTGGGCTCGATAACGTTGCCGGCCTCGTCGGTGTACTCGACGCCTGCGGGCGTGAGCTTGGCAAACTGACCGTCCTCGAGCACCACGACATCGCGGGTGGCGTCGATGAGCGCGATGACATCGGAAGCAACATAGGATCCGGTCTCGCCCGCGCCGACCACGATCGGGGAATCCTTGCGGGCCACGGCGATCACGCCGGGCTCGTCAGCGCACACGGCGGCCAGACCATAGGCACCGACCACGTGGGTGCACGCCTCGCGCACGGAGGCCATCAGGTCGTGCGTCTCGGCATAAGCCTCTTCGATCAGATGCGCAAAGACCTCGGTATCGGTCTCGCTCTTAAAGTGGTGGCCGCGGCCCTCCAGTTCTTCGCGCAGCTCGGCGAAGTTCTCGATGATGCCGTTGTGGACGATGGCGATACGACCGTCGCAGCTGGTGTGGGGGTGAGCGTTAACGACGGAGGGCTTGCCGTGGGTGGCCCAACGGGTGTGGCCGATACCGCAGGTAGCGTCGCTGTCGATGTTGGAAAGCTCGCTCTCCAGGCCCGCGACCTTGCCCACGCGGCGGATGACGTCGAGGTGCGCCGCGGCGCCCTCGCCCACCTCGAGCGCGACGCCCGAGGAGTCATAGCCGCGATACTCCATACGCTTGAGGCCCGTGACCAGGATGTTCTTTGCAATATCAGAGCCGGTGTAGCCGACGATTCCGCACATAAGATAAATCCCTTCGTTCGCGTGACTGCAAGACGTCCACGCACAAGGGGCGCTGAGACGTACAACGTTCGAGTATTGTACTCACGCAAGCGCAAGCTGATATACCAGAAGTGGTATCTCAACTTAGATACCACCCGATGTACACACGTCCAGCCGGTCCAAACCACCACAAAGGTGCCTGTCCCCTTCGTGGTGGTCGCGTTGGCAACAGCGTTTCCCCAGATAAAACCTGCCAAAATAAACCTGTCCCTTTTTGGTAGGTTTGGGATGCTACAATCTGCCTTGTACTTGAAACGCATCAAAGGGGCCGCTATGGCAAAGGTAAAAATCAGCGACGTCGCGCGCGAGGCCGGGGTTTCGTTGGGCACGGTCTCCAACGCGCTCAACCACCCCGAAAAGCTGCGCCCCGAGACCCTCAAGCTCATCAACGAGACCATCAATCGCCTGGGCTACCTGCCCAACCAAAGCGCCCGTCAGCTCGCGGGCGGCGCCACCAAGTCCTTTGGCCTGGTGCTTCCCCGTCTCGATCACGGCTTTTCGCTCCAAATCGCCAGCGGCGCCCACAACGAGGCCCGCAAGCACGGCTACGACTTGCTCATCGCCAACGCCGATAACGACGATATTCTCGAGGACCATTACCTGCGCTACTTTATGGGCACCCAGATGTCCGGCGTCATGGTTCAGCCCATGGCATCCCCCGACTGGCACCCCGCCATGACCAAGATGCCCGTGCCGATCGTCCATCTGGACATCCATTGCTCCGAGCCCGGCTACTACGTAGCGGCCGACAACGAGGCCCAGGGTCGCATCATTGCCGAACTTGCCATCGCCCGCGGCGCGCACCATATTGTCGTCGTCGGCCGAGCAGCATTTATGCAACTCACCCTGCGCGTCCTTGGCATTCATAAGGCGCTCGCCCTGCACCCCGATATCAAGATCGAAGTCATCGACGCCGGCGAATGGAATACCGCTGCCGACGGCTACGGCATCGGTGCCCAAATCGCCGAGCGCCCCGCGGACGAACGTCCCGATTTTGTCGTCGGCTTGACCGATGTGTTGGCCTCGGGCGTCATCTCGGCACTGGTCGACAAGGACATCTCTGTCCCCGGGCAAGTACGCGTAGCAGGCTGCGATGGCAACCCGCTCGCTTGGAGCGGATCGGTCCCGCTCACTACGGTAGCGCCCCCGGGCTACGAGATTGGCCGCAAGGGCGTTCAATTGCTCATGGAGCAAATCGAGAACAAGGTCCCGACAAAGACCAAGCATATCCACGTCAGCTCTGCCTCGCGCACCGTCACCGCGGTCACGGCCATCGAGGACATCAACCGCCAAGAACTCGTGCGGCCGTTCCTGCTGGAACGCGCCAGCACCCAGGCAAGCAGCCAGACCGACGCCACGGCCATCAACCTCGGTGCGTATCTATAGCACGCCCGCGAGTATGCTAAGTCGCCGCTTAAGCAAAAGGGGCCCGACCATTACCGGGCCCCTTTTACTTAAGCGCAAACGTGAGCAATCGCTCGTTTCAACACCGCAATTGTCTAGCGCACGGCCTTGACCGCCGCCGCCAGATCGAACAGCGTATCGAGCACGGCCTCGCAGCCATCCACCACGTCCTGCGGCAGCGGCACGATATCGGGGACGGCAAAGACATGGCAGCCGGCCGTAATGCCCGAGACGCAGCCGTTGCGCGAATCCTCGACCACGGCACATTCCTCGGGAGCAAAGCCCGCGCGCTCGCAGGCGAGCAGATACATCTCGGGGTCGGGCTTGCCGTGCACGACGTCCTCGCCACACGTTACCGTTTCAAACTTGTCAAAGAGGCCAACCATCTTAAGGTTGCGCTCGGCCGTAACGAGGCGCGACGACGTCGCTAGACCAACGTGATAGCCCGCAGCCAGCAGCTCGTCTAGGCACTCGGCGGCGCCGGCCTTAAGTTCCAGTTCGGTCTTGACCATCTCGTCGCGAATCTCCTTGTGGCGACGATAGATCGCCTCGGTGGTTTCGTGGCTGCCATAATGCTTATCGAGGATATCCATCACATCGGGCAGCGTGCGGCCGATAAACTGATGGATCAGCGCTTCATCAATCGCGAGCCCCAGCTCAGCGGTGCCTGCCTTCCAGGCCTTAATCCCCAAACGCTCGGTATCGACCAGCGTTCCATCCATGTCAAAAATAACAGCCTTGATCATATCGGTCCCCCATCGACTCTCGCCGTCGCATTGCCGCAACTCTACCGCATTTGGCAACTTGTATATAACGTATATACCATATTGCACTTTCGTTACACAGATAGAAGTCTTATGGCAAGTAACGCATTAGGATTATAGTTTTTGATCGAGTACTCAACGATAAGGATCGTTTCATGATTTTAGACACCACGGCACCCGCAGAGGAGCTTCAAGACAAGCTATCGGCACTCGAACAGCTGCTTTTGGCATACGGACGCGTGGCTATCGGGTTTTCCGGCGGCGTTGACAGCAGCTTTTTGGCCGCCGTATGCGCCCGCATCATGCCTACCAATACCCTCCTCGTCCATCTCGCCACGCCGCTCATCGGCACGCCCGAGCAGGCTTCGTTTGAGCAGTCCGTTGATGGGCAGGCCAATGAGGGGCCGCATTTTAAGCTCCCCGTGCTCAATCTTTCGGTGGATCAGTTGCAGCTCCCCCAAGTAGCCTGCAACGATGCCAATCGCTGCTACCACTGCAAGCATGCCGGCTTTACCGCCATCGTCAACCACGCCAAGTCGCTCGGCTTTCCCACCGTCATCGACGGCAGCAACGAGAGCGACCGCGGCGATTACCGTCCCGGCATGCGCGCCGCCGAAGAGCTCGGCGTACGCTCCCCTCTCATGGAGGTCGGCTTTACCAAGGACGAAGAGCGCGAGCTGCTGCGCGCATGGGGCTATCCCGTTTGGAACCTGCCGGCGGGAGCATGTCTTGCCACGCGCGTCCCCACGGGCGAGAAGCTTACGCGTGAGAAGGTCGATTTAATCCGCGCCTGCGAGGATTACCTGCACGATCTTGATCTGGCACAGGTACGCGCACGCTTGGTCGGCGGCTGCATGCATATCGAGGCCGCACCCGCAGATGTTGCCAAGATTGCCGCCCTCGGCGGTGCCGCCGTCGACGACAAGGGCAAGACCCCGCTGCCCGCCGTTATCGAGTCCGCGCTGCGCGAGCTGGGCTGCGACCACATCTCCCCCGAGGTCACCCCCTACATCCACGGCAACATGAACCTTTAGGTTACGCCGTTTTACAAACGGCGTAACTGCTCGGCGCTGCGCAGGCCCCGGGCACGGCAATCTGACGTTCAACTTCACGGGCGCGACCAAAAGGTCAGCGCCCGCTTGTTTCACGTCACCTTACCGCACCCGGAGCCTGCTCGCTCGCATATGCTCAACCTGGACTGCGTTAACTGACCTACCAAAAAGGGACAGGTTTATTTTGGCAGGTTTTATCTGGGGAAACGCAAACAGGGCCGCGACACCCCTATGGCGTCGCGGCCCTTTTCCTTGGAGAAGGATCGATTGATTGAACGGGATGACCGTTCTAGTCTTCGAGTCCGCTATTGATGAGCTCCGCAATCTCTACGGGGTCGGTGCTTTCGCGCACTTTGTCGCGGAAGCCGGCATCCATCAGCATCACGGCAGCCTTGGAAAGCAGACGCAGATGCGTGGTTCCAGCCTCGCCCGCAGGAACATACAACGCGAGCGCCACATCGACGGGCACGCCATCAAAGCTTGGCCACTCAACAGGCTCGGTCAACTTGAGCACGGCCACGCCCGGCGTATGAATCGCGTCGCTCTTGGCATGCGGAACGGCAAAACCAGCGACAAGACCGGTCTCGGCCTCATTTTCGCGAGCGATAAAGGCGGCCTCTACGGCAGACGCGTCATCGGCAAAGCCAAGTTCGACAGCCTGCTCGGACAAATAATGCAGAGCATCCTCGCGCGAGGCGGCGGCATGTCCGATTGTCACCTGATTGGCAGATACAAATCCCATGGAAAACCCTCCTTACAGCACGGACCTGACCGCGGCTTCGATGCCATCGGCATCCAAACCGTACTTGTGCAGCAAATCGACCGCAGGGCCGGACTCACCATACACATCGCGCACGCCGACGCGTCGCATCGGCACCGGATGCTGCTCCGCGAGCACCGAGGCCACGGCCTCGCCAAGACCACCGATAATCGAATGCTCCTCGGCAGTGACCACGCGACCAGTCTTCTTGGCGCTGGCAACCACCAGGCGCTCATCAAGCGGCTTGATCGTATGCATATTGATGACCTCGGCTTCGATGCCATCGGCAGCGAGCGCCTCGGCAGCCTCAAGCGCCTCGGCGACCATAAGGCCACAAGCGATGATGGTCACATCGGACCCCTCGCGCACGGCCACGCCGCGACCAATCTTGAACTCATAGTCCTCGTGATCGTTAATGACCGGTGTTGCCAGGCGGCCGAAGCGCATGTAAACCGGGCCCTCAAACTCATAGGCGGCGCGCACACAGGCACGAGCCTCGACGTCGTCGGCGGGAACGACCACCGTCATACCCGGAATCGTGCGCATGAGTGCGATATCCTCGCAGCACTGGTGCGTGGCGCCGTCCTCGCCCACCGAAATGCCGGCATGGGTAGCGCCAATCTTGACGTTGAGGTGCGGGTAGCCAATGGAATTGCGGACCTGCTCGTAGGCGCGACCGGCGGCAAACATCGCAAAGGTGCTCGCAAAAGCAACGCGGCCCGTGGTCGCGATGCCGGCGGCAAGACCCATCAGGTTGCTCTCGGCGATGCCGGCATCGTAAAAGCGCTCAGGGTGAGCAGCCTTAAACTTACCCGTCTGCGTAGCGGCAGCCAGGTCGGCATCGAGCACTACAAAGTCATCGTGCTCATTGCCCAGCTCGACGAGCGCCTCGCCGTAGCTTACGCGCGTGGCGACTTTTTTGACCTCTGCCATTAGAGCTCCTCTCCTGCTGCCGCGAGCTCGGCCATGGCCTGCTCAAACTGCTCGTCATTGGGCGCCTTGCCATGCCAGCCAACCTGGTTCTCCATAAAGGAGACGCCTTTGCCCTTCACCGTCTCGGCGATGATAGCGACGGGCACGCCGGTCACCTCACGAGCCTCAGCGAAAGCCGCCTCAATCTGCGCCATGTCGTTGCCATCGGCTAGCTCTATCACATGCCACTTAAAGGCGCGGAACTTGTCAGCGAGCGGCATGGCCGAGTTGACCTCATCGATCGTGCCGTCAATCTGCAAGCCGTTGTGGTCGACGACGGCAACAAGATTGTCGAGCGCATGGTTGCCGGCAAACATGGCCGCCTCCCACACCTGGCCCTCCTCGCACTCGCCGTCGCCCAGCAACGTGTAGACACGGTAGCCGTCGCCCCAGTGCTTAGCGGCAAGCGCCATTCCAACTGCAGCAGAGATGCCCTGACCGAGCGATCCGGTGGACATATCGATGCCCGGGGTGTCGTTCATGTTGGGATGGCCCTGCAGTCGGCTGCCAATATGGCGGAGCGTCTCGAGCTCTTCGACGGGAAAATAGCCGCGATTTGCCAACACCGAATACAGGCCCGGCGCCGCGTGACCCTTGGAGAGCACAAAGCGATCGCGATCGGCCTTGTGAGGGTCGGCAGGATCGATATTCATTTCCTCAAAGTACAGATACGTCATGATGTCGGCAGCACCGAGCGATCCACCCGGATGTCCCGACTTGGCCGCGTGAACCGCAGTCACGACACCCTTCCTGACCTCATTGGCGACCTTCGCCAGCTCCTGGTTGGTCATACGAATTCCTCTCTTGAGAACAACCCCGGCACCGGATGACGCGATGCCGGGGCAATCCACTCGTTAAGCCTGAGCGACGACCTTCTGCCAGTCAGCCTCGAACGAGGCAAGGCCCTGGTCGGTCAGCGGGTGACGCAGGCACTTCTTGAGAGCGGCCATGGGCACGGTCGCGATGTCGGCGCCAAGAAGAGCCGCCTGGGTCACGTGGTTGGGCGTGCGGACGGATGCGGTGATGATCTCGACGGTGTCGTCGACGTTCTTGCCGGTCCAGTCATAGTTCTTGATGCAGGTCACAACGTTGTCGAGCTGCGAGATACCGTCCTCGGCGATGTCATCGAAGCGCCCCACAAACGGGCTGATGTAGCGAGCGCCGGCGTTGGCGGCCATCAAGGCCTGGGTCGGCGAGAAAACAAGCGTCATGTTGACGCGCACGCCTGCGTCGGCCAGGGCGCGGCAGGCGGCGAGACCGGCCTCGCACACGGGAAGCTTAACCACGATGTTGGGAGCGAGGGCAGCAAGGCGCTTGCCCTCCTCGATCATGCCCTCGGCCGTGGTGGCGGTAGACTCGGCAGACACGGGCAGCCCCTCGCAAAGCTCGGCGATCTTGAGCATGTGGGGCTCAAAGTCGGCCAGCTTGCCGCCGGTCTTAGCGTACAGGGACGGGTTGGTGGTGACGCCGGCAAGGCAGCCCCAGCTCTTGGCCTCGGCGATCTCATCAAGGTTGGCGGTATCGATAAAGAACTTCATGGTGCAAACTCCTTCAAATGAATTGCTAGTAATCCTAAGGACAGCGGCCCAATCGTCGGTCAATCCAACGTCAGCGAGCGGGCAGCTGCCGTGGCAAGGTGGTGCGAAAGAGGAGCGAAGCGTACTTTGGTACGCGAGCGACGGCTTGAGCGCCAGATTGCCCGGCAGATGCCCGCGCAGCGTCGACCGGTCCGGCGTTTGTCAAAACGCCGGAACTACCTAGTCCTCGAGAGCCTTCTCGATGCGGCTCGTGACGCCCTTGAGGTTAAGACCGACGACGTACTGCTTGATCGGGCGCTTGATGTGCTCGATCACAAAGCGCTTGCCGTCGATGTCTTGGGCAGCGAGGTTGCGATAGAGCTTCTCGACCTGCTCCTTGACCTCGGGATCGTTGAACGCGTAGTGGCCGGAGACATCCAGAATCTTCAGGCTGAGCTCGTCGTCGGCCAGAATGTCGTCAACCTGCAGGTTGACATCGTCGCCAGTCATCCACTTGCGCCAGCGCTCGGTCTTGATGGCCTTGACCAGCAGGGTGTGGTACAGGTCGGAGGGGTCATCGCACAGACCGTTGTCGACCAGGATCTGCTCGGTGGCGCAGAGCTTGAGGTAGGCGCGGGTCTCCTCGGTGCCATACTGCGGAGCGACGTTGGAGGCGGTCACGTGTGCCGGGATGTGCTCGAGCAGCGTCGCGTCGTCCAGGTAGTCGGCGTTGTGCTCCTTCAGGCCCACGCCGTAGCGCTTGGCCATATCGGCAAGCTCGCGAGCGTTCTTGAAGTTGTAGTGGCCAACCTGCTCCGTCCAGCGGGTAAGGGTACCGGTCTGACCGACGATGAAGGTGGGCATGGGGCATCCGCGCTTCTCGAGCTCGGGCTGCAGCTGAGAGATAAACTCCTCGTACTTGTCGGTGGAGGTCAGGCCGCCGTTGGTCTCCTCGGTGCCGACCTCGTATGCGACCTCGGGCAGATTGTGCTCACGGCGATACTGCTCAAGATAGTCGATGAGGTCGATCGTGCGGCGAAGCACCACGTCGAGCGGGATAACCTTACCGATCTGATAGGGGTCCTTGGTGGGGTCGACCATCAGCAGGTCAAAGCCTGCCTCCATGTCGGCGACGAAGGACTTGCGGGCGAGCTCCATGGCCTCGTCCTCGGGCAGGTGGGCGTTACGCTCCTCGTCGCGCTGCCACGGACCGCCGTGATCTCGGCACAGGTAGTACGGACCGGTGTAACCCACCTCGTCGGCGACCTTCTTGATGTCGGCGGCAAAGCGCGTCTGGTCCCAACCGTTGACGTAGCCGGCGCCCATCTCGTCCATATCGACCTGGTTGCGACTGGCGATAAACATGGGCGGGAAATCCTCGTCCTTGGCAAGCTCGAACACGGCCTGAATCAGGTTGGGGCTCATGGGGCCAATGCCGACCATGGTTGCGTGATCGCCGCTATCCTGCAGTTTGAGCATGCCCTGAACGGCCTGGCGGATGGTGAGGTTGGACATTTTGTTCTCCTTCTCCAGAGGATTTTTGACAAAAGTTCCCTGGGACCCAGATGTGGGCCCTATCAGTACGGATGGATTTTGTTGTGTAGGGGCGGTTGTGCGGAGTCAAATCCATCCCTCCGCACAACCGGAGTCCTTAAAGGTTTACTTGGCCTGCTTGTCGAGCGTGGGCTTCATGGCAATCAGGATTGCAGCGGCGACCACGGCGCCAATCACGATGTCCAGGCAGAACAGCGCGACGTTGTTGGTGGCAAGGGCGACGATAAAGCCACCGTGCGGGACGTAGCAGTCGATACCCTGGAAGGCGGCGAGCGCCGCGCCCACGGCAGAGCCGATGCAGATGCCGGGCAGGGTGTGGCCAAGGTCCTTGACCGCGAAGGGGATAGCGCCCTCGGTAATGCCGATGCAGCCCATGAACAGCGCGGAGATACCCATCTGGCGATCAGCGTCATCGAACTTGTTCTTGGCGATGAGCGCAGCGAGGCCACAGGCGATCGGGGGAACGGCGACGGCGACGCGGAACATACCGTTAGGACCGTAGATACCGGAGGCCATGATGGCCATGGTGAAGGTCGAGGCGGTCTTGTTGATGGGGCCACCCATATCGAAGGCGGTCATAACGCCAATGACCAGACCCAGGACGACGGCGGAGCCGCCCTGCAGGCTACCGAGCACGCCGGTGAGCCAGTCCATCACAAAGCCAAGCGGCGTGGCCAGGATGTAGATATAGGCCATGCCCAGGACAAGCGAGGTCAGAATCGGGATGATCAGGATGGGCATGATGGTCTGGATGGTGTTGTTGACCTTCCAGGTCTTCATCCAGCGGACAAAGTAACCGCAGATGACGGCCATAATCATGGCGCCCAAGAAGCCGGTCGAAACGCTGTTGCCGCTGGGAGTGACGACGGCGTTGTTGACAAGGTAGCCCAGAACGAAGCCAGGGGCGAGCGCGGGCTTGCCAGCCATCGAGTAGGAGATGTAAGCCGCGAGCACCGGGATCATCATGGAGATGCCGGCCATGCCGATGGTGTTAAGACTCACCATCAGCGGGTTCGTAACCTCCATGCCGTTGGCGCCGGCGGTACCGGATGCCAGCGAGAAGGCGAGAAACACGCCGCCGATAACGACGATGGGGATAAAATAGGAAACGCCGGTATTGAATGCATTGAGCAGCGTCTTACCAGGATCGGCAAAGATAGACTGCTTGGACGCCGGTGTCGGGGCCTGCGGGGCAGCGGAGACGGCCTTCTTCTCTGCCTTGGCCTCGGCCTTGGGCGCGTCAACGGCGCCACCCGTCGCCTTGATGATCTCAATGGCCTGGTCGATGATCTTTACCGGATCGGCGATTACATCCGAGGTGCCGACCTTCAGGAACTTGCCCTCGGCCATCTTCTGCTCAAAACGGTCCTCGTTCTCGACACCCACGTCGACGGACTCCAGGACCAGGTCGGCGGAGTCCACGTCTTCCTGCGTGAGCTCATTCTCGATACCCAGGCCACCCTGAGCCTCGACCTTGCACTCGATGCCACGGGCGGCGCATTCATCCTGAATCGCCTTCTGGGCCATATACGTGTGGGCGATACCCACAGTACAGGCGGCAACGCCTACGATCTTCATTGCTTCCCTCTTTTCATAGAGTTGCGTGCGCAAGACACCGTTTGCGGAGGCCTCCGGAGCATCCCCTGCCGTTTGGACTTGCTGTCTTTTCGACAAGACCAATATAGGTGCTCGTTTTTCTTAATGCCAGCTTATTTCGGTAAACGCGCAGGTCAGAGCGTTGGTTATGCGATTTAGTTATGCGTTTAACCAAAAATGAATCCTGCGATTTTACCCTCGATTTCAAAAGTCAAGAAGTATTTGATTTTCTCGGTAGACGGCAGATGCGCATGCCGGTCACAAATTTCAACCCCACCCGTATACCGCATTTGTTGCATACTCATATGAAAGGAAAAAGTCGCTCACCGAAGCGTATCCCTCACCAAGACTCAAAGTCATCATGTTGGAAAATGCTCATCTGTCGGAAGGAGTCGCTGTGGCAAAACAGCGCGTTACGATCGCAGACGTCGCTCGAGAGGCGGGAACCTCGACGGCAAGCGTCTCGTATTACCTCAACGACAAACGAGAAAAGCTTAGCGAGAAGACGCAGGCAAAGATTGCGCGCGTCATCAAGGAGCTGGGATACGTCCCCAACGCCCAGGCGCAAACACTCACCGGCAAACAGACCCACGTCATCGCCATTATCATTTTGGATAACACCAACAAGTGGGCGGGCCTCGTCCTCAACGGCATGGAGCAGGTCATGCTCCCCGCGGGCTACCAGACGGTCGTTTGCACGAGCAACTTTAACCCCGAAACCGAGCTCATGTATGTCGACAAAATGCTCTCGCTGGGCGTCGATGGCTTTATCATCCAGCCCACGGCAAATTTCAAGGCCGTCCATGACCGCATCAAGCGCGCCGGTAAGCCCGTCGTCTTTTTCGATGCGGCCATCTATAGCCCAGGTACCAGCTGGATCAAAACCAACCTTTACGACGGTGTGTACAACGCCACGCAGGCACTCCTCGACGCCGGTTACGAAGATTTCTTTTCCATTGCCGCCAACATGACCGAAATGCGCACCCGCATGGAGCGTTTTCAGGGGTATGCCGAGGCGCTGGCAGCGAACGGACAGCTCTACAAAGCGATTCCCATCGACCACAACAAGCCGTCGGTCGGTGAGCTTACCGAGTACTTTAAATACAAGTTCAACCCCGCCAAGCGAACCCTTATCTTCGTGCAAAATCAGTGGGCACTTCCCCGTGTCTACAAGGCCCTCCAGCCCATGGCCCATCTACTTCCGCAGCAAATCGGTCTTTTGGGACTCAACTGCGAAGACTGGACCAACCTCACCACGCCGACCGTCTCCACGATCATCGAGCCCGTCGACCAGGAAGGCAGAGAGGCGGCCGAGATGCTCCTCGCGCTACTCGATGGCAGCAGCACACCCGGTGAGCAGCGTATTCTCGAGTGCAAGCTCAACTGGCTCGACTCCACCTCGATCTAGACCGCGGGATAAATTAATCAGTAGCGTCTATCCCAAATCTTGAGTATTTGTTCGATAGAACGGCCCCTGCCGGCTCCTGCTAGACTGGTAGATTCCCAACCGTCCATCCAGGAGCCTCCATGTCGCGCAAGTCCGCCTACAAGCAAGCACTTTCCATCGGCACCGCCGTGGTGCTGGGGTTTGCGTTGTTCACAGGGTCGCTCGACGGGGCGCCCAGACTACTCTCGCCGCAAAGTGATGAGCAGGCGGTAGCCCTGGCCGAGAAGCAAGACGAGAGTCCCAGCCGCACTGACGACGAGGCAGACCTGGTTGCCCGGCTCGAATCGGGAACAGCGAGCTCCTCGGACTCTCAAAATAGCCAAGACTCTGGCGATGGCTCCGAATCCACCGCGACCAACACCAACGGCAACGTTGCCGAGGACAGTGCCGCCACCCCCATCGACGAGGTCGAAAACCCCGACCTCAACCGCGCCCGCGGCGTATATCTCAGCAGCATTCCCGACTACGCCGGCAACCCCTACGTTGCCCTTCGCGCCGACAGCACGCACCCGCTAGGTACACCGTCATTCACGCTCGACGAGTATGAGCGTGCCACCGAAGAAGGCTGCTTTAAGAAATTCTCCAAGCTCGACAGCCTGGGCCGCACCCGCAAGGCGCTCGCCTGCGTAGGCCCCGAATCGCTCGGTCAGGGCGAGCGCGGCGATATCTCGCGTATCCATCCCGCTGGATGGCACCAGCGGCGCTACGACTTTATTCCGGGCCAGAGCCTCTACAACCGCTGCCACCTCATCGCCTGGTCGCTCTGCGGCGAAAACGCCAATCGCAAGAATCTCCTCACCGGCACGCGCTATCTCAACGAGACGGGCATGCTGCCGTTTGAAGAGCAGATCCTCGACTACATCCGCGACACGGGCAACCATGTGCTCTACCGCGTCACGCCCATGTACAACGAAGAGGAACTCGTCTGTCGCGGCGTTCGTCTGGAAGCACAATCGATCGAGGACCACGGTAAGACCCTGTGCTTCCACGTGTACTGCTACAACCTGCAGCCGCACGTGCAGATCGACTACGCCACCGGCCGCAACCAGGCATCCGGAGACTAGTGCCGACCGCGCCGTCCGTAACCCAAAAAATGATCCGCAATCCTTCCGTCGCATACGGATCAAATAAGGCCGCCCCGGTTACCCTGGGCGGCCTTTTCGTCAGTACCTACATTGCAGGCAAAACCACGCGTTACTTGGCGCGGCCCTCCTCATAGCGCTCGACCAGTTTGGCCTGAACGTCATAAGGCACCTGCTCATAGCCTGCGGGCTTCATGGTAAAGTCGCCCGTGCCGCGCGTGATAGAGCGCAGGCGCGTCGAATAATCCGTCAGCTCGGCCAGCGGCGCCTGGGCAATGACCACGGTGTCTCCGCGCTCATCGGTCTCCATACCCGTCACGCGACCGCGCGAGGCCGAGATGTCGCCCATCACGGCGCCGGCGTAACTCTCGGGGATAGTCACCGTGATTTCCTCGATGGGCTCCAGCACCACCGGGTCGGCATCGGCGCATGCCTTGCGCAGACCGATGCGAGCCGCCGCGCGAAACGCCATCTCGTTGGAGTCGACGCTGTGATACGAACCGTCGTACACAGCCACGCGAATGCCCGTGAGCGGGTAGCCGGCAATGATGCCGTCCTTCATAGTCTCCTGAACGCCCTTGTCCACGGCGGGGATCAGCGAGCGCGGAATACGGCCACCCACGACCTCGTCAACAAACTCATAGCCGTCGCTCGTGCCGTCGGGCCCAATGAGCGGCTCCACGCGCAGCCAGCAGTCGCCGTACTGACCGGCGCCGCCGGTCTGCTTCTTGTGGCGGCCCTGGGCGCTTGCCGTGCGGCGGATGGTCTCGCGATACGGAATGCGGATCGGCACGCTCTTTGCCACAACCTTGGTACGGTCCTCCAAACGGTTGAGCAGCACCGAAACCTGCGCCTCGCCCACCGCCGAGATGATGGTCTGCCCGGTCTCCTCGTCACGATCGATGCTCATGGTCGGATCGGCCTTGCATGCCTTCTCAATAAACGTGTAGAGCTTCTCTTCATCGCCGCGGTTCTCGGCCTCGATGGCGATGCGGTACTGCGAGTTGGGGAACTTAAACGCCGCAGCCTCGACCTTGCCGGTAATCGAGAGCGTATCGCCCGTCTCGGCCGCCAGCTTAGGCGCCACGATGGTATCGCCGGCATAGGCGTGACCGACCTCGGTCATGTCGCGGCCGCACATCACATACAGGTGAGCCAGACGCTCGCCCTTGCGCGTACGCGCATTGATTAGCTCAAGGCCCGGCTCAAGCGTGCCCGTCAGCACCTTGATAAAGCTGATGCGACCCTGCTGCGGATCGGCCAGCGTCTTAAACACAAACGCCACCGGACGGTCATCGTCGCTCGAAATCTTGAGCGAATCACCGTCGATGAGCGGCATCTCGCCGTAGTCCGTCGGCGCCGGGAAGTATGTGGCGATGTCGTCCATCAGCGAGTTGACGCCCTGCTCCTTGATGCAATCGCCCGCAAAGACCGGCACAAAGATGCGCTCGGCGATCGCCTTCGACAGCAGGCCTTCAAGCTCCTCCTGCGTCAGCGTCTCCTCGCCTTCCAAGTACTTCATCATCAGTTCGTCGTCAGCCTCGGCCACCAGCTCGCACAGATGGTCATGGGCCTCCTCGGCCTGGGCACGATACTCCTCGGGAATCTCCGACTCAACGGCTTCGGTGCCGTTGCAATGGCGCGCCTTCATGCGCACCAGGTCGATGATGCCGTCAAAGTCCTCGCCCTCGCCCCAGGGAAGGGTCACGGCGCCCAGGCGCGTGCCAAAGCGCTCTTGCAGCAGGTCCATCGTGGTCGCAAAGCTGGCCTCGGAGCGCGACAGGCGGTTTACGAACACCGCACGCGCCAGACGCAGGTCCTCGGCGGCATACCAGAGTTTAACCGTCGTAGGCTGTGGGCCGGCCTCGGCGTCGACCACAAACAGAGCCGTCTCGCAGACGCTCATCGCGGCAAAGGCGTCGCCGATAAAATCGGGGTAGCACGGGGCATCGAGCACATTGATGCGCGCGCCCTTCCAGTCGATCGGCGCGATGGTCGTCGAGATGGAAAATGCACGCTTGACCTCTTCGGGGTCATAGTCGAGCGTAGGCTTGGTGCCGTCGTGGCCGCCCAGGCGGGCGGTCTTGCCGGAAAGGTGGAGCATGGCTTCGGCGAGTGAAGTCTTGCCCACCCCGCCTTGGCCTACGAGCACCACGTTCCTTACGTTACCGGTCTTGGGAGCACCCATGATGACCTCCTTGCAGGGCCGCGCGCAATGCGCGACGCCAACGGGGAGAGTTCGCGGTCGGTGCCATCCCGGGAGCAGCATGGTCGGCAGCCGAGCCGACTCACCCTCCAAATGTCCTATGCCACCACCCTACCCTCACGGGCGGCTGTCCATGCATACCTTTCGGCGCACGTATGAATACAGGCGGCGAGAGGAAGAGACAAGCTTGTGAGGCGATTATTGAACCCCGTCGATGCAAACAAAAAGCCGCCACAGACCGTAAGACCTGCGGCGGCTTCGCCTCAATTAATAGTTGAGTAAATACCTGGGCCTACCCCTCGATACGGCTCAAGAACTCGCGGGTACGCTGCTCACGCGGATGGTCGATGACCTGCTCGGCAGGACCCTCCTCGACAATGCGGCCGCCATCCATAAAGACCACGCGGTCGGCAACATCGCGCGCAAACTGCATTGCGTGGGTCACAATCACCATCGTCATATTCTGCGTGGCAAGGTCCTTAATGACACGCAGCACCTCGGCCGTCAGCTCGGGGTCGAGCGCCGAGGTCGGCTCGTCAAAGAACAGGATCTCCGGGTCGAGCGCTAGGGCGCGGGCAATACTCACGCGCTGCTGCTGACCGCCCGAAAGCTCACACGGCACCTTGTTCTCGTTGCCCACAAGCCCCATCTGAGCAATCAATTCATGCGCACGAGCTTCTGCCTGCTCGCGCGGGCGCTTAAGCACGCGGATCGGCGCGTCGATGATGTTTTTCATCACGGTATAGTGCGGGAACAGGTTGTAATTTTGGAACACCAGGCCGAATCGCGAGCGCGCTTGTTTGGGCACATCGCCCTTCGCATAGACCGCGCCCGAGCCCGCATCCGTCGCGACGGCAAGGTCACCAAACGAGAGCGAGCCTCCGTCGAGTGTCTCGAGCAGCGTGGCACACCGCAGCAGCGTGGACTTGCCGCCACCTGAAGGCCCGATAATCGCCACGACCTCGCCACGCTTCACCTCAAGCGAGATATCCTTGAGCACCTCATTGCCGCCAAACGCCTTACGCGCGTTCGATATATTCATTACCGAATTAATCATGGTAGTAATCCAATTTTTTCTCGGCAGCGCCCAGCAGCATCTCGACCACGAAGTTAAAGACCCAGTAGATCAGCGCTGCAATCGCAAACGGCACCATGCTCACCTGCGAGGCGACCAGCGCCTTGGCTGTCGAGAACATCTCGCCCACACCGATGGCAAACGCCAGCGACGTGTCCTTGACCAGCGTGATGATCTCGTTGCCCATCGCCGGCAAAATGCGCTTGGCGACCTGCGGCATCACGATGTACAGAAACGTCTGCATGCGCGAATAGCCCAGCACCTCGGCAGCCTCGTATTGACCACGCGGTATGGACTGCAGGCCCGAGCGATAGATCTCGGCAAAGTAACCGGCGTAGTTGATGATGAACGCCACGACGCACGCCGTCCATTTGGAATCGGGCGTGAGCGAAATGCCAAACACGTAGTACGGGGCAAAGTAGATAGCAAACATCTGCAGCATGAGCGGCGTGCCGCGCATGACCGAGATATAGATGCGCGCAATCCAGCGAAGCGGCGCAATTTTGCTCATGCGCATAAACGCCACGGGGATTCCCAACGGAATCGACCCCAGCAGCGTCAGCACAAACAGCTGCAAGCTGACCAAGAATCCCTGGCCAAGCATCTGCATCATGACTTGAATAGACATTACTTGAGCACCCAATTATCGAAAGACAGACCGTAATCCGCGTACTTGTCGCAGAGGTCCTTGACCGTGCCGTCCTCGTAGAGCGCCTTGAGCGACTCGGTCACGGCGTCGGCCGACTTGGTGTCGCCCTTCTTAAAGCCGACGGCATAGTGCTCGCTGGACAGCGGCTCATCAAGCTGCGTATAGGCATCGGGCTTGGCGGCAAGCTGATACTGGGCAATCGAAAGATCGCAAGCCACGGCATCGACCGCGCCGCTCTCGAGCTGCATAAAGGCCGTGTTGTACTCGCCGATCGTGTCGAGCGTGGCAAACGTCGCCGCCAGATCCTTCTGGTCACCCTCAAGCACGTCCTGCGCAGCGGAATCGGTCTGGGTAATCACGGTCTTGCCGGCAAGGTCGTCCCAGCTCTTGATGCCCGCATCCTTCTTTACCACCAGCACCTGCTCGTTGAGCATGTACGGCTCGGAGAACGTGTAGTCGTCCTCGCGACCCTCCATGGTAAAGCCGTTCCAGATGCAGTTGATGGCACCCGAGTTGAGCAGCGTGTCCTTGGCATCCCAATCGATGGCCTCGTATTTGACCTCCCAGCCCTGCTTATCGGCAACGGCCTTGGCAAGGTCGAGGTCAAAGCCAGTGTAATCACCATCGTCGCCTACAAAGCCATACGGAGGATAGGACTTGTCAAAGCCCACGACGAGCTTCTTGGACTCCGCAGCGCCCTTCACGTCCTTGGCTGCGGCAGAACCGGCAACGGAGCCCTTGCCGGCACCACCGCCGCAGCCGACAAGACCAAGGCCAAGCACCGTGGCAAGCGAACCAGCTAGACCAACAAACTGACGACGAGACATATCGGTATTCATGGTATCCCCCTTGATGGCACTTTAGTTAAGTAAAGTGATTCGTGTAACGTCCAGAATCATACACTTTAGTGAGATGGAGTACAAGGGAGGGTTTGCCCAGCGTGGGCGGGGAGCGGCGCGTAATTAAGTTTCCTGCTCTACAGTCCTGCGCAAGGGTCCTGCGCAAGACGGAAAGCACATTAAGTGCTTTCCTTTGCGTGCGGAACTCGCGATAAACTTAATTACGCGCCGCTCCCCGCCCACGCCGGGCAAACATCGTTGGACTTATCACTGACATGAAATAGGCGCTTGTATATCGTCCGCTAGCTTGGCACGGTACAATGCTTTCAGCTTTCAATTTGTAAATTAGTGGGGTTAATTCATGGCAGAATCTCGTGCGGAGCGTAAGGCTCGTCGTGCTTTGATCGAGGCGGCTGAGGGGTCAGAGGAGAAAAAATCTTCTCAGAAATCCAAGTCGTCTCAGGACGCGAAGGGTAAGTCGGCCAAGGGCAAGGCTAAGGCCAAGCGTCCCGGCTCTCGTCGGAGCGGGGATAAGGCGTCCCAGGCTCACTCCAAGCGCCCGCATAATGATCCGGTTTCGTCTGCACGTAAGGCTGTGGACCCCAAGTCTCCCTGTTCGATCATGAAATCTTGCGGTGGGTGCACGGCGCTCAATCGTCCTTATAAAAAGCAGTTGGCCGCTAAGCAGGCTGCTATGGAGGAGTTGTTTGCCGAGCTTTGTGAGCGTGAGGGCATTGCTGTAGATCCTATTCGTGGCATGGGTGTCACCCTGGGCGACCCGGGCAAATATCCTGCACCGCGTGGCTTTCGTCATAAGGCTGCCACTCCCTTTGCTCCCGGTAAGGAGGGCGCCGTCCGTTGCGGTTTCTTTGAGCGCGGCACGCACAAGATCGTTGCCGTACCCGAATGCCCCGTCGAGGCACCGGGCGCCCGTCAGATTCTCAACGGCATCGCACGCGAAGCTGAGCGGCTGCATATTCCCGCCTTTAATGAGGACAAGCATCTTGGTTTGCTTCGCTATGCCGTCGTCCGCTGCGGTTGGCGTACCGACCAGGTCATGGTCACGCTCGTGACCGCTCAGCGCGACTTGCCGCATGCGCAGGAGTTCTTTGAGGCTGTCGCCGCACTCAATCCGCACATCGTCACCGTCGCCCAAAACATCAACGGACGTCCCGGCAACGCCATCCTCGGCGAGGAAACCCGCATTGTATATGGCGCCGAGTGCATGCGCGACCAGCTGCTCGGCTGCGAGTTCGATATCTCCCCCACCGCGTTCTACCAGACCAACCCGCAGCAGACCGAGCTGCTCTATCAGCTCGCGATTGACGGCATGGACCTGCAGCAGGGCGACGTACTCATGGATGCCTATTGCGGTAGTGGAACTATCGGCCTGTGCGCAGCCAAAGCCGCCCAGGACAAGGGCGTCGGTATTATGCTGCTTGGCGTGGAGCGCAACCACGCCGGCATTGCCGACGCACGTCGTAATGCCGAGCTCAACGGCCTCACCCGCAGCGCTTGGTTTATGGCCGACGATGCCACCGATTACATCCTGGATGCCGCCGATAACAACGAGCGGGTCGATGTCCTTTCCATCGATCCGCCGCGCGCCGGCTCTACCCCCGAGTTCCTCGAAGCTGCCTGCGCGCTTAAGCCGCGCCGCATCACCTATATCAGCTGCAACCCCGTGACTCAAGAGCGCGACCTGCATCAGCTCCTCGACGGAGGCTATCGCCTGCTCAAGATCACGCCCGTCGACATGTTCCCTCACACCGACCACACCGAAACCGTAGCGGTCCTCGAACGCCGCTAATCCACCGGCACAAGAAAGGGGGCGACCCGCCTGGGCCGCCCCCTTCGCTTGGTTTATAAACTCCGCTACATCCCATTGCGCAGATCGCACACGCCGGCTGCCGCCATCTCGCGCAGCAGCGTCTCGCGATCGCGCGTCACGATCAGATCCAACGGGAAGTGAATCTCGTCGAGCATCTTGCGAGCGTAATCGAGCTTACCAATTGCCATGCCAATGTGCGCATCGGTCGAAACGCCAATGCCCACGCCCAGCTCGGCGCAGCGCTCGGCGATCTTGCGGCATACGGCCCAATGCTCAGTGTCGACACCGTGTTCAAGACTATGGTTGTTGATCTCAATAATCTTGTGCTTGGCCTTAGCTGCCAACAGCACCTCGTCGATATCGAACGGCACGCCCGAACGCCCCGTGTGGCCCAGCATGAACACCTTGGGGTGCTCCAGGGCATTGATATACATCTCGGTCGTCTGGGCCAGCGTCGCGCCCTCAGCAATCTGCGGATTATGCACGCTTGCAACCAAATAATCCAAATTACGCGTAACCAAATCGAACAGTGAATGCTGACGGCTGTACGAATCGCCGGCGATATCGAGCGTGACAGGAGTGTCCTCGCCAAACAGGCTTCCGTCCAGCGAAACGATATCGGCCTCGGCACCACGCAGCACCAGCACGCCGCTCCAAATGCGCGGCCAGATATCCTGGTTGATAAAGAACTGGTAACTGCGCAGGTCATTGGGGCAAGCCGTAACCATAGAGCTCAAATGGTCGGCAGATCCGAGCACCTGCAGACCACGCTCTGCCGCCCAGTACACATTCTCCTCAATGGTCGAATATGCATGCGCAGAGAACATCGTATGGGTATGAATGTCACAAGAAAGCAGGTAGGGCATCAGGTCTCCTTATCTGGCACGGCCGTCGCTTATATTCATTGTACGCATAGCCTTCGATAGTCGTAAAACCACTCCATCCCAAAGACACAACGTCCATGACAACGGGGTCCGGCTTAACACCAAACCCCGTTTCACGTAAAACATTGTAGGCAGAGCGCTTTACTTTTAACGATACTCGTCCGCCAACTGTTTCCAAGCGGGTAGCGAATTGACAATCGTTTCGTAGCTCACGCAATAGCCCAGGCGGAACCAACCCGGCATACCAAAGCTGTCCGAGGGAACCGCAAGCAACTCATACTTCTTTGCGCGCTCGCAAAACGCATTCGCATCGGGTTCCAGCGCCTTCACCCACAGGTAGAATGCACCATCCGGCTCAACATAGGTGTAGCCATACTCCGCTAGTGCGTCGGTAAGCGCGGTGCGGTTACGTGCATAGGCCTCAACGTCACTCGGCTCATCGATGCAGTCGATAATTACGCGCTGAAAGAGCGCCGGCGCGCACACGAAGCCCAGCGTACGGGCGGCACCGGCAACGGCCGGCATCAGACGGGCAGCCTGCGGATTGGTGTTGGGAACCAAGATCCACCCCACGCGCTCACCCGGCAGCGACAGCGACTTGGAATACGAGTAGCACACGATGGTGTGCTCGTAGATCGAGGGCACCCAAGGCACCTCGGCACCGTACACGATCTCGCGGTACGGCTCATCCGAGATGAGCATAATCGGATTCTCGGGATCGCGCTGAGCGTTGGCCTCGCGCAGAACATTGGCCAGTCGCGTCAGCGTGTCGCGCGTATACACGGCGCCGGTCGGGTTATTCGGCGAGTCGATGATGACGGCAGTCGTCTTATCGGTAATCGCCTTGAGCACGTTGTCCACACTCAGCTGGAACGTATCTTCATTGGCGAGCGCCTCAACACACGTACAGCCGGCTTTCTCAATCCACACGCGATACTCCGGGAAGTACGGTGCAATGACGATAACCTCATCGCCCGGGTTCGTAACGGCGTTGAGCGTGCAGGTGAGCGAAGCCGCGGCACCCACCGTCATAAAGACGTCCTTACCCTCATAGCTCGTGCCAAAGCGGCGGTTGAGCGATTCGGCCACAGCGGCACGACATTGCGGCAGGCCCGGTGCGGGCGTGTAGCCGTGCAGCTGGTCGCTCGGCAGCTCCAGGGCCTTCTTAATGGACTCCGCCACAGCAGCGGGTGCCGGAACGCTCGGATTGCCCAGCGAAAAATCGAATACGTTTTCCGCACCGATCTGCGCCTTGCGCTCAAGGCCATAGCTAAAAATCTCACGGATGATGGAGCTTTCCGCACCGCGAGCATACATAGTTTCGTTGATCATCTGTTCCCCTTTCGCATAGGCGCTATTGTACGCTTTAGCCGAGCAAAGTGCCGCAGCAATGTTGATTGGGGACAGACTTAAATGCGTGAAAACGCTCATTTAAGTCTGTCCCCAATCAACAGACGGCCCCATATCGCTCAAAAGAAAAAGCCTCCGCAGGTTTCCCCGCGGAGGCTTTCACCACAAAGACTATTTGCCGGCATCGGCATCGGCATCGACGACGGCATGGTCATCGTCAGCACCATCGGATGCGGCTTCGGCATCCTCCTGCATGGCCGCCTGCGCAAAGGCCGCGGCATCAGCCGCCAGCTCCTCCTCGCTCATACGAGGCGCACGCTTCTTGGTCGGCATGCCGGCCGCCTTGGCATTGCGCTCCTCCTTGGCCGCCAGGATATCGCCCTCGCGCTCAAGGTACGCATCCCACTCGTTGTCGAGCAGGGCGTTCACGGCGTCGCCTTCGACGGTCTCGCGCTCAAGCAGCACCTTCGCCATCAAATCGAGCTGATCGCGACGGGCGTCCAGGATCTCGACCGCACGACGATGGGCCTCACGCATAATGCGCTGAACCTCGATATCGATGCGGCGCGCCGTCTCCTCGGAGTAATCCTGGTGATCGGCGTAATCGCGACCAAGGAACACCTGATGTTGCGCCTCGCCAAACACTTGCGTGCCCAGCTCCTCGCTCATGCCCAGGCGCGTGACCATCTCGCGCGCCATCTTGGTTGCGCGCTCCAGATCGTTGCTCGCGCCCGACGTAATGTCATCGCACATGAGCTCCTCGGCAACGCGACCGCCCAAGAACACGGCGAGCTCGTCGAGCATCTCGTTCTTGGTCTTGAGGAAGTGGTCCTCCTGCGGAAGCTGCAGCGTGTAGCCCAGAGCCTGACCGCGGCTGACGATCGAGATCTTGTGGACCGGATCGGAGTGCTCCAGGATGTGGCCCACCAGGGCGTGACCGCTCTCGTGGTAGGCAATCGTGGTGCGCTCGGCCTCGGTCATCACGCGACCCTTGCGCTGCGGTCCGGCAATCACGCGCTCCATCGACTCCTCGACCTCGTCCATCGAGATCACGGAACGATGACGGCGAGCGGCCAGCAGCGCAGACTCGTTGAGCAGGTTCGCCAAATCGGCACCAGTAAAGCCAACGGTCATCTGGGCGAGCTTCTCAAACTTAACGTCCTCGTCCATCGGCTTATTCTCGGCATGCACGCGCAAGATCTGCTCGCGGCCCTTTACGTCCGGACGATCGACCGTGACCTGGCGGTCAAAGCGACCGGGGCGCAGCAATGCCGGGTCCAGGATGTCAGGACGGTTGGTCGCGGCGATCAGGATGACCGACTCGCTTTCCTCGAAACCGTCCATCTCGACCAGCAGCTGGTTGAGCGTCTGCTCGCGCTCGTCGTGACCGCCGCCCAAGCCAGCTCCGCGCTGACGTCCCACAGCATCGATCTCATCGATGAAGATGATTGACGGGGCCTGGGACTTGGCCTCCTTAAAGAGGTCACGCACACGGCTGGCGCCGACACCTACGAACATCTCGACAAAGTCGGAACCCGAGATGCTAAAGAACGGCACGCCCGCCTCGCCGGCAACGGCCTTGGCCAGCAGCGTTTTACCGGTGCCCGGAGGGCCAACCAGCAACACGCCACGCGGGATCTTGGCGCCCAGCTTGCGATAGCGATCCGGATCGCTCAAAAAGTCACGGATCTCCTCGAGCTCCTCGACTGCCTCGTCCACGCCGGCAACGTCTTCAAACTTGACCTTGGGGCGTGTGGCCTCGTTGGTCTTGGCGTTGGTCTTGCCAAACTGCATGTTCCTGTTGTTGGCGCCCATCATCTGGCGCATAAAGTAGAACATGATGGCGATAAGGGCGATCGTCGGAAGCACACTCATCGCCAAGTCGCCCCAAAAATCGGGATCGTTGGTGTTGACGATGTACTTGGTATCGGGGTGCTCCGCCATGAGCTCGGCAAGCGAATCGGAGCCGACATAGGTCGAAGAGAAGCTCTTGAGCTCGCTCGTATCGCCCTTGTCCTTCTTCGTCTTCCAGTAATGACCCGTCACGCTTCCGTCTTGAACCGTATAGGTCAGATCTTCGACGCGATCCTGCTTGATGGCGCTCACCATCTCGCTCGTCGCGAGCTTAACGGTATTGCTGGAATTGGCAAAGCCGGAGCCCATGTTAAAGAAGGCGTAGCCCAGAAGCGCGCAAGCCAAAATAAAATACAGCCAGCCCGTACGCGTGGGCTTCTTGCCTCCGGGCATCCCCGGGATCTTTGGGTCCCGGGGAGTCTGGGAATTGTTATCGTTACGGTCGTCGGGCATCTTACGAATAAACCTCCGGTTTCAAAATGCCCAGATACGGAAGGTTACGATAGCGCTCGGCATAGTCGAGGCCGTAGCCCACCACAAAGGCATCGGGGCAATGGGTTCCAACATACTTGGGCGTGATGGCCGAGACGCGGTCCTCAACGTCCTTCCACAGGAAGGCGGCGACCTCCAGAGAAGCGGGCTTGCGGCTCTCGAGGTTCTTCATCAGATACTTGAGCGTCAGGCCCGAGTCCAGAATGTCCTCGACGATCAGCACGTCGCGACCGCGGATGTCGATATCCAGGTCCTTAATGATACGCACGATACCCGAGGACTTCACACCGTCGCCATAGCTCGAAACAGCCATGAAATCGATGTTGGTCGGCAGCTCGATCTTACGCATCAGGTCGCCCATAAAGACCACGGCGCCGCGCAGGACCGCAATCAGCACCAGATCCTTACCCGCGTAATCGCGAGTAATCTCCTCGCCCAGGCGAGAGACGATACCGTCGATATCCTCCTGCGTGAACAGAACCTTCTCGATATCCGGATGTTGAGAAGCCATGACAACCCTTTCTTGTGCTTATCGCCCACACACCGCCGTATGGACGCGAACTTCACATTTTAGCAGCGCACGGGGTATATTTTCCAGCCCGTACGCCATCAGCGCGGGAATACCGTCAACGTCGCACAGAATAGCTGGCGTGGGACGCTATTCCGCATCGACCACGCGGAGCAGATATGCCACGCGCGTTGCGGCCGTGCACTTAAAACGCTCGTCCGCGCGAACTCCGGCGACCCACACCACGGCGCCCCCCGGCGCCGTCCTCACCATGGGCACGCCGGCGCGCTCGGAAACGGGAATGCGAGCCTCACCTAGCAAGTCGGATACTTTCTTGCTTCGGCCACTCATCCCTAACGGGCACATCACGTCTCCCGGTACAGGACCGTCCACCCACAGGCGCGCCAATCGCGCCTCGGCAGGGATCTCGCCACGCGAGCCCGCCAGGATCCGCTCACTATCGCTGTCGGCAAAACCCAGGGCAGCCGCGTCTACCAAAGCTGTCACTTCCCCGGCAGCTGCAAGCTCACGGGCGCGGCGCACGATATCGCATCCCGGCTCAACGGCCATCGGTTCTGTGACCAGCATACGTCCCCCGCCCAACGGCAAACGACCGGGTACGGTAACCCAGTCCGCGACCAGGCCCTCGCGAGCCGCCGGCGCCTTGAACGCCAGCATGCCAAACTCAATGCGTGCGTCAATCCCCGCCGGAAGCGTGACCGAGCCGGCGCCCTCGGCAACGCAGGAAAGGACTCGCTCCACATGTCGCATCTCTGGACGAGCGTCCGGATCGATGCGCTTAATCGCCAGTCGCACGATGCGCCGCGCGATTACCACCTCGGCCGCAGCAAGGCGCCTGGCATCGAGCACCAGCGCGCCCGCCGCCTCCTTACGCAGGCAGCTTCGAAACGCCTGTGCCGAAAGCTGAGACAAAAACGCGTCCTCATCGCCTAAGATCTCGCAGGCGGCGCCAATCGTCTTGCAGACGCTCGCGTTGCGCTGCGCCACCACCGGCATCACTCGATGGCGCACGTAGTTTCGCAGATACGAGATATCCTCATTGCTCTCGTCTTCACGCCACGGCTGACCATGTACCTGCAGATAGCCCACGAGCTCGCCATGAGTTAGGTCGAGCAAGGGACGCACCACGATATTCCTCCGGCGAGGAATGCTCGATAGACCAGCGGGCCCTGAACCCTTAATCGCGTTCATCAAAAACGTTTCCGCGCGATCCGAAGACGTGTGCGCGGTGCAGATACGAGCCGCCGTTCGCGGCGCCCCCGTCTGGGCGCAGAGTTCGCGAACATACCTCCGCGCCGCGGCATAGCGCACCTCGCGGGCCGCGGCCTCAATATTGCCCGACTCCCCATCAAAATAAGCGTGCTCCACACACAGCGGTAAACCATATTGCGCGCAGAGCTCACGCACAAAGGCCTCGTCGCCATCGGACGCCTTGCCGCGCAGATGATGGTTTACATGCAGCACATGCAGGCGCTCGCGAGCAATGGGGGCAACACCGCGTCCGTCTTGGATATCCAGCTTTGATGTGCACGCCATAAGAAGCAGTGCCGTCGAGTCCGCGCCGCCTGATACCATGAGCACGACAGGAGCAGCCTGCTGTCTCGTCCGGGTCTCATCGACTGCCCCAGGCACGGCATGGTGTCCGTAATGCTGTGATACCGTTGGCATTCGCTTCCTCCTCTATTCGTCCGCACCCATTGTATCCTTTGGAATCTTATGTCTCGTCTGCACCTTCATATCCTCGGCAGTGGCTCTAAAGGCAACTGCGCACTCATCGAGGGCCCGCAGGGGCTCATTATGGTCGATGACGGACTGTCTCGCCGCGAGACATTAAAGCGTATGGCAGAACTGGGGCTCTCGGCAGACAACGTCTCGGCTCTTCTCATTACTCATGAGCATAGCGATCACATCAAGGGTCTCGATGTCTGGTGCAAGCACTGGCACGGCCCCCTCTTTGCCAGCAGGGGCACACTTTCGAGCAAAGAAAATCTTTCGCATCTGCCTGTCGAGGAATTCGATCCCGGTGACACCCTATCCATTGCCGGCATCCACGTGCAAACCTACTCAACGTCACACGATGTCATCAATCCAGTCGGCTATCGATTCGACACCCTCGATGATTCCATCGGCTTTGCCACCGACACCGGAGAGCTATCGAGCCAAGCCATGAACACCCTCGAAGATTGTCGAGTCCTCGCACTCGAAAGCAACCACGATGTGACCATGCTGCGCGAGGGAGAATATCCCCGCTTTCTTCAGGAGCGCATCCTGTCTGAAAGGGGACACCTCTCCAATGGCCAAGCCGCCGAAGCCGCGCGCGAACTTGTTACCGATCGCACCGAACAGCTCATTGCCATGCATATCAGCCAAGATAACAATCGTCCGAGCCTTACCGTCAAAAGCTATGCCAAAGCTCTGGCCGCAACCCTGGATGACGAGGTCGGCAGTTCCGCAACCCTTCTCCAAGGATCGCGAAAACTCTCGATACGCCCCGCAAGCCAGCATCGGCCAGTAACCATTCAATAGACTGTCCTAGACAGCAAAAGGGGCCGAGAATCGCTTCCCAGCCCCTTTTGCTGTCTTTTAATAGCGCAGAACACCAACGAAGTTAGTCGATGGAGATCTTCGTAACGTTCTTCTTCTCGACGATCTTGGGGACCGTAACGGTCAGGATGCCGTCAGCGTACTTAGCCGAGAGGCCCTCGCTCGAAGCGTCCTTTAGATACACGCCACGCGTCGCGCTGTACGAGCTGAACTCCTTCTGCAGGAAGTTCTTGCCCTCGTTCTCCTCGTCTTCCTCGACATTCACGCTAATGGACAGACGGCCCTCGTTAAGCTCGACATCGATATCGTCCTTGGCGACGCCGGTCAGATAAGCCTTGACCTCATAGCCGTCGCCCTTATCCTCAACGTCAACGGGAAACGCCTTGGAAGCAATCGAGTTGTTTGCAAGGTCGGTCATATCATCAAACAGATCGAACAGCGAGCTAGCAGAAGGACGAACGCCAAAAACCGAACGATAAGGAACCATGCTTGCCATGTTTACCACTCCTTTTAGGACTGCCGAGCCATCTTCTAGGTGACTGGGACTTCTTTTGACGCTCATATATATGCCCACACAGTGCTTATATATACATTGACTATAAAGTTTTTTGAGTCAAGTACTATAAGCATATCTAAGTGTAATTGACTCAGGTTTTAGTAAGGTTAAGGTTCTTTGAACCAGAGCTTAAATAACGAGTATGTTCGCAGCTACAAATAACAAGGGGCTTACAATGAGCGCGTACACGTTGTTGGTAACGAGCTAAAGGGCATCATGGACGACCAAAACCAGAACAAAATGTTTATGCAGACGCAGGGGGAAGAAACTTCCACGCAGCCGCCACGGTTCCATCGCCCCCACATCTCGCAAGAGCCCATTAATGATCCTGAGCCAGAGTATGTGACGAGAAATCGATATCAAACGCTCGAGGATGCCCAAACGGGACGCAAACATATGGGCGTCGCCTCGGGAGACCCTGTATATCTGAAAGACGCACCATTATCTAAAAACAGCGCAGCTAGTGATGAGCCGATGAAAGCATCCGCCGCTCATCAACAAAGAGGTCCTCGACCAAAGCAAACCTTGACGCATTCGGCTCGCTATCTCGAAACGCCAAAACAGGGAAAATCAATCTTCGTTTCATCAAGTAAACGACGCAAGCAGCATCGACTGACAATCCTGCTTTTGATCATTGCAGCCATAGCAATTGCCCTTGTTATTCGTTTTATTTTCTTTAAATAAAAGCTCAATACCAAAAAGAATTAAATCGTCTGGCGTAAATGAGTCATTTATGCCCGGTAAACGCAAAAAAGGGGGAGGCCGCGAGGCCTCCCCCTTCTAAGTTCAAGCGTACGGCTCGGTGCCGTCCCCCCCGCCGGTCCGGGCA
>UQHO01000009.1 GCA_900540995.1 uncultured Collinsella sp. | reverse complement strand
GCATTTGGACAATCTGACGTTCAACTTCAAGGGCGCGACCAGAAGGTCAGCGCCCTTTCGTTTCACGTCACCTTGTCTCAAATGCGGCCCGCTCGCTGCCGTTGCCAAAACATCGGCGTTGCCTTGCTTCGGGAATGCGGCAGATAGGGACGTTCCTTTTCTGCCGGCAGTTTGGGACACTCCTTACGGAGCGCCCCCCCCTCCACAGCGCCTATGCCAGCTTGTCGATTTGCCCAATCTCCCAGAGCGGAATGTTGACGAGCGTGCCCTCGTCTCTATATGCCGCTAACGATGTTCTCACGCAGCGCTCGAGCTTGAACTTCTCGCAGGCAATCCTCAGACTCTTTGCTTTGAGATTCTCTGCCGCCTTGACCTCGAGCGGAAGCACGGTCCCCGCATGGTCGATGGCAAAGTCAGTCTCTGCATTGCCGGAGGAGGATGACCAATACGCGGGAGTTTTGCCTTGGAGCAAAAGCTCCTGTGCGACGTATTGCTCGGTCAGCGAGCCTTTGAACTCCGTAAAAACAGCGGGCCCGTTCAGAACAATTGCTGGCGAGAGGCCGGAGAGTGCTCCGAGGATGCCAGTGTCGATGCAGAACAGCTTGAAGCCCGAGAGATCCTCGTAGCTTGTGAGCGGTGCTCTTAGGGCGGAAACACGTGGTACCTTATGAACGATTCCATAGTCCATGAGCCACTGGAGGCTTTCCTCAAAATCGCGTGCGCGCGCCCCGGGACGAAGCGCGCCGTAGACGAACTTCTTGTTTTCCTTTGCGAGCTGGCCGGGAAGGGATTTCCAAACCAGCCTCATGCGCTCGACGATGCGGGCTGGCGCATGCTTGCCAAAATCGGATTCGTAAGCTTCGATGATTTGCTGCTGGAGCCTGCGGGCCTCGATGAAATCGTGGGAGGCGGCGAAAGCGGAGACAACTTCTGGCATGCCACCGACAACGAGGTATTCCTTGAGCAGGCGCTCGAGCTTTTCAGAAACGTTTGCCAGCAGGTCCATGTCTGCGGCAAGGATGGCATCTGCGAGCGGATCGCCATCGACGGCACGAACGAACTCGACAAACCCCATGGGGCGCATGGTAAGCTGGTCGATCTTGCCGACGGGGAACGACTCGTTTTCGCGTCGGAGTGCGAGCCCCATATAGGAGCCGGCTGCCACGATATGGTATTCCGGCGCCAACTCGTTGAAGTATTTGAGCGAGGTGATGCCACGCGGTGCCTCTTGGATTTCGTCGAAGATGATGAGTGTGTCTGTCGGCGTTATGGTCTGGCCGCGCAGGAGCTCTATCTGGGAGATGATGCGTTTGGGGTCAAGGCTTCCGTCGAACAGCGAGCGTGCGCCCGGTTCGAGCATAAAGTCAAAACGGATGACGTTTTGATATTGCTGGCCTGCGAATTCGTTGAGAAGCCAGGTTTTTCCCGTCTGGCGGGCCCCCTTAAGCAGGAGGGGCTTGCGGTTTGCCCTAGATTTCCAAGCGATGAGTTCGTCCATTAGCTGTCGCTGCATACTGCCTCCTAACGATCATGGTTAGTATAAGACCGTTTTGGTCTTTCCATCGAATAATGTGGGAGTAAACCACGTTTCTCCATCGAATAATGTGGGAGGTAACCACGTTTTTCCATCGAATAATGTGGGGATTCAGGTCGGCAGGTGGGAGCGTTCCTTCTCTGTCGGCAGTTTGGAACACTCCTTGTTTTGGTGCAAATTAGCTACCCTTGCATCAGAAAACGGCGCCCGTCGGCGATGTTGCCGGCGGGCGCCGTGGTCGTGTAGGCGCTATTTGTTAAGTGCGTGCGTTCGAGTTCGCGTACTACAGCGAGTCGATAAAGCGCTGTTGGGCGGCGCGTCCTGCCTCGTCCCACTTGAAGACGCCGGCGTTGTCGAGCACGTGGCCAAACACCACGCCGACCTCCTCGTGCAGGATATCGATGGCGTTGTCGGCCGTAAGCTCGTCGGCGCGGCGGGCAAAAACGTCCTCGGCCCAAGCGGCGTGGCTGCGGCAAAGGTCGTCGCCCTCGAGCGCACCGGCAAGGTCGTAGCTGGCATCGGCCTTGGCTGCCAGCAGATGCTCGCGAACGGCACCGAGCTCGGGAACCAGGCGCGGCGGCAGAATCGCCAGGCCCATGACCTCGATGAGGCCGATGTTCTCTTTCTTAATATGGTGATACTCGGCATGCGGGTGGAACACGCCCAGCGGGTGCTCGTCGGTCGTGATGTTGCAGCGAAGTGCCAGATAGGCCTCGTAGATCTCGCCGCCGGCGTTGCCGCGCGAGTCGACGCGGCGGATGACGGGCGTCACGGTGTTGTGCGCCGCGCCATCGGCTGTGTGCGCGGTAACGCCCACGGACTCGTCGGACCACTCGCGCCAAGCGAGGATGATCTTCTCGGCGGCGTCGAGCAGCTGAGCGCGGTCGTGCGAGCGCAGGCGCAGCACCGAAAGCGGCCACTGCAGCACGGTGCCGCTGACCTGGTCAAATCCGGGCACGTTAAACTGCGAGACCTCGGCCACGTGCATCATGGGGAACTCGTGCGCGCCGCCCTGGAAGTGGTCGTGCGACAGGATCGAGCCGCCCACGATGGGCAGGTCGGCGTTGGAACCGATAAAGTAGTGCGGGAACAGGTCCACAAAGTCGAGCAGGCAGGAGAGGCCCTTGCGATCGACGTGCATCGGACGATGCTCGGAGCTCATGGCAATGCAATGCTCGTTAAAGTATGCGTACGGGCTGTACTGGAAACCCCAGCGTTCGCCGTCGAGCTGGATGGGGATGATGCGCAGATTCTGACGCGCGGGATGAGCGCCGCCGTCGGCCGCGGCGGAGCGCCCAGGGTAGCCCTCATTTTCGATGCACAGCTGGCAGGCGGGATACTTCTCGCCCGTGTTCTTGGCAGCACCGGCCGCGGCAATGTCGCGCGGGTCCTTCTCGGGCTTGGACAGGTTGATCGTGATCTCAAGATCGCCCCAGTTGGTGGGGGTGCTCCACTTGATGTTGCGTGCGATGGCGGCACGGCGCACATAGCCGGCATCGCAGCACAGGCCGTAGAACCAGTCGGTCGCGGCGCGGGGCTCGTTGACGCCCATGCGCCCGTTGAACTCCTCGTTTACGATTGAAGGCCTCGGCATGAGCACGCCCATGATGCGCATGGCGATGCGGTCGCGGCCCGATGCCGTGTCCTCGGCGGCACCGTTGGCAACGGCGGCCTCGGAAAGCGCGGCGAGTGTTCCTTCCAGATCAAAGTCGGGGAGTGTATCGGGGTGCAAGAGCGAAATCTTCTCGGTCTGCAGCGCCCAGGCCATGTCGAGTGCGGGGCCCGTGGCGCCGATGCACTCCAAAATGGTGTTGTAGGCCCAGATGCGATCGTCCTGACCGATCATCGATCGATGGATGGCGTATTCGATCAGGCCCTGCGCGGCCTCGCGCACTTCGGTTATTACAGCCATGCCGCGTAAGCCCCCTTGTCAGAAATTGCGTAGTGGCGGGCGGAGCCCTCGCCCAGCCAGCCGTTCATCTTGGCAATGAAGGTGTCGACCAGGTCGAGCGGTACGAAGGCCTGGATGGTGCCGCCAAAGCCGCCGCCGTGGATACGCACAGCGCCGCGGCCGTCGAGCACATGCTCGGCCAGCGCCAGGGCATACATGGAAGGCTGCTCGGAGCCCAGCTTGGCGACGACATTCTGCAGGTACATGGCAGAGCTGGCGCCGGACTCGCGCGTCAGGACCAGGAACTGGTCGATGTCGTCGGCGTTCAGTGCTGCCCAGCGCTTATCGACCAGGCCGTTCTCGTACCAGTAGTGAACGGCGCGCAGGCAGGCGCGGTCGCCCAGCTTGGCGCGCAGCTCGGGGAGCTTGGCGTCAAAGTCGGCAACGTTTACCTCGCACAGGCGTGCCTTACCAAACTCGGCGGCAACGTCCTGCATCTCGCGCGGAACGGCGGCGTAGTCGTCGGTGGCTGCCACATGGTCGGCGCCAACCTTAACGAGCACGAGCGCATAGCCATGATCCTCAAAGTTGAGCTCGAGCTTCTGAGTTTTAGGCTGAGCCTGGTCCTCAAAGTCCATGTAGGCAAGGCCGCCCAGGCACACGGCGGCCTGGTCCATCAGACCGCAGGGCTTGCCGTAATAGTTGTTCTCGGTGCGCTGGCTCATCTGCGCAAGCGTGACGGGCTCAATGGCGGGCGCGCCCCAGAGCGTCTCCATGGCGCGGCCATATGCGGCCTCGACGGCAGCGGAGCTGGAAAGACCGCCGCCCGAGGGGACAGAGCAGGTGAAGGCGAAGTCGAAACCGCGGGGCTCAACGCCCAGGGCTGCGACCTCGTGGGCCATGCCGCGGACGAGGCTCGCGGACGTGCCCTTCTCGGACTCCTGAACATCCAGCATGTCGAGCGTGATCTCAAAGGTGGGGTAGCCCTCGTCGGCAACGCGAACTTTGTTGGTGTCGGTTGCCACGGCAATGCCGTCGACGGCGACATCGAGCGAGCCGGCGATAACGTGGCCGCCCTCGTGGTCGGTGTGGTTGCCGCTGATCTCGGAACGGCCGGGCGCGTGCACGTAGAGCACCTGGCGGTCGCCGATGGGGCCAAACTCCTCCTCAAACAGCTTGGTGAGGGTGGCGAGCGTCTTTTCGTCGGGGGCGGTCATGAGGGTCCTTTCCTTGGCGCGAACAGGTAAGTTTTGCGTCGTTATGAGTACGTTAACAATTTGAAGCGGCGTGAACTCAGCATTCACGATGCCGCACGTTATGGGCTATGTTAACGTACTCATAACACAACGCATATTACTTTTTGAGAATCTGGTAATCGGTCGAAATTCGGCCGTGAACGGTAGTGCCGTATGGACTTATAGAGCAGAAGAGCTGCAGCTAGAAAAAGTAGAGTACGTTAACATGCGTCCGACGATAGCGGTCTTCCGTGCGGGTTAAATTCCCGCGCGGAGGGCATGCACGCTATTTTGATCTCGCAAGGGTGAAGGTGATCCTGTGGCAAGGCGCCCGTCCAACGATACAAGTTCCCGTCCGGTCTCCATGGCCGACGTTGCCCGCGCTGCCGGCGTTTCGCAGCAAACGGTTTCGCGCGTCGCCAACGGTCTGCCCAATGTGAACGAGCGGACGCGCCAGCGCGTGCAGGCCGCCATGCAAGAGCTCGGCTTTCGTCCGAGTTATGCCGGTCGCTCGCTGCGCGACGGCCGTTACCATTCGGTCGGCCTGTGCGTCAACGATGTCACCAAGTTTGGGAACCTGACGATGATCGACGGCATTGCCAGCGCCGCCCGCGAGCATAGCTGCGCCATCACGCTGGTCGAGATGTCCAAGACCGAGGAGTTTTCGCTTGCCGAGGCCACGCGTCGCATGGCGGCCCTGCCGGTCGATGGCATCATCATCGGCATGAGCCGCATGGCGCCCGACTTTGAGACGTTCGATCCGCTGCCGGGAATCGGCACGGTTATCGTCACCATGTATGCGCATCCGCGCGTGACCACGGTCGATTCCGACCATTACGGCTGCTCGCTGCTGCTTATGGATCACCTGTTTGAGCTTGGTCACGAACAGATCCGCTATATTGGCGGTCCGTCCTTCTCGGTGGACGAGCAGTTCCGCCGCGCCGGTTGGCAAGACGCGCTCGAGCGCAGGCATATCGAGCCGGCAGAACCGCTCGAGGGCGACTGGTCTGCCAACAGCGGCTACGAGGCCGGCAGGTATCTGGCCGAGCACGACCGAACCATGACGGCGATCTATGCGGCAAACGACCAGATGGCAAACGGAGCCATCGCCGCGCTGCGCGATAGCGGTCTGCGCGTGCCCGAGGACGTGAGCGTGGTGGGCGTCGACGATTCGCTCGATGATTTTGTCGCACACAACGAGCTCACGACTGTGCGGTTCGATCTGCATCAGCGCGGACGCGAGGTGTTTGAGCATGCGGTTCCCAAGGAGGGAACGTCGGGCAAAACCGTTGCGATCCGTATCCCCGGTCAGCTCATCGTTCGACATAGCACGGCGGCACCGCGCGCGTAGTTTGCGCAGGTCAACGGCGCGTTGCTGCGTTTGGATAACAAACGGTAAGGATGCCGGAAGATAGCTGTTGGGATGCAGCCGAGTGCTATGATAGACGGGTTCTTTTGTCTATCTAGGAGGCTTTGCCTGATGGAGATCACCAAGGATATCCGCTACGTTGGCGTCGACGATCACGACATTGACCTGTTCGAGGGCCAGTACGACGTGTCCGAGAACGGTATGGCATACAACAGCTACGTTATCTTGGGCGAGAAGATCGCTGTCGCCGATTCGGTCGACGGTGATTTTGTCGACGAGTGGCTCGGCAACATCGAGACCGTGCTCGACGGCCGTACGCCCGATTACCTGGTCGTTCACCACATGGAGCCCGATCACTCCGCTGGCATCGCCGCCTTTATGGAGCGCTATCCCCAGGCCCAGATCGTGGCTAGCATGGGCGCCTTCCGCATGATGGTTAACTACTTTGGCACCGATTACCCCGAGCGCAAGATGATCGTCAAAGAGGGCGATGTGCTCGACCTGGGCGGCCACAGCCTGACCTTTGTCGGCGCCCCCAACGTGCATTGGCCCGAGGTGTTGTTCTCCTACGAGGCCACCGACAAGGTGCTCTTCAGCGCTGACGGCTTTGGCAAGTTCGGTGCCAACGACATCGAGGACCCGGAAGGCTGGGCCTGCGAGGCACGCCGTTACTACTTTGGTATCGTCGGCAAGTTCGGCAAGTTCGTGCAGGCCGTGCTCAAGAAGGCCGCCGATCTGGATATTCAGATCATCTGCCCGCTCCACGGTCCTGTGCTCACCGAGAATCTGGGCTACTACATCGACACCTACAACACCTGGTCGAGCTATCAGCCCGAGGACGAGGGCATCACGATTGCCTACGCGAGCGTTTACGGCCATCTGAAGGCTGCCGTCGAGGAGCTCGCCGCGGCACTCGAGGCTCGCGGCCAGAAGGTCTCCGTCTTCGACCTGGCTCGCGATGACATGGCCGAGGCCGTTGAGGACGCGTTCCGTTACGACCGCCTGGTGCTTGCTTCCATCACCTACCAGGGCGAGATCTTCCCGTTCATGAGCACCTTCATCCACACGCTCGCCGAGCATGCCTATCAGAACCGCACGGTGGCACTCGTCGAGGCCGGCTCCTGGGCGCCCGCCGCCGCCAAGGCCATGACCAAGGAGCTCGAGGGCATGAAGGACATCACCCTGGCGCAGAACAAGGTGACCGTCCTGGGTTCGCTCAACGACGCCTCGCGTGCTCAGATCGAAGCCCTCGCCGACGAGCTGTCCAAGTAACAACGCGCTCGCTTCTACCGTCAAAACCACCACAAAGGTGCCTGTCCCCTTTGTGGCGGTTTTTGTTTTTAGGCGGTGGCGATGATGAGGGTTGGGGCGTCGATGCCGGTGGCCTCGGCGATTGAGGTGGCGATGGAGCCATCGGGGTCGCGGTCCATCACGATGGTGTCGACATCGGTAAGTTCGGCGAAGCGATACATGCCGCGTCCGTTGACCTTGCTCGCGTCCATGAGCGCCACGCTCTTACGCGCAGCGGTGATCATAGCGGTTTTGGTCTCGGCCATCTGCGGAAAGTCGGTGGTAAAGCCACAGCCTGGAACAAAGGCACCGGGGCACATAATGGCGAGGTCGGCGTGAACCATCTGCAGTGCCTGCATGGTGAGCGGACCGTACAGATAGCGGTGCCCTTTGCGCAGCGCGCCGCCCAGCATGACGACATCGACCGAGGGCATACTCTCGTCGATGTAGTCGGCGATGGTAATGTCTGCGGTGATGACGGTGATGCCGTCGCGTTGGTCGAGCAGGCGGACAAATTCGAGCGCGGTGGTGCCCGAGTCGATGAGCAGCGTGTCGCCGTCGCTGACGAGTGCGATGGCGCTTTGCGCGATGGCCTGTTTGGCGGCAACGTTGACGTTGATGCGGCGATCCTGCGTGGAGACGGTTAGGCGTTTGTGGAGTGACACGGCGCCACCATGTGTGCGGCGCAGTTTGCCGGCCTCGGCGAGCGCGTCCAGGTCGGCGCGGGCGGTGACGGAGGACACGCCAAAGGTCTGGGCGATTTCTGCTACCTGCACCGAGGCGTTGTGCTCGAGCATTTCCATGATGGCGGCGCGGCGTTCGTCGGCAAAAGCACGGTTGGTAGCTTGGGTCATGTCTGCTCCATTCTCGGCTAAATTTGCAGGAATTGTGTTGACTCTATTTTCGTTCATTTTCTTTTTGAGTAAGAAAACACCTTTCGATTACTTATCTTTTCTATAAAAGAAAGACGCTCAACGCCCAAAATTCAATATCGAACACGCCCACTCGGCTCCAATTCCTTCCGTTTACTTTTCAAAAACGACGGTATTGACCTGCATGGGCTCAATATCTCGCACGTGCAAAGACGCTGAATTTCATACAATGAGCGCAGTAAAACGCAAGGTAAAACGCCTTGTGAACAACTACGCCCGATGTCCAGATGCGGGCGAGGGAGAGGAGCAAACGCTCATGGCACTTGTTACCACCGAAAAGATGCTCAAGGACGCTCAGGCCGGCCACTACGCCGTCGGCGCGTTCAACGTCGAGAACCTCGAGTTTGTTATGGCCGTTCTGGCCGCTGCCGAGGAGACCAAGTCCCCCGTCATCATGCAGACCACCCCGGGCACCATCAAGACCGCTGGCCTGGATTACTTCTACGGTATGGTCAAGGCTGCCGCCGAGCGCGCTTCCGTGCCCGTCGCCCTGCACCTCGATCACGGCGATGGCTATGACCGCTGCATGCAGGCCTTCCGCACCGGCTACACCTCCGTCATGATCGACGGCTCGCACGAGTCCTTCGAGGACAACATCGCCCTGACCAAGTCCGTCGCCGACGCTGGCCGCGCCATGGGCGTGCCCGTCGAGGCCGAGCTTGGCAAGGTTGGCGGCAAGGAGGACGACGGTCCCGCGGTTGAGGGCGAGAGCCCCTACACCGATCCTGCTGAGGCCAAGGAGTTCGTCGAGCGCACCGGCTGCACCTCCCTCGCTATTGGCGTTGGCACCAGCCACGGCGTGTACACGAGCGATCCGCACATCGAGCAGTCCGTGGTCAAGGCCATCCGCGACGCCGTCGACGTGCCGCTGGTCCTGCACGGCACCTCTGGTGTGCCCGATGAGCAGGTTGCCGAGGCTGTGAAGAACGGCATCTGCAAGGTTAACTACGCTACCGAGCTGCGTCAGGCCTACACCAAGGGCTTCATGGCCTATATGGCCGAGAACCCTGCCTGCTTCGATCCCAAGAAGCCGGCCAAGGAGGGCATGCGTGAGATCACCGAGCTGGTTAAGATCCGCATGACCAACCTCAACTCTGTGGGCAAAGCAGAGTAACAGCAAGGGTACTCTGATCCCACCGGACGGCTTGGGCGGGTCCCCGTACTTAGTTTCCAAAACGTCCTCGCGCATGAAGGCCCCCGTTGCCTCGCTTCTACGAAGCGTTGGCAACGGGGGCCTTCGCGCTGCGGAATGATTTTGGAAACTAAGTACGGGGACCCGCCCAAGCCGTCCTGCTCGATCGCCCTTGTGGCGTTAGGGCGGAAAGGATGGGGCGCGAGGGGCGCTTTGTTGATGAGGGGTTAGTATGCCCGGGCTTGGTTGGGGAAGGTTTTGTCTAGGGATGCTTGGAGCTTTTTGAATGAGGTTTGCAGGTTGAGGCTCTGATTGGTTGAGCGTTTTGGCTGCGAGGTTGGGGAGTCGAGGAGGCCGTTTCTCTGTGTCGGGGGGAAGGAGAAAAGGTTTGCATGTTTTAGGGATGGCTGCTGTGCTGCGTCATTGGAAGAATGCATGCTTGTGCGGCCTCCTCGATGTCCACCAATAGATTGCGCTCGGGGTATGCTGCTAGGTCCCGTGCGTTGGCAGTATTATGCCGCGGCTGCTGCAAAGAAGCGCTAAAGAAAGGCTTAACCTGGTTTGATGTTACGATGAAACTGCAGGTCAAAGCCATCGAGTAACACTCTTGAAAGGTTTTGAGCTTAAGGGCTTTCTAAGGTTTGTGACGTGGATGTGGCGCGGACGTGCGGAGCGTGTGAATGCTCGCTGTTAGCGCTGCGGCTCTGCGGCGCGCACCTGCTCGATGACCTTTTCCATCGTGGTGTCGATGCGGTCTTTTTTGAGCTCGCATTCCCAGATGGTTATGGGCGTCCAGCCCATTTGAGTGAGCGCTGCCACGGCGGCGCGATCGCGCTCGACGTTGCGACGGAATTTTGCTTCCCAAAACTCAACATTGCGTTTGGGCTGACTGGGATTGCATTTGGGACAACGGTGCCAAAAGCAGCCGTTGACGAAGATGGCGATCTTGCGTCCGGGGAAGGCGATATCGGGTTTGCCGGGAACCTTCCATTCCAAGCGATAACCCGTAAGGCCTGCTGCCCGCAGGCGCTGGCGAACGAGCAGCTCGGGCTTGGTGTTGGCGCGTTTGTTGCCCTTCATGGACTTTTTTATAGCGGCGCGACGGCGCACGAGTTCACGCTCGTCGGCGGAAAGGTCCGAGGTGTCGATGCCGTCGAGCAGGCCGGGCTTGGGGCGCTTTTTGCTGCGGCGCTTAGGTGCGCGCTTGGGTTTGGTAACGGGCTCGTCGGCTGTGGTGGACTCGGTGTCGTTGGCGGCGTTAGCCTCAAGCCGATCTTCCTTCAGCTCAATCAGGGCATCGATAAGCCCCTTGTCGGCGGGCATCCATTCCACCGTGGCAAGCGAGGCGCGCGGAATCCAGCGGATATCGAGCTGTCGGTCATGTTTCTGAGGCTCATCGGATTCATCGGCGAGCGAGCAGTAGTAGCACTCCATGGAGAGATGAAAATCGGGGTAGTCATACTCAACGGTATAGAAATCGCGCAGGTTGGTAACTTTTACCTGCAGCTCTTCCATGAGCTCGCGGCGCACGGCGTCTTCGGGTGTCTCGCCGCGCATGAGCTTGCCGCCCGGGAATTCCCAAAGTCCTTGCATGTCGCCGTAGCCGCGCTGCACGGCAAGCAGCTCATCGGATCCTTCTTTGCGAATGATCCCAGCGGCAACATGAACAGTCTTCAACAGGAGTCCTCTCTCAATATCATCACGTGGCAGGCTAGCTACCCCTACCTTACACAACGGTAAGGCAAGTGTAAGCCATATCGATGGTAGCCGACTCGTCTTCTTGCGACTATAGATGCCGTAGACTAATCGCAAGAAAGGACTCGGTATGCAAACCACGCACATGGCGACCCCGGTACTGGAGGTCGCGCATCTCGAAAAGGTATATGGAGCGCTGGGCAACGTGACCCGTGCGCTCAACGACGTCAGCTTTACCGTCAACCGCGGCGAATTTGTTGGCATCATGGGCGCTTCGGGCTCGGGCAAGTCGACGTTGCTCAACTGCGTGTCGACCATCGATAGCGCCACGAGCGGCACCATCCGCATCAACGGCCAGGACGTGACGCGCATGAAGCAGGCTAAGCTTTCGCAGTTCCGCCGCGAAGAGCTCGGCTTTATCTTCCAGGACTCCAACCTGCTCGATACGCTCACGGCACGCGAGAACATCGCCCTGCCGCTCACCATTGCCCGCACAAACTCGGCAGAGATCTCGACCCGCGTGCAGGATGTGGCCGCGCGTCTGTCTATCAGTCAGGTGCTCGACAAGTATCCCTACCAGATGTCCGGCGGTCAGCAGCAGCGCGTTGCCGCGGCCCGCGCGCTCGTCACCGACCCCACCATGATCATGGCCGACGAGCCCACCGGCGCCCTCGATTCTAAAAGCGCTCGTCTGCTGCTCGAGAGCCTGGAGGCCCTCAATCGCCGCCTGCGCGCCACGGTGCTCATGGTCACGCACGACAGCTTTGCCGCCAGCTATACGAGCCGCGTGCTGTTTATCCGCGACGGCAAGATCTTCACCGAGCTGCGCCGCGGCGACACCGACCGCCGCGAGTTCTTCGACCGCATTATGGAGGTCGTTGCCATGATGGGCGGTGAGGGCTCCGATGCTCTGTAAACTCGCTTGGGGCAACGTCCGCCGTGCCGGACGCGACTACCTCGTCTACCTTTTGACGCTCACCCTGGGCGTCACGGTCTTCTATGCCTTTAACACCATCTCGATGCAGGTCGACATCGCCGGCATCGATGAAAAGGGCTTGGCGCAGGTTATGGGCAGCATGCTCGGCGACCTGACGTACTTTTTGGCCGGTGTCATGGCCTTTTTAATGGTGTATGCCAATAACTTCATCATGAAACGCCGCAAGAAGGAGTTTGGCCTGTACCAGGTGCTCGGCATGGGGCGCGGGCGCGTCGCCACGATCATGGCGCTCGAGACGGTGATCGTCTCGGTCGGCGCCTTTGTCGCCGGCATTGTGCTGGGCGTGGGACTCTCCCAGCTCATGACGTTCTTTACGGCCTCGCTCTTTAAGACACAGATCGCCAATTTCCACTTCTTTTTCTCGGTGCATGCGTTCAGCCTGACCCTTGCCTGCATGCTCGTGATGTTTGTGCTCACGCTACTGCTGAACCTTCGCGCCGTGCGTCGTACCAAACTCATCGAGCTTATGGGTGCCGAGCGTCGCAACGAGAGCATCAAGACACGCAACCCCTGGATCGCGATTGCCATTTTTGCCGTGGGCGTGGTGCTTGTGGGCGTGGCCTATTACCGTCTGCTACGTGATGGGTTCCCGCTAACCGCGACGGACAGCAAGCTGCAAGAGGCCATGAACCAGTTTGGTATTACGACCGCTATGGTTACCGTGGGCACCTTTGCCCTGTTCTGGGGACTCTCGGGCATGCTCATCAAGCTGCTGCAGAGCCTGCGCAGCGTGTATTGGCGTGGCCTCAATATGTTTACCGTGCGTCAGCTTTCGGCCAAGGTCAATACGGTGTGCTTTTCGATGGGCGTCATCGCGATGCTCCTGTTTTTGGCCATCACTTCGGTGACGTGCGGTATGTCGATTGCCAACGTGATGAACGAGAATCTGGAGCGCTATAATCCGGCCGACATGTCGCAGACGTATGTCTATTACACGCCCGATACGCTCGACTTCTACAAAGAGTCTTTCAATCCGTCTGAGGCCGATCGAATGGTGCTGGCCGATAGTACGGTCGATTTGTACTCCGCATGGCACGGCGATCGTATCGATCACGATAACGTTGCAGACGGTATTAAGGGCAAGTCGGCGGACAACAACGACGAGACCGGCAAGAAGGTCAATATCGCCGATGTTGCCGGTGAGCATGTGCAGATCGATTCGTATCTGAGTTACCCGCTTGGCGGCTCGGATCCTTCGGTGACTCCAAGTGAGATGTGCAAGACCATGGGCGAAAAGCTTCCCAAGGCGTTCGGGGGTAGCAATGCCGATGCGATGGGTCTGTTTGTGACGCCGGCGAGCCAGTACAACAAACTGCGCCAGATGATGGGCGAGGAGCCGGTGCACATCGGTCGCGACCAGTATCTGCTCACGTGTGATATGGGCGGCGAGCTGGTCGACCTGTACACCAAGTATATGGCTGGCGGCCATGCCCTTACCTTGGGCGGGCATACGCTCAAGCCCGCAACCGATAAGTCGGACGAAGATACGGCGGCCATCGCCAACTCGGCGATGGGCAGTAATCCGGGTACCGTCGTCGTTGCCGACGAGCTGTTGTCCCAACTTAATCTGCAGCCGTATTCCAGTAGCCTGCTCGTTAACTACAAACAGGGGATGGATACGACCGAGGCAGACGAGAGCATTAAATACACTGTGCTCGACAATCTGCTCGTTGACGGCAAGGAGTCGGGGTCGTGGGGAACCTTCATCACACGCTCCGAGATGTACACGCAAGCAGCGCAAATGAATGGTCTTATTAGCTACCTAGCCATCTACATCGGCTTTGTATTGGTCGTTGCATGCGCGGCGATTCTGTCGATCCAGCAACTTTCCAACGTGGCCGACGGCAGCCGCAGCTATCGTGTGCTGGCACAGATCGGCTGTGACGACCGCCAGGTTCGCCATTCGGTGATGGCGCAGCAAGCGGTATTCTTCCTGTTCCCGTTGGCGGTGGGCTTGGCGCACTCCTTTGTGGCACTTAAGGTGATCATCGAGATGGTGAGCATATTCGGAAATATGAGCATCGGCGGCACCGTGGGCCTCACCTGCGCGATCTTCCTGGCAGCCTACGGCGGCTATTTCCTGGTGACCTACCTCATGAGCACCGGCATGGTACAAGCTGCCATCGCCACCCGCTACAGCGAGTAACCTACCTAGCGAAAAGTAAAATCATCACAGGTTGAGCATAAGTCAGCGAAAGCGCCCCTAAGCGAGCAAGGTGACGTGAAAGAGGAGTGAAGCGTACTTCGGTACGCGACCGACGATTGAACGTCAGATTGCCGCCTAGGGGCGCTTGCAGCGTCGAGCCGTTACGCGGTTTGGCAAAACCGCGTAACTAAATACGCTCCGCGATCTCGTGGATGAGGTAGTCGGTCTTTTCCCAGCCCAGACACGGGTCGGTGATCGACTTGCCAAAGACGCCGCCGTCGACCGGCTGGTTGCCGTCCTCCAGGTAGGACTCGATCATAAAGCCCTTGACCAGCTTGGAGATGGACTCGTTGCGGCGGCAGCTGTCGAGCACCTCCTTGCAAATACGATACTGCTCAAGCGGTCGCTTGCCCGAGTTGTCGTGGTTGCAGTCGATGACCGCCGCCGGGTTGGCATAGCCGGCGTGCTCGGTATAGCGCTCGGCCAGGCGCTCCAGGTGCTCGTAGTGGTAGTTGGGGTAGGTGCGGCCATCGAGGCCGATGTAGCCGCGCATGACAGCGTGCGCGAGCGGGTTGCCATCGCACTCGACTTCCCAGTTACGGAAGATAAAGCTCTGGTGAGCCTGGGCGGCGTAAATAGAGTTGAGCATAACGGTGGTGGAACCAGCGGTGGGGTTCTTCATGCCGACGGGCACCGAAATGCCGCTCGACACCAGGCGATGCTCCTGGTTTTCGACCGAGCGCGCACCCACGGCGACGTAGCTCAGCAAGTCGACGAGATACTGATAGTTGGAGGGGTAGAGCATCTCGTCGGCGGTGAAGAAGCCCGTTTCCTCAATAACGCGCAGGTGCATATGGCGGATAGCCTTGACGCCCTCGAGCAGGTCGTCGGGGGCCTCGGGATCGGGGTTATGCAGCAGGCCCTTGTAACCGGTGCCCTTGGTACGCGGCTTGTTGGTGTAGACGCGCGGAATGATGATGAGCTTGTCCTTGACCTCTTCGGCGGTCTTGGCCAGGCGGTTCATGTATTCGAGGACCGAATCCTCGCGGTCGGCAGAGCACGGGCCGATGATGAGCACCTTACGTGCGTCCTCGCCGGTAAAGACTTTGGCGACCTCGGCGTCAAATGCCTGCTTTTTGGCGGCAAGCTCGGCAGAAAGTGGCATTTCCTCGCGGATCTCCATGGGGATCGGCAGCCTGCGTTTGAATTCCATGGCCATAGGGGTCTCCTCAATCTATAGAAAGAGCAATAAGCGGATTGTCGAATGCTCGGCATTATCCGCTGTCGCACGCTAAAGTGCAAGCCCTTGTCACCCCGAAACCTACCAAAAAGGGACAGGTTTATTTTGGCAGGTTTTATCTGGGTAAACGTCGGCGGATGCTGGGAGGGAGCGGCGCCGCGCGGGACCCTAAGGCTGTTGTCGGTTCCCCAGGAAATACCCTGTGGGCAAAAAATGCCAAATATGAGTACGGTTGCTAGCTTAGTATCATATTGCCTTCGCAAAATAATAGACATAACAGCAAAATATGTTCATTAACGCAAACACATATAAGTTCGCTATAGGGCTGTTTGATCATTTTAGGGACGCGTGTAAGCCGTGAAAACGGCATTTGGGGCTGTTTTGGCTGTTACTAAAAGGGTAACAGTACTCATATTTGCCATTTTTTGCCCACGGGGCCTCGAAGGGGCTGTCAATCAGGTCCCAGGGGAGGCGGTTTGAGGGCCGCAGAGCAAAAACGGGGGCGCAGGTTGTCCTGCGCCCCCGTTCTCGGGCGTCATTCGTTCCCTGCGGCCGAATCTACGCCGCCTCGTCGAACTGCGAGTTGTACAGGTCGGCGTAGAAGCCTCCTTGGGCGAGCAGCTCGTCGTGTGTGCCCTTCTCGACGATGTCGCCGTCGCGGATCACCAAGATTACGTCGGCGTTGCGGATCGTGGACAGGCGGTGCGCGATAACAAAGCTGGTACGGCCCTGCATCAGCGCATCCATGGCGCGCTGGATGAGCTCCTCGGTGCGGGTATCGACGTTGGAGGTCGCCTCGTCCAGAATCAGCGCCGGGCGGTCGGCCAAAATGGCACGGGCGATGGTCACGAGCTGGCGCTGACCCTGCGACAGGTTAGTGCCCTCCTCGTTAATCATAAAGTCGTAGCCGCCGGCGAGCGTATGGATAAAGTGGTCGCAGCGTGCGGCGCGTGCAGCGGCTTCGACCTCGGCATCGCCCGCATCGGGGCGTCCGTAGCGGATGTTCTCGCGGATGGTGCCGTTAAACAGCCAGGTATCCTGCAACACCATGGCAAACTCGCCGCGCAGTGCTGCGCGGTCCCAATCGCGCACGTCGACGCCCTCGACACGCAGCGAGCCGCCGTCCACGTCGTAAAAGCGCTGCAGCAGCTTAATGAGCGTGGTCTTGCCGGCGCCGGTGGGGCCGACGATGGCGATGGTCTGGCCGGGCTGTGCCTCGCAGCTAAAGTCGTGGATGATGGTCTTGTCGGGCGTGTAGCCAAACTTGACATGGTCAAACTCCACGTGGCCGGGGCGCTTTTCGGGAATCTGTGCGTCGGCTTTCTGCTCCTCCTCGGGCGCGGCCAGGAACTCAAAGACACGCTCGGTGGCAGCGGCCATCGACTGCATCGTGTTGCTTACGTTGCCCAGCTGCTGCACGGGTTGCGTAAAGTTGCGAACGTACTGGATAAAGCTCTGGATGTCGCCGGGCGTGGCATTGCCGGTCAGCGCGAGCTGTGCGCCCACCACGACGACGCCCACGTAGCCCATGTTGCCCACCAAGCTCATAAGCGGCATCATCAGGCCCGACAGGAACTGCGAGCGCCAGCCACTAATAAAGAGGCGGTCGTTTTGACGGTCGAACTCCTCGATTGAGGCCTCGGCGCGGTCGAACACCTGAATGACATTCTGGCCGGCAAAGTCCTCCTCGATAATGCCGTTGACGGCGCCCAGGACTTGCTGCTGCTCGCGGAAGTACGGCTGCGAGAAGTGGATCATCACGGTCAGGATAATCGCGGCGGCCGGCAGCGTGAGCACGGTGACGCCGGTAAGCGGCAGACTAATCGACAGCATCATGACGAGCACGCCGATAATCTGCGTCACCGACGTGATAAGCTGCGTCACGCTCTGGTTGAGCGACTGGCCGAGCGTATCGACGTCGTTGGTGATGCGGCTGAGCACGTCGCCCTTGCTGTGGCCGTTGAAGTAGCTCATCGGCACGACGGCAATTTTGGCGGCGATTTCCTTGCGCATACGGTAACAAATCTTTTGCGTGACGCCGGTCATGAGCCAACCCTGGATGAGGCTGCAAACAGAGCTTGCCAGATACAGGCAGAGCAAAAAGCCGAGCGTCTTGGCAATCCAGCCAAAGTCGACATCGCCGGTGCCGTTGACCTTGGCGACCAGGCCCTCGAACAGCTTGGTCGTAACCTGGCCGAGCACCTTGGGCCCCACAATGTTAAAGACGACCGAGCACACGGCAAAGGCGACGGCGGCAAACACGGCAACCTTGTGCTGACCGATATAGCCGAGCAACTGCTGCATGGTGCCCTTAAAGTCCTTGGCCTTTTCGCCGCGGCCCATGCCACCCATACGGCCCATAGGACCGCGCCGGCGGGTGGGCTTGGGAATCTGAGTCTTGGTCTCGTCTGCCATTAGTGCTCGCCTCCTTCCATAACGGCTGCAATTTCTTCTTGGGTGAGCCCCAGCTCCTCGGCGGAAAGCTGCGACTGTGCGATTTCCAGGTACGCCGGGCAGCTGTGCAGCAGCTCCTCGTGCGTGCCGGTGCCCACCACGTGACCGTCGTCGAGCACGATGATCTGGTCGGCGTGCATGATGGTCGCAATGCGCTGGGCCACGACCACGAGCGCGGCGTCGGTAACGTTTTTGGCCAGCTCCTCGCGCAGGCGAGCGTCGGTCTTGTAGTCGAGAGCGCTAAACGAGTCATCGAACACCACGACCTCGGGCTTTTTGGCCAACGCGCGGGCGATGGCCAGGCGCTGGCGCTGACCGCCCGAGACATTGGAGCCGCCCTGGCTGATGGGGGAGTCGTAACCGCCCTCACGCCCGGCGATAAAGTCCTCAGCCTGTGCGATGCGCGCGGCCTCGTGCATGTTCTCGTCGCTTACCATGTCGCCGGCAAACTTAAGGTTGCTCTCCACGGTGCCCGAGAACAGACGCCCCTGCTGCGGGATGTAACCAATGCGGCGGCGCAGCTCGGAAAGGGTCATGTCGCGTACGTCGATGCCGTCGAGCGAAATGCTGCCGCCCGTGACGTCGTACAGGCGCGGAATGAGCTGTACGAGCGTGGACTTGCCCGAGCCCGTGGAGCCGATGATGCCGAGCATCTGGCCGGCATGCGTGGTGAAGTTCACGCCGCTGATGACATCGGCGCGGGCATCGGGATACTGGAAGCTCACGTCGCGGAAGGTGAGCTCACCGCGCGGCGCGCTGGCAGCAGGCAGTTTGGGCGAGGCGGGGTCGTTGATGCTCGTGGGGCAGGTGATGACCTCTTCCACGCGCTCGGCGGCGACCTCGGCACGGGGCAGGATAACCGAAACCATGGTGAGGATCATAAACGCCATGACGATCTGCATGGTGTAGGAGATAAACGCCATCATGTTGCCGACCTGCATCACGCCGTCCGAGACGCCCTGCGCACCAAACCAGACGATAAGCACGGTGATGCAGTTCATGACGAGCATCATGAGCGGCATCATAAAGCTCATGGCTCGGTTGGTGTAGAGCTGCGTGGTCATCAGGTCGAGCGAAGCCTTGTCAAAACGCTCGAGCTCATGCTCCTCGCGGTTGAACGAGCGGATGGGCATAAGACCGTCGAGCAGCTCGCGGGCGGTAAGGTTCAGACGGTCCACAAAGCTCTGCATCTTCTTGAACTTGGGCATGGTGAGGCCCATAAGCACGCCGACGACGGCCGAGACGGCGATGATGGCCACGGCGATGGTCCACTCCAGGCCGGTATGGTTGGCCAGGACGCGCATGACGGCGACGATGCCCATGACGGGCGCCAGTAGACACATGCGGATAAACAGGGTTGCGGCCATCTGGATCTGCTGAATGTCGTTGGTGCAGCGGGTGATGAGCGAGGCTTGGCTAAACTTGCCCACCTCGGCCGGCGAGAAGTGCATAACCTTGTTGAAGGTCTCGCGGCGCAGGTCGCGGGCGATGGAGCAGGCGGTACGCGAGGCCACGGCACCGGTCAGGATGGTGGCGACGAGCGACACCAGGCACAGGCCAAACATCGTGGTCGCCATGCGGCCCAGGTAGGCGTTCTGCACATCGGCGGGGTCGATGCCCTGCGCCTTGTACTCTTCTTGCACGTAGGTCACGGCACGCTGGGTGACGATGGAGCCCGACATGGAGCCCATTTTGTCTGCCATATCGTTGGCACCCTCGACGAGCTTGCCTTGGTTGATTAGGCCGCCTTCAACGCCTAGACGCAGGCTCTTCATGGTAATCTTGCCGCCGTCGGCATCAATCTGCTTTTGCATGTTCTGCGCCGCTGCGGCCTTCTGCTGCATCTCGGCGAGCTGCTCGGGCGTCATCGCCGCCATCTGCTCGGGGGTGGGCATGGCCTGGGCAGCGTTGCTGTCTTTCTCGCTGGACGTGCCGGCCATGTCGCCCATGGAGTCGGCGTCGATGCCCTGGTTGAAGGCGAGCACGACGGTCTCGGGCAGGCTCATGATGTCGGCAATCTTGCCGCCGTCGGCGCGCTCCTCCTCGGTGCCCCTGTACGTTCGAATGCCGTTATTGTCTGCCTTGCTAAACACGGCCTCCACAGCCTTGGCGTCCTTGGCGCTCATAAAGAGTTCGAGGTCGTCGAGCGATTCGGTGCGGATGGTGTCGGGCACGGGCGAGGCGATGCCACCTTGCTGCACGCCCACGTCGACGATGTCGCTCATATAGGTAGGCAGCGCCAGATCGGCGTTGCAGCTGATTACGATAAGTACGATAGCTGCGAACAGTGCCAGGATATGCTTTTTAAAGAGTCTGAGAATCCTCACTCGGCATCTCTCCTTTCTTGATTGCGGTCGATAATTTCGTTGGCACGTCTTAGAAGGCGCACCATCTCTTGGGTATCTGTTTCGCCGAGCTGCTCGAGGAAGGCCGCGGTGCGGTCCTCGAATTCCCGACGTTTGATTTCGATGACCTGGAATCCCTTGTCGGTCACCGTGACGTGTACGCGACGACGGTCGGTCTTTGAGTGCTCGCGCTCGACCCAGCCCTTGGCTTCGAGAGCGCGCAGGATATTGGCGATACGGGCGCTCGAGACCCAGGCACGATCGGCAAGTTCGCTCGGCGTGAGCGAACCGCCGGCGCGCATGAGGGCGCGCATGACGGCCATCTCGCCACCCAGGGCCTGGTCGGCAAAGCGCGAAACGCGCTGGTGCATGCTGCCAAACTCGGTAAAGAGCTGACGTCCAAGCTCATGGAAATCGGTATCTTCCACCGAAAACCCCTAACACTAGAAACTATTTTCGGTGAAAGATGATACCCCCGCTCAGCCATCCCATTCGGTAGATTTCTAGGCATGTCCCAAAAATCTACTTGGCCGCTAGGCAATATAAAGAGCGCATAAAGACTTAAAATCATTCAATTGCTGAAGCGTTTCAAAGAATTATCATGCACGCGGTTAGGCTAGGGGTTGTCACCACCATGACGACTGGGACTCATGAAATCGCCACGTGCGATGCTCCAACTTCCCGCAAGGAGACACCTTACATAAAGGGGGATGGAGTCATGGCATTTGACTTCACGGGCAAGACCGCGATTGTCACGGGCGGCACTCAGGGCATTGGCCTCGAGATCGCCAAGGGCATCGTCGCGGGCGGCGGACATGTCGCGCTCATCGCAAGGAACGCTGCTAAGGGCGAGGCCGCTGTGGCCGAGCTTGGCGAGGGCAACAAGTTCTATCAGCTCGATGTCGCCGATGCGCCCAAGGCGCGCGAGACCGTCGAGCAGATTTTTACGGACCTGCCGCAAACCAACATCCTGATCAACTGCGCTGGCGTCATCAGCACCAAGAAGTTCGACGAGATCGATGACACCGAGTGGCGTCGCACCATCGACATCAACCTCAACGGTACCTTTACCATGATGAACGCTGTGTACCCGCACTTTAAGGCGGCCCACGCCGGCACTATCGTCAACGTGAGTTCCGTTGCGGGCAAGATCGGCGGCGGCCTGCTCGGCACCGCGGCTTACGCGAGCTCCAAGGCCGGTGTTAACGGTCTAACCAAGGCAGTCGCCAAGGAAGGCGGCAAGTTTGGCGTCCGCTGCAACGCCGTGTGCCCGTCGCTCACCCTTACCGATATGACCTCGATTCTCTCTGACGAGAACTCTCAGCGCATCATCAACGGTATTCCTCTGGGCCGCGCCGCCCAGGCCAGCGAGCCTGCGCAGATGGTGCTGTTCTTCGCTTCCGACCTCGCCAGCTTCGTGAACGGCGAGATCGGTGACTGCGACGGTGGCATCGTCCTGGACGGGTAATACCCCGCGGTGATCGTTTGGCGGCGACCCTGGCGACTCGGGGTTGCCGCCTTCTTTCTGACATAGGCGCATGCGGCTACGATTCGCATGCATCCAAAGGAGATATATATATGAGTGAATCGACTGCGGTGGAGGCACCGGCGGCAAAGGAGCCGTTCTTTAAGATGTCCTCCATCCCGGGTGCCAATATTTTGGTGCCGCTTCTGTTGGGTTGCCTGCTCAACACGCTGTTCCCCGACCTGTTCAAAACGCTCGGCAGCTTTACGCTCGGCATGACCCAGCAGGGCGCAGGCCCGCTTGTTGGCGCTTTTTTGCTCATCGTCGGTACGACGATTTCGTTTAAGAGCGCTCCTGCCGCCGCTGCCCGCGGTGCCATCATCATCGCCGTCAAGCAGATCGTTGTCGTTGCCGTTTCGCTGCTCATCCTTTATGTGTTCAACGACAACCTGTTTGGTATCTCGGCCATGGTGATGCTGGCCGCTTGCACGGGTGCCAACAACGCTATGTACGCTGGACTGATGGGCACCATGGGCAACGAGGCCGAGCGTGGCGCCGTCGCCATTACCACGCTGGTTGTCGGCCCTCCGGTCACGATGATTGTCCTTGGCGCCGCCGGTCAGGCTCCGATCGGCTGGTCGCTCGTGGGTGCCATCCTGCCGATCGTCGTCGGCATTATCCTGGGCAACCTGTTCCCCAGCTTTAAGAAGATGATGGCACCGGCACTTTCCGCCATCATCGTGCTCGTCTTCTTTGCTATGGGTTCGACCATGACCTTTGGCCAGCTCATTAATGGCGGTCTTCCCGGTATTCTGCTCGGCGTGATTTGCTCGGTAGTCTTTGCAATTCCCGTCATCGCGGTCGATAAGCTCACGGGTGGTACGGGTGTCGCAGGTGCGGCCATTTCGAGCTGCGCCGGAGCCAATGTGGCCACGCCTGCTGCCATGGCAAGCGTCAACGAGGCCATGTACGGCGGTGCGGTGCTCGCGACGGCTACGGCGCAGGTTGCTGCCTGCGCTATCGTGACGGCCATTTTGACCCCGCTGGTCACCAGCTGGTGCCACAAGCATTTTGAGGGCCAGGGCCACAGCAAGGCAACGACCGACAAGGCCGCCGCAGCCGCCTAATGCCAAGCGGCAATCAAAGCTAAATAACTAGCCACGCCACAGGGCGGCCACGGGAAAATCCCGTGGCCGCCCTGCAGTTTCTGTAGAGTCTCTGGGACACTTTACCCTGATAAAGCTGGCATAACAGCTAGAGTGAACGTCGTACAAAGGCAAGGAAAAATACCAAACAAATCGGTGAACGGTAGTTGCTCGCGCTCGCATTTCCTGCGGATTTGTTAAAAACGCCCTAATGGTATAAAAAAAGAAACATATAACAGCCATGATGAAGGGGGTGGCTATGTTATCCTTCTCAAACGGGTGAAATCTTGGGTTTTGGGTTGCAGCTCCAAGGTGGACAAACGTTTTTCCCTGTACCAACGTGTGGCGAAGAGCGGAAGAAGCCGGTAGTGCAAGCCGATAATTCAAGAATTCAATAAGCAGCGGTGTGAGAGAGCGCCGCATTACACGTAACTAGGAGCGTGGTTACACAATGCAGGAGGCATGGGAAGGCTTCAAGGAAGGCATCTGGACGGGAGAGGTTGACGTCCGAGACTTCATCCAGAAGAACTACACCCCCTACGAGGGCGACGAGTCGTTCCTCGCCGGTCCGACCGAGCGTACCAAGGAGCTGTGGGGCGAGGTTCTCGACCTGCTGCTCAAGGAGCGCGAGCAGGGCGGCGTCCTCGATATGGACACCAAGACCGTCACGGGTATCGTGAGCCACCCCGCTGGCTACATCGATAACGCCCACCGCGATAAGGAGACCATCGTTGGCCTCCAGACTGACAAGCCGCTCAAGCGCGCGCTGCACGTCAACGGTGGTATTCGCATCGCTTGCCAGGCTGCCAGCCAGCACGGCTATAAGGTCGACGAGAACGTTGTCGAGCGCTACACCTTCGAGCGCAAGACCCATAACGCTGGCGTCTTCGATGTCTACACCCCCGAGATGCGTGCTTGCCGCTCGGCTCACATCATCACCGGTCTGCCCGATGGCTATGGCCGCGGCCGCATCATCGGCGACTACCGTCGTGTTGCCCTGTACGGCGTCGACTACCTGATCAAGGACAAGGAGGCCCAGAAGGCTTCCACCCCGACGGTCATGACCGCCGACAACATCCGCGATCGTGAGGAGCTGCAGGAGCAGATCCGCGCCCTCGGTGAGCTCAAGATGATGGCCGAGACCTATGGTTTCGATATTTCCAACCCTGCTACCAACACGCAGGAGGCCATCCAGTGGATGTACTTCGCCTACCTCGCTGCCGTCAAGGAGCAGAACGGCGCCGCTATGTCCATCGGCCGTACCTCTACGTTCATCGACATCTACGCTGAGCGCGACCTTGCCAACGGTACCTTCAGCGAGGAGCAGATCCAGGAGTTCGTGGATCACTTCATCATGAAGCTCCGCATGGTCAAGTTTGCCCGTACCCCCGAGTACCAGGCCCTGTTCACCGGCGACCCGCAGTGGGTCACCGAGTCCATCGGCGGCATGGGTGTCGACGGCCGTACGCTCGTTACCAAGATGAGCTACCGCTACCTGCACACGCTCGAGAACATGGGCACCAGCCCCGAGCCCAACATGACCGTTCTGTGGTCGACCCGTCTGCCCGAGAACTTCAAGAAGTTCTGCGCCAAGACTTCTGTCGCCAGCTCCTCGATCCAGTACGAGAACGACGACCTCATGCGCGTTTACCATGGCGACGACTACGGCATCGCCTGCTGCGTGTCCTCCATGCGCATCGGCAAGGAGATGCAGTTCTTCGGCGCTCGCGCCAACCTGGCCAAGTGCCTGCTCTACGCACTCAACGGCGGTGTTGACGAGGTCTCCAAGAAGCAGGTCGGCCCCAAGTATCGCGCCGTCGAGGGCGATACGCTCGATTACGACGACGTTGTGGCCAAGTACAACGACATGATGAAGTGGCTCGCTGGCGTGTACGTCAACTCGCTGAACATCATTCACTACATGCACGACAAGTATTGCTACGAGCGCATCCAGATGGCTCTGCACGACAAGCACGTGCACCGCTGGTTCGCTACGGGCATCGCTGGCCTTTCCGTCGTGGCTGACTCCCTGTCCGCCATCAAGTACGCCAAGGTCCACCCCGTCCGTGACGAGAACGGCATCATCGTCGACTTCGAGACCGAGGGCGAGTTCCCCAAGTACGGCAACGACGACGACCGCGTCGACCAGATCGCTCACGACGTTGTGCACCAGTTCATGGAGTACATCCGCATGAACGACACCTACCGCAACTCCGTGCCCACGACCTCGGTTCTGACTATTACCTCCAACGTCGTGTACGGTAAGAAGACCGGTTCTACGCCTGACGGCCGCAAGGCTGGTCAGCCGTTCGCCCCGGGTGCTAACCCCATGCACAAGCGCGATAGCCACGGTGCCATCGCTTCGCTGTCTTCGGTTTCCAAGCTCCCGTTCCGCGATGCTCAGGACGGCATCTCCAACACCTTCTCCATCATCCCGAGCGCGCTCGGCAAGGAGGACCAGGTGTTCTTTGGCGATATCGACCTTGATCAGCTGGGCGAGTAACTATTGTTAGTGCTATACTAACAATAACGATTACTGATTAGCGCGCCGGTTTCGGCCGGCGCCTATCAATCGAAGGAGACACATTATGAAGGTTTCTGAAGTTTCCGAGACTCAGGCCGATAACCTGGTCCACATGCTCGACGCTTACGCCGAGAAGGGTGGCCACCACCTGAACATCAACGTCTTCAACCGTGAGACGCTGCTCGACGCTCAGGCTCACCCCGAGAAGTACCCGCAGCTGACCATCCGCGTTTCCGGCTATGCCGTGAACTTCCACACGCTCACCAAGGAGCAGCAGGACGAGGTCATTTCGCGTACCTTCCACGACAAGTTCTAAAGGGGTTTAACTCCTGTAGGATTACTGGGGCCGGTTTTGGGTTATTTTCCAAAACGTCCTCGGACATGCAAAGAGGCTCCGCTGCGCGCGTTGCGCGGCGGAGCCTCTTTGCGTCCTGCGGGATGTTTTGGAAAATAACCCAAAACCGGCCATGTGGGGTCCTTTGGAGTCACCCTTTAGGCGGAACTCTCCTAATTATTTGGATGAGTCGTTTACTTACTTGTGCTGTTACCGTCTTCCCGCTGTTGTTGGGGTATGCTTTGTTCGTATGTAAACGTATGACATGTTGATGGGGGAGGGTGCTATGGCTCGCGAGAGTGCTCGTTCTAAGGATACGGCTAAGCCTGGCATCAAGGAAGTTGCAGCGGTGGCGGGGGTTTCGCCTACTACGGTATCTCGCGTGCTTAATAATCGCGGCTACATTAGCCAGGAAACCCGCGATAAAGTCCATGCGGCGATGGAGCGCATCAATTACACGCCCAACGATATCGCCCGTGCCATGCTCAATGGCCGCCTGAACCTTATCGGCATGATTGTTCCCTTTGTGAGCAGCCCGTTCCATGCTCAGGTTGTGCAGGCGGTCGAGCGCACGTTAGCGGAAAACGGTTTTAAGATGCTGCTGTGCAATAGTGCCAATCGACCTGATCTTGAGCGTTCTTATATCGATATGCTTCGGCGCAATATGGTTGATGGCGTCATTGTCAACTCGCTTAATATCGGTGCCGAGGCGTATGCCGAGATGGGCTTGAGTCTGGTTGGTATCGACTGCGACCTTGGCGAGGCCTCTGTTCAGATTGCGAGCGACAGCTATAGTATCGGCGAACTTGCCACGCGTCGCCTGATCGATGACGGATGTTCACGCATCCTGTGCCTGCGCAGCAATAGCCGCATGCGCATGCCTGCCAATAAGCGTACCGATGCCTACCTCGATGTTGTTGAGCAGGCCGGTTTGCCCGTGCTTGTCCGTGAGGTCGAGTTCGTTAAGCCCGACGACGAAAAGAGTGCGGTCGTTGCGAAGATCCTCGATGAGAACCCCGATATTGACGGTATCTTTGCGGGAGACGACACGATGGCGGCTATCTGCCTCAACGTTATGAAGCAGCGCGGCTTGAGCGCTCCGGACGATATTAAGGTCGTGGGCGCGGATGGTGCCCGCCGCACTATGACGTTTATGCCTGACTTAACAACCGTACGCCAAGATATCGATCGCATCGGAGAGCTCGCGGCGCAATCCATCATTGCTCTTATTAACGGCGAAAAGCCCGAATCGAATATCAAGCTCCCCGTTGAACTCATTGAGGGTAAAACCGCGTAGTTCATCCCGTGCCAAAAGAATTCCTCAAACACCTCTGATGACCGTTCGCCGGCATATGTCAACCGTTTGCCGACGACTGGAACTGCGAAAAGACGTATTGGTGTGAAAACGTTTGACATATGAAAACGATTGACATATCTTGCAGTTGTACCGAGTTAGTATCTCGTGAGAAAGGAAGTCTCGGATGCACAAGGTGTATTACCAGCCTGAGGGAATTTGGGTAGGCGACATCATGCCGTACGGCGAGGACGGCACGTTCTATCTCTATCACCAGCGTGACACGCGTAACCCCGGACCTTTCGGAGAGCCGTTTGGCTGGGCACTCGCGACAACCAAGGACTTCGTCAATTACAAAGACTTTGGCGAGAGCCTTGAGCGTGGCGGCGACGAGGAAGTCGACCAGTATGTTTATGCCGGCACGGTGTTTAAGGTGGGCGACAAGTACCATGCGCTCTACACTGGTTGCAATCGCGATAAGGTCAAGGCACGCTTGATGAAGCAGGTTCTTCTTCACGCAACGAGTGACGACGCCGTCAAGTGGGAGAAGAACATCGCCGAGACGCTGCTTCCGCCCCAGGAGGGTTACGATGACCGCAACTGGCGCGATCCCTTTGTGCTTTGGGATGAGGAGAACGAAGAGTACATGCTCATCCTCGGCACGCGTGTGGGCGAGGACAAGCGTCTGATGACCGGTCGTCTGGTCAAGTTCACCTCCAAGGACCTGGATACCTGGGAGTTCCAGGGCGACTGGTGGAATCCGGGCCTGTACACCATGTTCGAGATGCCTGATCTCTTTAAGATGGGCGACTGGTGGTATCTGGTGTTCTCCGAGTACAGTGATGGCAACAAGACCCGTTACCGCATGTCTCGCTCTATCAACGGTCCTTGGGTCACTCCTGCGGACGATTCCTTCGATGGCCGCGCGTACTATGCCGCGCGTACCGCATTTGACGGCGAGCGCCGCGTTCTCTTTGGTTGGGTTCCTACGCGTGACGAGGGCGGTGACCCCAGCTCTTACCTGTGGGGTGGCACCTTTATGCCCCTCGAGATCGTTCAGCGTGCCGACGGAACGCTCGGCACCAAGCTTCCTGACAGCATGCTTGGCGCCTTTGGCGAGGCTAAGGCAGTCGAGGCCTTTGAGCTCTCCTGCGAGTCGGGCAAGGTCGAGCAGGTGCTCGCCGCGGATGCCGGTTCCACCTATATGCTCGATGCCGACATCGAGCTCGCCGGTGACGCTGCCGGCTTCTCGGTGAAGCTTGCCGAGGACGCCGAGTCCGGTCTTGCCTATGAGTTCCGCGCCAACCTGCGTGAGGGCAAGCTCGAGTTTACGGCGGCCCCCCAGTATCCGTGGTTCCAGGTCAACAACATGGGCCTCGAGCGTCCGTTGTTCTTTAAGGGCGAGGGCACTCATCATGTGTGCCTGGTCGTTGACGACGATATCGCGACCATCTTTGTCGATGATGTTGCGCTTAACGCTCGATTCTGCAATAAGCAGGGCCAGGGTGTGGCGCTGACGGTCACCGACGGTACGCTTAAGTGCGCAAATGCAACGATCGCGTCTCTGTAATGGCATCAAAACGTCTTATGATTTCGTAAAGGAATGGAGAGGAACATGGACTACAAAGTAGTGTCTCAGCAAGTCGTCGATAACGTCGGCGGTCTGGAGAACATCGAGGGCGCCACGCATTGCGTTACGCGTCTGCGTCTGGTGCTCAAGGATACGAGCAAGTACAACAAGGCCGAGCTCGAGAACATCGATGGCGTCAAGGGCGTGCTGTACAACAGCGGCCAGCTCATGATCATCTTCGGTACCGGTACCGTCAACAAGGTCTACGATGAGTTTATGGCTCTGACGGGCGTTAAGGAGATCAGCGCTTCCGAGGTCAAGGGCGCCGAGGCGGACAAGAAGGGCAAGTTCTTCTCGGTCCTCAAGGTATTCTCGGACATCTTTATCCCCATCATTCCCGCTTTCGTTGGCGCTGCTATCATCATCGGCCTTAAGTCGCTGATCGTTGCCAACGGCCTCTTCGGCATGGAGGGCAGCCTTGCCGACCACAGCGAGTTCCTCAAGAACCTCGCAAGCTTCTTTGCCATTATCGCCACCACGTTTGACTACCTGCCTGTCCTGGTTATGTACAGCGCGGTGAAGCGTTTTGGCGGTAACCCGATTCTGGGCATCCTCGTCGGTATCGTCATGGTTCACCCGAGCCTTATGAACCGCAACACGTTCGTTATGGACCCGACGGTGCTGAGTACTGGAACTTCGGTCCGCTCTCCATTCCCATGGTTGCTTTCCAGGGCGGCGTGTTCCCTGCAATCCTGACTGCCTGGTTTATGGCCAAGGTCGAGAAGATTGCCCAGAAGTACATCCCCGAGGTCGTTTCGTTCGTCTTTGTCCCGACAGTTACCCTGATTCTTGCTAACGTCGCCCTGTTCACCGTGTTCGGCCCGCTCGGCAACCTAATCGGCGACGTCCTCGCCGGCGTAATCGATATCCTGTACAACAGGATGGGCGTCTTTGGTGCCTTTGTCTTCGCCGCGTTCCTGCAGCCGCTTGTCGTTACCGGTACGCATCAGTTCATCCAGGGTATCGAGGCAAACCTCGTTGCCACGACTGGCTTCAACTACATCCAGGCCATCTGGTCGGTTTCCATCATCGCCCAGGGTGGCGGCGCCATCGGCATGTACCTCATTCATAAGAAGCATTCCAAAGAGCGCAACATCTGCATGTCGTCCTTTATCCCGACGCTGGTCGGAATCTCCGAGCCCGCTATCTTCGCTGCAAACATGCGCTACTCGATCATTCCGTTCATCTGCGCATGCATCGGTGCAGGCTGCGGCGGTGCCTTCGTCAAGCTCTTTGAGGTGCGCGCTATCGGTCAGGGTCTGACCGGCGTGCTTGGCCTGCTCATCGTCACGCCCGAGACCCTCGTTTGGTATGTGGCTGGCAATCTCATCGCCTTTATCGTGCCGATCGTCTTGATCTTTGCCTACAACAAGGCAAAGGGCGTTCCGACCACCGATGAAGAGGGCGCTGGCGCAGGCTTCGATGTCAGCTTCTAGTTGAGCCGTTCAGCGTAATCTGAGGATAAGTCCATTTGGGGAAGGGCGTTCGACTCGTGTGAGTCGAGCGTCCTTCCCCATAGACGAGAAAGTCAACGGCGATGTTTAATCAAAAAAATAAGGTGACACGCGCGGACTATGAGCAGTGGCGTGCCGGACAGGATGAGACGGCGGGTCGCATCGCGTCCGACCCCGATAGGCTCCTGTTCCATGTGGAGCCTGAGCTTGGCTGGCTCAACGACCCCAACGGATTGGTGCAGATCGGTGATACGTATCACATCTATCATCAATACGATCCGTTCGATGCTGCGCATGGTGGTCCAGTGCTTTGGAACCATCTGACGACAAAGGATTTTGTGACATACGAGAATCACGGCCCCGTGCTGTTCCCCGATTCCGATTTGGATTCGAGTGGAGCGTATTCTGGTTCTGCCTTTGTACGTGATGGCAAGATTCACTACTTCTATACCGGCAACGTTAAGCATTTTGACCGCGATGATTACGACTACGTGTTGACGGGCCGTGAGCAAAACCAGATTCATATGGTTGCCGAGAATCCCGACGAATTGGGCGAGAAGCGCATAGCTGTTGGGCCGGTCGATTACCCCGACGATATCGGTACGCACGTGCGCGACCCCAAGATCCTTGAACACGACGGTATCTACTACATGGTTCTCGGCGCTCGTACGAAAGACGATCGCGGGTGCGTGCTTGTCTATACCTCGCGTGATCTAGAGGACTGGGGCTATGCGACGCGCATTGAGCTGGGCGAGAAGTTTGGCTTTATGTGGGAGTGTCCTGATCTGTTTGAGCTCGATGGCGAGCTTATTCTCGTTTGCTGTCCGCAGGGCGTGCCCGCCGATGGCTGGCGTTACCGCAATCCGCACCAGTGCGTGTGGTTTTCCATCGAGGCCGATTGGGAGGCGCCGAGCTTTAAGATCGCCGGGCAGGGCATGCCTCCGATGGTTGATGCCGGTTTTGATTTCTATGCCCCGCAGTCCTTTGAGGATGCGGCAGGTCGACGCTTGATGATCGGATGGTCGGGTTGCCCCGATACGATGGCAGAAAGCCCGACGGTGGCACGCGGATGGCAGTGCGCGTTGACGGTGCCGAGAGAGCTGAGCATGCGTAGCGGTAAGCTCTGCCAGCAGCCGGCGCACGAGATTGAGAGGATGCGCGGCGGCTGCGTTCGTGCTGTAGGCGGAGAGACCGTCGAGGAGCCTGGGCGCCTGTTTGATGTCGTGGTTTCCTGCGAGGACGCCAAGATGGTCGAGCTCGAGATTCGTAAGGGTGTCTTTGTGCGCTATGCGGACGGGACGCTTACCCTCGACATGGGTGACGAAGGCTATGGGCGTGACCGGAGGTCGATTGAGCTCAGCGAGCTCCGCGACCTGCGCGTGCTTTCGGACACTACGATGGTCGAGATTTTTGTCAACGGCGGCGAGGCGGCACTTACGAGCCGTACCTATTCGCCGGCGGTACCGGCGATGGAGCTGCGCGCCGAGGGTGCGGCATCGATGGATTTGTACCGTCTTGCGCGTTAACCGTGCGTGGAGCACGATTAGACTTGCTGGGCGGAATGTGTCGCAGTTGCCGCAGCGAACTACCGTTTATCGCGTATAGCGACCGTTTGCGGAGTAAGTAACACATTGTTGTAAACCGTGTAGAATCCTAGATAAGCACGGAGTTTTCCAGGGAGACGCTGTCCTTTGTTGTGTGCAAGGGACGGCGTCTCTTTGGCGCTTGGAGGCCGTTCTGCAGCAGGACGGTGGACGAGCGTCGCATATTAAAAAGCCAACGTCGAGATGGGTCGTGATAAGAATGGGCAAGTACGTAATCGTGGTTGAATCTGGTTCGGATGTGACGCCAGAGCTCTGCGAACGCTACGGCATCGTGCGTGTGCCCATGCATGTCACGATTGGTGACGAGACCGTCGAGGACGGCTCGATCGATCCGCTCGAGATTTATTCGCGCTGCAACGAGTTTGGCGTGATGCCCAAGACCAGTGGCTGCGCACCGGCAGATTTCTCCCGCGTGTACGACCGCATTCACGCCGAGCAGCCCGACGCGACTATTCTGCATCTCGCGTATTCCGAGGCCACGACCTGCTCACATCAGTCCTCAAAGATTGCGGCCCAGGGGCGCGACTACGTGTTCTCCATGGACACGCGCTTTGTCTCGGTGGGCCAGTCGCTCGTTGTCGTCGAGACCGCCAAATACATCGAGGCTCACCCCGATGCCACCGTCGACGAGATCTTTGCATTTACGAACTCCGTCATGGACAGCGTGCTTCTGGGCTTTGTTCCTACGGACCTTGCCTTCCTTAAGGCGGGCGGTCGCTTGTCCAACGTCGCGTTCCTGGGCGCCCATCTGCTCAAGATTAAGCCCTGCATTGAGGTGACGGGCGGCAAGTTCGTGGCGACTAAGAAGTTCCGCGGCTCTATGCTCAAGTGCGCCCGCGCCTTTATTGACCACATGGTTGCCAAGGGCGAGATCGACTACTCGCACATTGGCCTGGCGTATTCGGTGGGCCTTTCCCAGGAGCTGCGCGACGACATGGAGGTCTATGCGCATGACCTGGGCTTTAAGGATATTACCTGGACTCAGGTTGGCGGTGTCATCTCGAGCCATTGCGGCCCGACTGCTTTCGGCGCGGTGCTCACGCTTAAGGCGTAAGGCCTGGCGTCTATCGATTTCTATTGCCTCGGCGGCGGGCGGGTTGTGACAACCTTCCCGCCGCTTTTGCGTGAAGTAAAATAGGACGACCTAATTGACACCTAAACCGTTTTGCCATCATGCGTATGGGCTAGAATGTCTCTGGCATTTATGTAGCTAAAACCAAAGAGAGGCAAGGTAGCGGGAATGGCTGAGATGACGCTCGAGGGTGTGGACGCTCGTCCCGAGGACTCCGCGTTTGCCCTAGGCCGCGTACATTCGATTGAGACGATGGGTACGGTTGACGGTCCCGGCATCCGCTTCGTAGTGTTTGTCCAAGGCTGTCCCATGCGCTGTGCGTATTGCCACAATCCCGATACCTGGTCGGTTAACGGCGGCACCATGGTGACCGTCGAGCACCTGATGGACGAGTTCCAGAGCAACCATGAGTTTTACCGCAGCGGTGGCATTACGGTTTCGGGTGGCGAGCCGCTCCTGCAGCCCGAGTTTTTGGCCGACCTGTTCCGTACAATGCACAACAACCCCGATGGCCGCGTGCATACCTGCCTTGACAGCTGCGGATATGCGTTTGACCCCAACCACCCCGAGAAGTTCGATGCTGTTCTCAACGAGACCGACATGGTGCTGCTCGACATTAAGCATGCCGATCCGGTTGAGCATAAAAAGCTGACCGGATGCGATCCTGCGCGTATCCTGGCGTTTGGCGATGAGCTGGCGCGTCGCAGGATCAAGGTCGTTATCCGTCACGTGGTGGTGCCGGGCATTACCGACACGGTGGAGGAGTGCGAGGCACTCGGTCGCCTGATCGCTCCATGGCACAACGTGGTGGGCTTGGAAATGCTGCCGTATCATACGATGGGCGTCGTCAAGTACGAGCAACTGGGCATTCCCTATAAGCTCGAGGGCGTGCCCCAGATGGATACCGCGCGCATGCCCGAGCTGCGCAACGCCGTCATGACGGGCATGAAAAAGCGCCGCGCGGAACTCAAAAACGCCATCGGCTAGCAAGTCATTTTGCTCCTCTACGTTACCCGCGCTGCGCTGGTCTAACGGCTTCGTATCGCGCGGTTGAGTCAAAATGCTGGTACCATACCGTGGATAAGCAGTTTTCACAGGTTTGGGGAATGACATGGCAACCATCGCAATCATCGGTGCGCTCGAAAAAGAGGTTGCGCAGATTAAAGAAGAACTGAACGGCGCTCGTGTGGCACAAGAGGCGGGCTTGACCGTTGTGAGCGGCGAGCTCGACGGTCTGTCCGTTGTTGCTACAACCGCTGGCATGGGAACCGTAAACGCCGCGGCGGCAACGCAGCATCTCATCAGCAAATATGCCCCGCAGGCCGTTGTGTTTTCGGGCATTGCGGGTGGCCTAAACCCTAAGCTCCATATTAACGACGTGGTTATAGGCAAGTGCCTGCGCTATCTGGATACCGATACGGCGCTCATCGCCGAGTCGGCGCCGGGACTCGAGGAGTTTGTCTCGACGCCGGCGTTGGCTGATGTTGCCGCCGCCGTGCTTGCCGAGCATGGATTTGTGGATGCCTCGGCGGATGAGAATTCTGCGGAGAAGGACCCCAAGCAGTTCCTGTGTGGCACTATCGCCACGGGTGACCGCTTTGTTACGGGTGACGCCATGCGTAACGCTGCGATTGGGGCCACGCATGCCGATTGCGTCGAGATGGAGGGCGCGGCAATTGCGCACATCGCGGCCAAGAATGGTGTCGATTGCCTGGTACTGCGCGCTATCAGCGATAATTGTGACGAGGCATATGACGCGTTTTGCGAGCGCGAGTTCGATCTGGATGAGTACGCTCGCACCGCGAGCGGCATCACGCTTGACATCGTCCGTCGTATTGCCGCCGCGCAATAGCGCGCCCGTATTGTAAAATCCTACGACCAAGGAGTGTCCATGGCCGATTCCATTAACTACCAGCTTGCCAAGTTCGTTGCCAGCTACGGCAAGGTTTCGCAGATTCCCGAGTCCACCTGTCCCGAGGTGAGCTTTGTGGGCCGCTCCAACGTGGGCAAGTCGTCCATCATGAACAAGCTCTTTGGCCGCAAGAACCTGGTCAAGGTTTCGAGCACGCCGGGCAAGACGAGCAATATCAACTTCTTTGAGGCCGACGACGTGCACTTTGTCGACCTGCCGGGTTACGGTTTCGCCCGCCGTTCCAAGGCCGAGCGCGACCGTTGGGCCGAGCTCATTGGCGATTTCTTTGACTCCGAGCGCAGCTTTAACTTGGTCGTCTCGCTGGTGGACATTCGCCACGATCCAAGTAAGCTCGACCATGACATGATTGATTATCTGCAGGGCAACGAGTTCAACTTTATCGTCTGCCTCACCAAGGCCGACAAGCTCAGCCGCACCCAACAGGCCCGCCAGGCAGCAGCCATCAAAAAGCAGCTCAACGTCCCGGCCGAGAACGTAATCATTACAAGCTCCCAGACCGGCACCGGCATCGACGAGCTGAAGAAGCGGATTGCTGAGGCTTGTCTCTAGGACACGTTCGCACTGTCAAACAACTTCTGCTTATCTATATCACCCCAGTGATGTCATTATCGGACTGTCACTAGGGTGATATTTTTGAATTCGAAGGTATCGATATGGGGTTTGATGGCAGGGAGGGTTGATTAAATGATCCAAGAGTTAACGGATTGTGGGCCGAGTAGGACATATCCCGTCTACTACCTCGAGGACGCCATGAACAACCTTGGCGACTACTTTGACTACGCCGTGAACGATTATGGAGCGGAAGGGTCTAAAGTTGCTGAGCTCTTTTGCCTGAGCGGGGTTGCCCGCGAGTTTGAGCGTGGCAATGCATGGGTCGTATCGGGAAAATCGGGCGTTGAGCTGTTCGCGCTTATCGCCGAAAGGTCGGGCTATCAAAAAGGGCCTATACCGGACTGCACCTATCGATTTGAGAAGACGCCGGAATATTGGGCGGGCTGGATGCTGGCATACCTGCAGTGGCGCCTAGGAGAGTCTTTCGAAGATCTGCTGCATGTCGTTCCGTTTGACGCACTGCGCAACTTGTACTACCCCTGGCATGAAGCCTCAGAGGAACGTGTGGCGAGTCTTGTTTGCGATATGGCGAAGAAAACACCTCGTCAAACCAAGCTAGCACTAGCAAGAAAGAGACTTAAGAAAACCCAACAAGACTTGGCATACGAATCGGGCGTATCACTCCGCTCAATCCAAATGTACGAACAGCGCCAGCGAAACATCAACGAAGCCTCGGTAACAATCGTAAGAGCTATAGCAAAAGCCCTCCACTGCAACATCGAAGACCTCCTAGAACCAGTTTTCGAATACAAAGAAACCAGCGCCGCCTAAACCAAGCACACAGCCGATGCCCGCCTCTAGGAAGTGCTCCAGCCTAGCAAGAGCCCCTACCAATAAAAAGCCAAATTATCAGCCCGGCGCCCCTTCAAAGCGTGGGTCCCTGTAGACATCCTCAGTAAGGTAGGCGCAGGGACGGTCGGGATGTTCCCTCAAAATCATTCCGCAGCGCGAAGTCCCTTTGTCCGTCGCTCCGCAGGAGCAGGACAAGGGGACTTCATGCGCGAGGACGATTTTGAGGGAACATCCCGACCGTCCCGGACAGGTATATGAGGAGGATGTCTACAGGTACTCGATTTGAGCGCCCTCGGTGTCGCACGTCAGAATATACGTCTCACACTTGGGGAACTGCTCACGCAGCTTGACCTGCAGGAATTTTGCCACGATGGTGTCGTCGGTCACAGCCATGAGGGTCGAGCCCGAACCGCTGATCCAGATGGTCTTGGCACCGCCGTTAAGGCAGGTGTCGCGCACGGCGTTGTAGTCGGGAATCAGACGGCGACGATAGGGTTCCTGAATGCGGTCGTCATTGGCGGCGGCAATCAGGTCGAGGTTGCCGGACTCAAGACCGCGCGTCATACCGGCGATGCGGCCCATCTGCCATACGGCGGTGGAGAGTGGAACCTCCTGCGGCACGACCTTGCGCGCCTCGCTCGTATGTACCTCGTAGGGCGGAATCACGGTAATAAAACGCAAGCGATCGCTCACCTCGTAGCGCAGGCACTGGGGGAGCGAATCGGTCGGCGTAAAGGAGCAGACGGCGCCGCCCAGGATAGCGGGGGCGACGTTATCGGGATGCCCCTCGACCTCGGTGGCGATGCGGACGAGCTCGGCACGGTCGACGGTGTGGCCCGTCAGCGCGGCGGCCGCCATGATGCCGGCGACGACACAGGTGGAGCTGGAACCCAGGCCGCGAGCGACGGGCACATCGGTTTGAATGTCGATGGCAACGGGAAAAGCCGGCTTGCCCCATGCGGCCAGTGCATCGACAAAGCTCACGTAAACCAGGTTGTCCTCGTTTTGGAACTCCTCGGGGCAGCCCGTGATGGTGAGCTTGTCGGCGCGCTCGAAGGTGAAGTGCGAGTAGAGGCTGACGGCCATGCCGAGGGTGTCGTAGCCGATGCCTAGGTTTGCGCTGGTGGCGGGGACGGTGATTTTAATCATGGGAATCTCCTGGGCGGTCTGCCTGTTTAGTTCGCTGCTCGGGCAGTCCTGGCTCGCTCGGAAAGCACATTAAGTGCTTTCCGGCTCGTGCGGAACTCGCGACGAACTAAACAGGCAGACCCGCATGTCAGCTCGTCATCATCCCGGTGGGTATCTGATAAAAGAAGGTGCGCCGGCTTTCGCCGGCGCCTAGTAAGGGTTTAGTTGGAAGCCATCTTTTTTGCAGCCTGCTCTACGTAGTTGGCCATGTCGGCTAAGTCGCAGACGTCTTCGAAGCGAACGGGCTTGGACTCGAGCTCGGCGAGCTGTGCCGGTGCGACCGTATTGGTGGCCTGCTCGATTACACGCATGGCCTCAAAGTCGTCCTCGGGAACGTCGAGCCCCAGGGCGTCGCAACAGGCGCGCGGGAACTTGTAAGGGCTGGCGGTCGAAAGCAACACGCGGGCCTTGGCGCCCTCGGCGGGAGCGACTTGTTCAAAGACGTGATAGCCGCAAGCGGTGTGCGGGTCGATTACGTAGCCGTTCGCATCCCAGCAGCTCTTGATGGCAGCACGGACTTCGTCCTCGCTGGCCCAGCCGCAGCCAAAGACGCTCTGAATCTTAGCCAGCAGCTCGGCGGGAACCTCGTAGCGGCCGGTCTGGGCAAGCTGCTCCATAAGGCCGGCAACGAGCTCGCAGTCGCCGTCGGACAGGAAGTACAGCATGCGCTCCAGATTGGAGCTGATGAGGATGTCCATCGACGGCGAGATGGTCGTGAAGAACGGGCGGTTACGGTCGTAAACGCCGGTGGTCAGGAAGTCGGCCAGCACGTTGTTCTTGTCGCTCGCGACGATGAGCTTGGCGACGGGCAGACCCATGCGCTTGGCATAGTAGCCGGCCAGGATATCGCCAAAGTTGCCAGTCGGCACGCAGAACTCAACGGCGTCGCCGGCCTCGATGGCGCCGGCGCGCAGCAGCTGCGCATAGGCGGCAAAGTAGTAGACGACCTGCGGCACCAGGCGGCCGACGTTGATGGAGTTGGCGCTCGAAAGCACCGTGCCGGCGGCCTCAAGACGCTCGGCAAGCTCCTTATCGGCAAAGATGCGCTTGACGGCACTCTGGGCATCGTCGAAGTTGCCACGGATGCCGCAGACGGCGACGTTATCGCCCTCCTGTGTGGACATCTGCAGGTTCTGGACGCGACTGACCTTGCCTTCGGGATAAAAGACGGTGATGCCCGTGCCCGGAGCGTCGGCAAAACCGGCGAGTGCGGCCTTGCCGGTGTCGCCCGACGTGGCGGTGACGATCATGATGCGCTCGGCGCTGCCGTCCTTGGCGGAAGTGCGGGCCATCAAGCGGGGGAGCATCTGCAGAGCGACGTCCTTAAAGGCACTCGTGGGGCCGCCAAAGAGCTCCATCACATAGGTCTGAGGGGCGTCAGCGCCCGGCGCAGCGTCGAGGTTGACGAGCGGCGTAACCTCTTCACTCGCGAACGTGCCGCGGTATGCCTCGTCGACACACGCCGAAATTTCTTCGGCCGTGTAATCATTCAGTAACATTCCCAACACATCTTGAGCGATTTCAAAGTACGATTTATCTGCAAGCGAGCTGATATCGACCTGCTGGGTGCCGAGCTCGTCCGAGACAAACAGACCCCCGTCGGGAGCGATGCCGGTGCGGATTGCTGCCTTACTTGAGCACGATAAAGTGCGTCCTCGTGTACTATGATAAGTTCCCATATAACACTGCTCCTCGGATGCCTTGGTCCCAATCGGTGAAACCATGGTATCAGAGCGCGCAAAATAGGTTCGCAGAGGCTTTTTAGAAAGGTAACCTCCAGCCCATGATTAAGATTGCCAAGTTTGGCGGCTCGTCGGTCGCCGACGCCGAACACTTTAAGAAGATCAAGGCCATTGTCGATGCCGACCCGGCCCGCCGTTTTGTGGTGGTTTCTGCCTGCGGTCGCCGCTTTAAGGGCGACACCAAGGTGACCGACCTGCTCTACCTGGTTAACGCGCACGTTAAGTATCACGTGTCGTGCGAGGAGCTGCTCGAGGACATTGGCCAGCGCTACTTTGATATTGCCGACGAGCTGGAGCTCACCTATCCCATCCGCGAGGAGTTCGCGGCCTTTGCCGAGCGCGCCCGCTCGGGCGGCTACTCCACCGAGGAGCTTGTGAGCCGCGGCGAGTACTTCACCGCTCGCCTGATGGCCGAGTACCTGGGCCTGCCGTTCCTGGACGCCGCGACGGTTGTGGCGTTCCATCACGACGGTACGCTCAGCATGAACCGCACTTCCGAGCTGGTGCAGGAGTACGGTCAGCAGGGCGGCTTTGTCATGCCCGGTTTCTACGGCGCGACGCGCGAGGGCCAGATTAAGCTGCTGGATCGTGGCGGCGGCGATATCTCGGGCTCGATTCTGGCTAAGTGCCTGGGCGCCGATCTGTACGAGAACTGGACCGACGTCTCGGGCTTCTACTCGGCCGATCCGCGTATTGTTCCCGAGGCTCAGCCCATTGCGCGCGTTACCTACGAGGAACTGCGCGAGCTTTCGTACATGGGCGCGAGCGTCCTGCACGAGGAGGCTGTGTTCCCCGTGCGCGAGGCGGGTATTCCGCTGGTCATCAAGAACACCAATGCGCCGCAGGACCCCGGCACTATCATTAGCGAGACGGCCGATGAGGGCGAGGCGGAGCCCATTATTACCGGCGTGACCGGCAAGCGCGGTTTTGTCGCCATCAACGTGGCCCGCGACCGCACCAAGCCCCGCGTCGGCTTTATGCGCCGTGCGCTTTCGGTCTTCGAGCGCTATGACGTTTCCGTCGAGCACATGCCCACCGGTGTCGACCGCTTTGGCGCCGTGGTGCAGGAGCAGGACGTGCACGACTCGCTCTACTCGCTCGTGGGCGACATTCAGCAGGAGGTCGAGCCGCTCGAGATCGAGGTCGTCGAGGGCCTGGCGCTTATCGCGACCGTCGGTCGTAACCTGCGCGGTCGTGCAGGTATCTCGGGTCATCTGTTTGGCATGCTTGGCCAGGCTGGCGTGAGCGTGCGTATGATTTCGCAGAGCTGCGACGAGATCAATATCATTATCGGTGTCGAGGAGAAAGACTTCGACCTGGCGATTCAGACCATTTACCGTGCCTTCTCCGATGAGAACGGCATTGTGAAGGTCTCTGACCTAGAGGCTCCCGCGCCGGCCGATCCCGCCCTGGCTGCGCTCCATAAGTAGCTGCTATCTCGGTGGATTTTTGGGATAAGTGCCAAAAATCAACTGCGGGGCGTTTCGTTTCGGTTTCGTTTCGGCGGGGCGGGTTTCGTGCCCGCCCCGTTCTTGTATACACTGGCAACAATTATCGGCCTGCTCGGCGTGCGGGCAAAAGCCACAACCTTTAAAGGGGGAAGCATGAAACAGTACACGGTTGCTATTTTGGGCGCGACGGGAGCCGTGGGCACCCAGATGCTCGAGTGCCTCAATGAGCAGGAGTTCCCGGTCGGCAAGCTCAAGCTGCTAGCGAGCGCACGCTCTGCGGGCAAGACCGTCGAGTTCCGCGGCGAGCAGATCGTGATCGAAGAGGCTTGCCCCGAGGCCTTTGAGGGCTGCGACATTGTGCTTGGCGCCGCCGGCGACGATATCGCCAAGGAGCTGCTGCCCGAGGCCGTCAAGCGCGGCGCCGTCGTGGTTGACAACAGCCACGCCTTCCGCATGGATCCCGAGGTGCCGCTGGTCGTGCCCGAGATCAATGCCGATGACATCAAGTGGCATCACGGCCTGATCGCCAACCCCAACTGCGCGACCATTATCGGCTTGGTTCCCACGTGGCCGCTGCATCAGCTCGCTGGCGTGAAGCGCATGATCGTTTCGACGTACCAGGCGGCTTCGGGCGCTGGTGCTCCCGGCATGGCCGAGCTCGAGGCTCAGCTGGCCGCCCTGGGCCGTGGCGAAGAGATTCCCGAGCCGCGCGCTTTTGCCGCCCAGTTGGCGAGCAACCTGATTCCGCAGATTGGCGGCGTCAAGGAGGAGGGCTTTACCTCCGAGGAGATGAAGCTGCAAAACGAGGGCCGTAAGATCATGCATCTGCCCGAGCTGCGCGTGAACTGCACCTGCGTGCGCGTGCCCGTGCTGCGCTCGCATTCCGAGAGCATTACGCTCGAGTTCGAGCGCGACATTACGGTTGACGAGGCCCGTGCTGCGCTGGCTGCCGCTCCCGGCGTCAAGCTGGTTGACGATATGGCTGCCGAGGATGCGCACGATCGCTTCCCCATGCCGATGGATACGTCCGACCAGGACCTGATCTGGGTCGGTCGCGTGCGCCGCGACATCTCGAACCCCGAGGCTGCGCGCGGCATCACCTTCTGGTGCTGCGGCGACCAAATCCGTAAGGGCGCGGCAACTAACGCCGTCCAGATTGCTAAGCTGCTCTGCGAGTAGTGTGACCTGTCCGGCGGGGGCCGGGCTTAGTTTTCAGAACGTCCTCGACCATGTGTGGCGCCTTGTCCTGCTCCTTCGGAGCCGCGGACAAGGCGCCACACTGGTCTGCGGAGTGTTCTGAAAACTAAGCCCGGCCCCCGCCTGCGGTGACGCTGCTGCAAGCGACCTGCGATGGGGCCGTTGTTGGTTGGGGCCGCTGGGCTGATGTGAGGGCACGTGGCCGTTGCGGGCCCTGGCCCCGGCGGCGGCCTCGGCGCTTTGCGCCTGCCGCCTTGGGGGACCTTGGGGTCGTGCGGCAGCGGCGGCGCTGACGCGCCTGCTGCCTGAGGTGACTTTGGGGCTGAGTAGGGTTGTCTGCACAATTCGCGGTATCATGTTGCGGAGTTTTGAAAGGAGCCGCTGGTGGTCACGACGACGTTTGCTTCGCCTTTGGGCGAAATCCTGCTTGCCGCTGATGGCCGCGGTTTGACGGGGCTTTGGTTTGAGGGGCAGAGCCACTTTGGCTCTACGCTGCTCAAAGAGAATGCAGAGCATGTCGAGGGTGCCGATGCGGTTTCTGGTGCTGGGGGAATGTCTTCGGTGAATCCGGCGAATGGCGCGGCCTCATCGGTGCTTGAGCGTTCTTGGGCTTGGCTGAATGCTTATTTTGCGGGTCAGGAGCCTCGGTTTACGCCACCGTTGCATATGATCGGCACGGCGTTTCAGCGTGAGGTTTGGTTTGAGCTGCTTTCTATCCCGCGTGGCGAGGTCACTACGTATGGCGAGGTCGCCCAGCGTGTTGCGGCTCGACATCGTGTGCCGGGAAACGAGGCACCCGTCGTGTCTCCTCGTGCGGTGGGGGCTGCGGTTGCGCGTAATCCCATTTCGATAATCGTGCCGTGCCATCGCGTGGTCGCGGCCGACGGATCGCTCAACGGATATGCTGGCGGCCTTGATCGCAAGGAGTGGCTGCTTCGGCTTGAGGGCGCGTACGAGGAGTAACGCTCGAGCACTTTGCATAACTAGGGCGCCGTGAAAGGATGAGTCACTGTCCCTTCGTGCCCGGCATGCGTCAAAGCGCTCGACACGTGCGCCTTAAGTTTGGCTAAGCCACATCCTGCGTATTTAAAAACGCGCAGGTTGAGCAGCTAAGGCTGCGCTAAGGCGGTTGACGGTACGCTATCATCGGCAGTATCGAAACCTGTAGAGCCATGCGCCAAAGGAGCAACTATGAAGCTGATGCTTGCCGAGGACGAACCTGGTCTCTCCCGCGCCCTCACCGCGATTCTTCAACATAGCGACTACGAGGTCGACACCGCCCTCGACGGCTTGACGGCGCTCGAGAATCTACTCACCAACGATTACGACGCCGCAATCCTGGACATCATGATGCCCGGCATGGACGGCATCGAGGTGCTCAAGCGTACACGCGCCGCCGGAAAGCGACTGCCCATCATCATGCTCACGGCAAAAAGCGAGGTGTCCGATAAGGTCGAGGGCCTGGATGCCGGTGCCAACGATTACCTGACCAAGCCGTTTGCCGCCAAGGAACTGCTTGCGCGTATTCGTGCCATGACGCGTGCCGCGACGGCAATTGACGCCACGACGCTCAGCGTGGGTAACGTGCGCCTCGACACGGCGGCTTGCACGCTTGTGGGACCTTTGGGCGAGGAGCACCTGGCCAATCGCGAGTTTCAGCTTATGGAACTCTTTATGCGCAACGCCGGCACGCGCATGCCCACTGAACGTCTGATGCTCGAGGTTTGGGGTGAGGACGCGCCCGAAGGCGCCAACGTGGTGTGGGTCTATATCTCGTACCTGCGCAAAAAGCTGACGGCGCTGGGTGCCAACGTGGCCATCCGCGCATCGCGCAATCAGGGTTATTCGCTTGAGGTGATTGAGGAAGGCGAGCAGGCGTGAGCGTGCGCGCGTGGTGGAAGCACCTGACGGAGCGGTTTCGTGCCACCTTTCGTAGTGCAGGGCGGGCAAATTCTGCTGGCGCATTGGGCCGCCGCCTGCGTCGCAAGTTTATCCTCGTTGCCATGGGCGCCGTGACCGTGGTGCTCACGCTCATCATTGCCGGCATCAATGTCGTGAATTACTCGCACGTCTGCAAAATGGCCGATGCACGCTTGGACTATATCCTGGCAGGCAAGGGCGGCATCGATTGGACAGATGAGCCTAAGACCGACCCCGGCCAGGATGTGAGCGCCGGTAAGGCCGCTGCAGGTGACCGGGTGGCCGTGCACGCCGGGCATTTTGAAGGTATGACGGCGGAATCTCCCTTCGACACGCGCTACTTTACGGTGACGCTTGTCGAAGGGCAGGTGGTCGATGTCAATACCGCCCGCATTGCCGCGGTGGGCGCCAAGCGTGCCTCCCGTATTGCCATGGGGCTGGATTCCAAGGGCTGGACTTCGGGCTTTTCTGGTAACTACCGTTATACGGCTACGGTTCAGGGCGACAAGACAACCTATGTGTTCGTGGACTGTTCGCGCGAGCTTGCGAGCTTTCATTCGTTTTTGAGCGCGAGCGTGGCAATCAGTTGCATTGGCTGGCTGGCGGTGCTGGCAATTGTAACGGTCGCATCGGGCGCCGTGATTCGACCGATGGTCGAGAGCTACAGCAAGCAAAAGCGCTTCATTACCGATGCAAGCCACGAGATCAAGACGCCGCTCGCTGTGATCGATGCCGCGAACGAGGTACAAGAGATTGAAAGCGGCGAGAGTGAGTGGACGCAGAGCATTCACGAGCAGGTTGCGCGACTGACGGCGCTTACGGAGCGTCTGGTATTTTTGGCGCGCATGGACGAGGGCTCGGCGGGCTTTACTATGACGGCGATCGATCTTTCGGAGGCCGTGGACAAGGCTGCGGCGCCGTTTGAATCGGTGGCGGTTTCGCGCGGGAAGCGGCTGTCGATATCGATTGCGGACGGCGTGCGGGTCCATGCCGATGCCGCGGCGGTGACGCAGGTGGTTGAGTTGCTGTTGGACAACGCCGCACGCTATGCGAGCGAGGGCAGCGTGATCGAGCTGAGCCTGCGCGCCGTCTCGCACGGCAAGGGTAAGGGCGCCGCCGAGCTTATCGTATCGAACGCCGTGGACGAGCTGCCCGAAGGCGACTTGGACCGATTGTTCGACCGTTTCTATCGTGCGGACGTGTCGCGCAGCTCCAAGACGGGCGGCTCGGGCGTGGGCCTATCCGTGGTGCGTGCCATCGCCGAAGCCCATGGCGGGAGCGCTTCTGTCTGCGGCCACGGTAACCAGATCACCTTCACCGTCCGCCTCTAAGACCTGCCAAAAAGGGACAGGTTTATTTTGGCAGGTTTTATCTGGGGAAACGTCGATGGAGGAGGCTGTGGGCGGAAACCGTGTCCCGGTTTGACGCCTCGGAATGGGATGAACTTTCCCCTTGGAGGGCCTAGCGGAAACCGTGTCCCGGAATACAGCCTCAGAGTGGCATGCCGTTTCCGGTTGAGACCACCTGCTTGGACATCTTTCTACGCTCGCTTTTGCAGAGCGTAGATCGATTTGTCCATGTTGAACAGATAAGCCACAACGCAGACGATGAAGAACATCGGCAGATTACCGAAACCGAAGACCTCGCAGCCAATGAGGATCGGCGCGAGTAGCGTGTTGGTGGCGCTGCCAAAGACGGCGGCGTATCCCAGCGCGGCGCAGAGCTCGACGGGCATGCCGAGAATCCCGGCGAGCACGACACCCAGGCTGGCGCCGATGGAGAACAGCGGCGTTACCTCGCCACCCTGATATCCTGCGGCAAGCGTGGCAATGGTGAGTGTGAATTTGAGCGCCCAGTCCCAAGGCATGATGGCGACCTTGCCGTCACCGTTGAGTGCCGCCGATATCAGGTTGGTGCCAAGTCCGCAGTATCGCCCTTGCCACAGCGCGAACAAAATCGCCGACAGCACAAGGCCCATAACGGCAATGCGCGTATAAGGGTTGGGGAACAGCCGCGCCGCAAGGGTCTTGGCGTGGGCAAGGCACCAGGCAAAAGCGCCACCTACCATACCAAACGCGATACCCAACAACGCCAGCCGTCCAAGACCGGGGAGGTCGAGCGCATACGAGGCGGTAATGGCGACCTCGAACTTCTCGAGTCCCAGAGCGCCGGAGGTCATGCTTGCGGCAAGTGAAGCCGTAAGCGCGGGAAACAGCGCGCGGTATTCCATGCGTCCGGCGACCAGCACCTCGACAGCAAAGACCGTAGCGGCGAGCGGCGTTCGAAAGAGTCCGGCAAAGCCAGCGGCCATGCCGATAAGCAAAAACGTGTTGCCGGGGTCTCGGAAAGGTAGACGCTGGCCAATCCAATGCGAGACGGTTGCACCGATCTGCACGGCCACGCCCTCGCGTCCCGCACTGCCGCCAAAGAGATGCGTGGCCCACGTGCTCAGCATAATGAGCGGCACCAAACGTGGGGAGATGGCGTCCTCGCGTCCGTGGCTTACGTCGAACACCAGACTCATGCCGCGGTCGGTGCCCTTGCCCCAGGTGCGGTAGGCAAACACGATGGCAAGGCCCGCAAGAGCGAGAAAGGGGAGCAGCAACGCGACGTGCGCGTCCCGGAAGGCGCCGATTGCCAGGAGCACACGACCAAAAAGGGCACAGATGGCGCCAACGATGATGCCGATAGGGATTCCGACGGCACCCATAAGCACGAGGCCGCTATAGGTGTTGACCAGGCGTTTAATCCTGCTCGATACGTTGCTTTCTGACATTTTGCTTTCCGACACTTGCTCTCTTGATAGAAAAAGAGCTGGAGTTGCGCATCGTTGAGAGGCTTTCCAGCTTTAGCAAAACAAACTTATAAGATGCGACGGGCCGCGTCAAGATTATTACCGGACGGCCTAGGAGGCGGCTGGTTGGCTGGCTTAAAACCTAGCGCGTGAAATGACGCCCCACGCTATTCAGCGCGCTTGATAGGATGACGAACCACTGTCTTAAGTTTCTCCGGTGCACATTTGCGTGGATCGGAGAGATAGATTTCGTGATGTAAACGGGCGTCTGAGAAGTCGGGGACATAGCCCTGCTCGGTCGCATATTCATGCATGGCGTCTACGGTTGCTGGCTCGTCGTCGTAGGGCCCGGTGTGCATGCATTGAACGCAGAGGCCCTCGTCAACTTTAAGCAGTTCGACGGCGGAAAAGTCTAGTTTCTTTTTGGTCGTGGCTTCCGCGACTGCCCAGTCAAAGTCATCTCGGGTGACGAAATCGGGCAGGCGGATGCACGAGATAAAGTTGAAATTGTCCTTGCGTACATAATCGATGTCACCGCTCGGGGACTCTTGCCACCAGAAACCCTCGAGCGGCGGTACCACAAAGTCGAAATAGCCCTCGATACTCCTTGAGCCTTTCTTTGACATCTTGACGGTATAGGCGATGCCGTAAAGTAGCGGCAGGGCGTTTTGATACTCGCCACCTTCGGTATTTGGGTCACCCTTTCCGCGAACGGCAACGTAGCTCATAGGCGGGACAGTTACGATACTCGGCTTGCTTGCAGGTTTGTAGAGCTCCTTGCATTCCTTCTTAAAGTCGAACGCCATGTTGGCCGCCTTTCTGCGTATTGGCCTGCTTAGATAGTTGAATCATATCATAGAAACGAACAGCTGTTCGAATGACTTGGCTGACAGATTGAGATGCGTGCGTTGTGTTTGGCGGTCGGCCTGACCCCGTCGATGATTTCTCGGCCTCCCCGGCGCCCTATCTATAGCTGCCGTTTCCCCATATAAAACCTGCCAAAATAAACCTGTCCCTTTTTGGTAGGTGCGAAATGGGTAATACTAAAGAGTTATCCGACCAGATGGGAATTAATCGATGGCCTATATCGAATTCAAAGACGTCATCAAGGCATACGGCGAGGGCGACGCCCGCATCCACGCGCTCGACGGCGCGAGCTTTACGGTCGAGCGCGGTGAGCTCGCCATCATTCTGGGCGCTTCGGGCGCCGGCAAGACCACGGCCCTCAACATTCTGGGCGGCATGGATACGGTAACCTCCGGCACTGTGACGGTGGACGGGCGCGACGTGAGCTCCGCCAATGAGGCGCAACTCGTGGAATACCGCCGCGCCGACGTCGGCTTTGTCTTCCAGTTCTACAATCTGGTTCCTAACCTGACGGCGCTTGAGAACGTCGAACTCGCGGCGCAGATCTGCCCCGATTCGCTCGATGCCGAGCAAACGCTTCGTCAGGTTGGCCTGGGCGAGCGCCTGGGCAACTTTCCGGCGCAGCTTTCGGGCGGCGAGCAGCAGCGCGTATCCATCGCCCGCGCGCTGGCCAAGAACCCCAAGCTGCTTTTGTGCGACGAGCCTACGGGTGCACTCGACTACAAAACCGGCAAGCAGATCTTGCAGCTGCTACAGGACACTTGCCGCAAGCAGGGCATTACGGTCATTATCATCACCCACAACTCTGCGCTGGCGCCCATGGCCGATCGCCTGATTCGCTTTAAGAGCGGTCGCGTAGAGAGCGAGACAGTCCAGCAAAATCCCGTGCCGATCGAGACGATCGAGTGGTAGCGCCCATGGATCAGGACCGCCAAAACAGCCAACGCCGCGATGCGCAGAACACGGAGCGCGAGCAGGATTTTACGACCTACCGCACCGCCCAAAGCTCAAACGATATGGTGCCGACGGTTTTTCGCCGTGGCATCTACCGCACGATTCGCGGCAGCCTTAAGCGCTTCTTGTCAATCGTGATCATCACGGCGCTTGGCGTGAGCGTGATGTGCGGCCTTAAGGCGGGCTGCGAGGACCTGTGCGATTCGGTTGACGCTTACTTTGACCAGCAGAATGTCTATGACATCAACGTGCAGTCGACCTATGGTCTGACCGATGACGATCTTGCTGCGGTCCAAGAGGTCGATGGCGTCGAGACGGCCGAGGGCATCTATACCGAGACCGCCTATACCGCCGTGGGTACGACGCGCGAGCGTGTCGTCGTACAGAGCCTCTCCAAAGAGAATATTGACCAACCGGTGCTAGTACGCGGCGAGCTGCCCGAGACTTCGGGCGAAGTGGCAGTGACCTCACGTTTTTTGAAGGCTTCGGGCAAGAAAATCGGCGATACGGTGAGCTTTGCCGCCAACGATGCGAGCTCGTCGAACCAAAGTGCCAAGGATCAATTTGCCGCGGGCGACTACACCATTACGGCTGAGGTCCTCGATCCCACTGATGTGAGCTCCGACTCGACGGTCAACGCCTTTCGCGCTGCTTCGACTGCGGACTATAAGTTCTATGTGAGCGAGGACGCCGCGACATCTTCTTCCTACTCCGCTGTCCACGTGGTCGTCGAGGGAGTCAAGAGCCTCAACTCCTATTCGGATGCCTACTCGGCAAAGATCAATGAGGTCAAGGGCAATATCGAGAAGATCCGCGAGGAGCGTGAGAAGGCGCGCGCCCAGGAGCTGACGGTCGACACACCGGCGAGCTTGGACGCGGCTGAGCGTCAGGCGAATATGGTCTTTGGGATCGAGCAGGACAACATCAATCGCATGGCCGAGGGCAGCGACGAGCGTGCGCAGGCGCAAGCCGACCTGGACCAGCGCCGCGCCGCCGCCGACCAGCAGTTTGCCGATGCCCGCGCCGAGCTCTCTGACCTGGGCGAATGCACCTGGTACATCCAGGACCGCGGCAATATCGCAAGCTACTCGAGCGTCGAGAGCGATAGTTCTTCGATCGAGGCCATCGCCACGGTGTTCCCGTTCATCTTCTTTATCGTCGCCGTGCTTATCAGCCTCACCACTGCCACCCGCATGGTCGAGGAGGAGCGCACACTTATTGGCCTGTACAAGGCGCTCGGCTATTCACGCGGGCGTATCCTGTCCAAATATGTGGACTACTCGCTGTGGGCGTGTCTGATCGGTGGCGTGCTCGGCAATATCATCGGATTTGTGGGTCTGCCGCTGTTCTTGTTTACGGTGTTCGACGACATGTACTCGCTGCCCCAGATGCTACTTTCGTACGACATCGTGTCCTCGATCGTTTCGGTGGCGCTGTTTGCCGTGGGCGTGGTGGGAGCCACGATTATCGCCTGCCGCCACGAGATGGCCGAGACCCCTGCCTCGCTCATGCGCCCCAAGGCTCCGCGCGCCGGCTCGCGCATTCTGCTCGAGCGCATCGGCTTTATCTGGCACCGCATGGGCTTTTTGAACAAGGTCGCTGCACGCAACCTGTTCCGCTACAAAAAGCGCGCCTTTATGACCATCTTTGGCATTGCGGGCTGCACGGCGCTTGTGATTTGCGGCATGGGCATCCGTGATACGTCGGTCGCGCTGTCGCCCAAGCAGTACGGCCACATCACGCGCTACGATTTGCTGGCGGTCGCCAACCCCGATGATTTTTCGCAGACGTGCGCGGCGTTGGATGAGCGCAGTGCAGCCAAGGATTCCAACGTGACCGTGACTTCGACGCTGCCGATTATGACAGACAACGTCACCTTTACATTTGGCGGTAAGAGCGAGACCGTGCAGCTCATCGTGATTCCCGACGACCGCACGGGTGACTTGGGCGATTACGTGCGCCTGGAGGATGAGTCCAAAGAACCGCTCGCCCTGCGTGACGGGGATGTGTATTTGAGCAAGAGCTCTCAGCTGGTGCTGGGGATCAAGCCGGGTGACACGGCGCAGGTCCAGGATTCGTCGCTCAACGTCGCCAAGGTCAAGGTCAGCGACATCTCGCTCAACTATCTGGGTAACACGCTTTACATGACGCAGGGCACCTATGAGCGCGCGTTCGGCCGAAGCGCGCGCCTCAACGGCATCCTTGCGCTGCTTAAGGGTTCGTCGGCCGATCAGATTGCGTTTACCAACCGTCTTAAGAGCGATGGTTGGATTACGCTGTCGAGTACCGCCGAGCATTGGGAAAACTATGAGGCAAACTTTACGATTATTAATTCGGTCGTGGTGCTTGTGACCTTTATGGCGGCGTGCCTGTCGTTTGTGGTGGTATTTACGTTGTCTAACACCAACATCTCGGAGCGCGAACGCGAGCTGGCGACTATCAAGGTGCTGGGCTTCCGTCGTGGCGAGGTGCACCATTACGTCAACAAGGAGACGTTGATTCTTACGGCGATCGGAGCCGCGCTGGGCGTGCCGCTGGGCGGCTTGCTGGCCGAGAGCTTTACCTACATTTTGCAGATGCCGTCGCTGTACTTTGACGTCGAGGTCGAGCCGCTGAGCTACGTGCTTGCCGTGGTGCTTTCCTTCGGCTTTACGATCATCGTCAACCTCGCTACCAATCGCACCCTCAATAAGATCGACATGGTCGGTGCCCTCAAGAGCGCCGAGTAGCCTGCCAAAAAGGGACAGGTTTATTTTGGCGGGTTTTATTGGGGCAAACGCCGGACAACCATTAGGTGGCCCGGCGTTTGCCCCGTCAAACGGGCTTTCCATTTGCCTTTCATTCTATTTGGTTTTCGCTCGCAGGCGTGGATGAGAGGCTCTCTTTGGCCTTCGAGATTGGGCTTGTATGGGTCGTATGCCACAAAATGGGCCTATCTACTACGTTTGCTACCACACCCTCGACCGTGACAAAGATTATGAAATTAAAACCGCAGGTAGAGGGCTTGCCAGTTTTCGGAAAAGGCGGGTATGGTCGGCCCTCTCGAGTTAAACGTAGTAAATAGGCCCTTTTCTTGGTGCGCGGTCAGCTCAATGCTAATCTCCGTGCCGGAACTGACCCAGTTGTTTGTAAGTTGCGGTGATATACGGACTGTTTGGCGCTTTGGAGCTTCAAAACAGTCCCTATCTCACCGCAACTTAGGAGAAGGGCGGGGGCGGTTGGGTGCTGGTGGGTCGGAGCGTGTTAGGCCTGTTTGCGGTGCTTCCATTGTTTGCGGCACCAGCGCATGAGCGCCTTTATGACGGGAATCGTGATGAGGATGATCCATGCAGGATGGGGCTGTCCCAAACAGAGCCACATGTAGAGGAACCAAGCGATGGCGGCTGCCGGGTAGATGGCCTCGATCAGCTTAGACAGGTGGCGCCGATCGATGAAGTCACCAATCGCGTGGTAGACGGGAACCAGAAAGACGAGGAAAAGCCCCATGCCCCATGTGCCGTAGACAATGCCGAGCACCAGATAGGCGAGAGTAACAAGTGCGGGGAAGGGGAATTTGTTCCATGCACGTCCGACCTTGGTGTGGAAATGCTTGCCATGATGGTCGAGCTTGTCGTGTGCTTCCTTCCAGCTGGAAAACGTTTCGCCGTCGATGGTGACGGTGCCGTCGTCATTGGTGCGTACGCTATGTCCATCGTCCTCAAGCGTATCGATATGCACGCCGTCCGGCCCCACATGCACCTCTTCGCCCTTGCGCTCGTTGGTCACATGGATGCCGCTCCAACCAACATGGACTTCCTCGCCTTTATTGGGATCAATGACGTGGATACCGCGCGCGAGGGAAATATCGACAAGTGGTTTGTCGCCGCAATCGGCGTGCCCGGCAGAATCCTCAGCCTCGTCAGCCACATCCGCCGTCTCGGTGTCGGCGCTACCGTCCTCCAGGTCGTCGGCATCGTTGGCCGCCTCCCCATACAACAGCTCATCCAGCGACACGCCATACAGCGCGGCGAGCGCAATAAGGTTATCGGTATCGGGCGAGGATTCGCTGCGCTCCCATTTACTGACAGCCTGACGACTCACACCTAGCTGGGCGGCAAGCGCCTCCTGAGAAAGCCCGGCAGCCTTGCGGCGATCGACGAGGCGCTGTGCCATCGCAAGATCCATGGTGGTTCCTTTCGTTTGATGGTCGAATCGAATGAGCCGAGTATGCCGAGAACAACCGGTAGCGACCACCATTTCTAGTTAGAATCTGCCCCAACCCTACCGCAACTACCAGTAGCAACCCCCAACGGCCAGCCATTTCATGACAAATGTCAGTGCAAGCAACAGCCAAGAGCCCCCATCATTCCAAATCCTCCAGACCAGGCACCCGCAGCAAGAAGACGAATAGCCTCGGCCTTCCCAGTTACCGCAGGAGACCCCAGAGCTTACTTCCCAAATCTATCCGCAGGACGGAAGGACCCCGCCGCGCGAAGCGCACGGCGGGGTCCTGACATGTCCGAGGACGATTTGGGGGGTAAGCCCTGGGGTCTCCGATGGGGGCGGTTCCAGCCGAGGTTATTCGTCGCCGAAGCTGATGCCCAACGCCTTGGCCTCGCGCACCAGATCGCTCTGGGGGTCGACATACTTGAGCTTGCCGGCGACCTCCTCGAGCGGCATGTGGCACATCTTGCCGTCGCGCAGGGCAATCATGTAGCCAAACTCGCCGCGCAGGCAGCCGAGTGCCGCCTCGACGCCGCACTGGGTCGCAAAGATGCGGTCCTGGGCGTCGGGCTGACCGCCGCGCTGCGTATGGCCGGGGATGGCGACGCGGGTCTCGCGGCCGGTCTTGGCCTCGATCTCCTTGGCGATGTCGTACACGATCGACGGGCTCGTGCGCTCGGCAAGCTTCTTCTTGTACTCCTTCTTGGACAGCGCCGCGTCCTCCTTGGAGATAGCGCCCTCGGCGACGGCTACGATGGTAAAGCGGCTGCCGGTCTCCATGCGATGCTCGATGGTCTTGATGACGTTGTCCATGTCGTAGGGGATCTCGGGAATCAGGATGACGTCCGCGCCGCCCGCGACGCCGGCATACAGCGGAATCCAACCGACCTTGTGGCCCATGATCTCGATGACAAACACGCGGCCGTGACTCGAGGCAGTGGTGTGGATGTCGTCGATGCACTTGGTGGCGACGTCGATGGCGCTCGTAAAGCCAAACGTCAGCTCGGTGCCCCAGGTGTCGTTATCGATGGTCTTGGGCAGGGCGATAACGTTGAGGCCCTCTTCGCGCAGGCGGTTGGCGGTCTTGGTGGAGCCGTTACCGCCCAGCATAAACAGGCAGTCGAGCTGCAGCTTATGATAGGTGTGGACCATTGCGGGCACCTTCTCGACGCCGTCGGCCTCGGGAATGTCCAAGCGCTTGAACGGCGTGCGGCTCGTGCCCAGGATGGTGCCGCCGCGGGTGAGGATGCCGCTAAAATCGGCGGGCGTCATAACACGGAATCTGCTGTAGATAAGGCCCTGGTAGCCGTCCTCAAAACCATAGATCTCGATAGGCTCTTCGCTATTGGTCATAAGCGTTTTGACAATGCCGCGCATGGTGGCGTTGAGCGCCTGGCAGTCGCCGCCACTGGTAAGAAGACCGATCCTAAGCATGATGAATCCTTCCGGGCAAGTTATAACATGCGCATAAGTTTACCCCCGCACACTGTTGATACGGGGGTAAAACGTGTTAGCTCAAGCGTATAGAAATGTAAGCAACGTCAGGCGAGCGTAAGGACGACGGTGCCAGCTCCTTACAGCGCGAAGGCGTCGACGTCGCCCCAGTGGCGGCGCAGCGTGATGGCGGCAGCGGGCTCGGTGTTGTCAAAGACGACCGACCACTGCGTGTTGCTGGTGATGTCTTCCGGATTGGGCTTTTGCGCCGCAGCGCGCAGGGCCTTCCAAGCGACTGCCTCATCTTGGGCGCCGGTATGGGCGTCGAGGACATCGGCGATGGCGATGGCGCGTTCCTTGCCATGGCCCAGCTCGCCGTTCTTTTGGTTGGGCAGCACTTCGTTGCCATAGCAGGCGTAGAAGTTCGTAACCTGGCGTACGGGCGTTGCCTTGCATGCACGGTTGGGATCGCGCGGATCCCACTCCACCACCCGCGCGTCACCGGCGGCGTCGTTGATAAAGAAGTGGTAGTCGCGTCCGGCCATGGCGTGCATGTCGTAGGCGGAAAGCAGGTCTACGGCCTCCTGCGTGGTAGCCGCGCGGTCGAGCACCAGGCGGATGGCGAGCGAGGTGTTGATGACGGGGCGTTGCGTGTCCTGGTCACAGGGCTTGGAATCCAGGGTGAGTACGGCAATGGACACGCCGTATTCGTTAACACCGTCGAGCTGGGCAAACGGGCCCATGAGTGCGGCGGCGCGTCCAGCGACGGAGTCAAGCGGAGTGTTGGCGCCCAGGTTATTGAGGGCCGCAAAGCCGATGGAGGCATAGCCATTGCGCGGGTGATTGCGCACCAGCAGCGCCGAGGTGTCGTCCTTAAAGTCGTAATTGCGACCGGTGCGCACGCGGTCTTCGGCATCTACGGCGACAAAAGCGCTGCAGGCAAACTGGGGCGCCTGGACATGTGCCGGCACGCCGGGGAGCACCTGCGCCACCACGGCATCGATGTAGGTCTGGTCGTCGCGCACGCCAGTGGCGATGATGCGGTCAAGGTCGTAGTCGTAGGCGATATCGATCGCGTACAGGTCGTATCCATCCGCATGGTCGGTCAAGCGTTTGAGCGACGCGACAGACTTGATTTGCTTGTGGTAAACGATACCGGTGGCAGCGGCAAGGCCGACGGCGACTCCCGCGACACCGCAGGCGATGGCAACGTTACGTGGCTTCATGACGGCTCCTCTCGTCCTGTTAGCGTAATTGTCGCAAAAGGCGCGCGGGCATGATGGCTCAACTTGGTGAGTGGCGCGGAATTAAGCACGGAATGAAGAGTGCGGCGCCGGCGCGGCGGGGTATGCTGGAGGGGACCATCAACCCAGCGAAAGGGGAGAGCATGACGGATCAGGAAACGCCCGAGCGCGCGCATGTGACGGCCGACGATATCGAGGCCGCCAACGACCTTATCGACTTTATCGAGGCATGCCCCAGCATGTTCCATACGGCGGCGACCATTATGGCCGAGCTCGACGAGGCGGGCTTTACCTACCTGCCCGAGAACGCGGCATGGGATATCGAGCCGGGCGGGCGTTATTACACGCAGCGCAACACCTCGAGCGTTGTTGCCTTTAAGGTGGGCGAGGACTTGGCCGCGACGTGGGGCGAGGACGGCGTTGCCGGCGACTACCATTTTCAGCTCACGGCATCGCACAGCGACTCGCCGACGTTTAAGGTCAAGGCCGTGCCCGAGCTCGACGGCGCGGGCGAGACGCTGCGCCTGAACACCGAGGCCTACGGCGGCATGATCGACTACACCTGGTTCGACCGTCCGCTGGCACTCGCGGGCCGCGTGTTGGTACGCGAAGGCGACCGTATTGAGAGCCGCCTGCTTGCCACCGAGCGCGAGGTCGCTATTATCCCGAGCCTTGCCATCCATATGAACCGCGGCGTTAACGAGGGCTTTGCTCCCAACCGAGCCGTCGACCTGTGCCCGCTCATTAGCGCCGGCGAGCTTAAGCAGGGTGACTTCGATGCCCTGATCGCTGACGAACTGGACGTTGAGCCCGAGCAGATCCTGGGTCGCGACCTGTTCCTGGTCAATCGTCAGGACGCGCGCATCTGGGGCTGGGCCGACGAGTTTATCTCGACGCCCAAACTCGACGACCTGGCCTGCGCCTACACCTCGCTGCAGGCATTTTTGGGTGCCGAGAATGCGCATGACGTTTCGGTCTTTTGCTGCTTCGATAACGAGGAGGTTGGCTCCGAGACCAAGCAGGGCGCCATGTCGACGTTCTTGGCCGACGCGCTGCGCCGCATCAACGGGTCGCTGGGCTTTGACGACGAGTCGTACCACCGTGCGCTTGCCGCCTCGATGCTCGTGAGCTGCGACAATGCACATGCCGTGCACCCCAACCACGCCGAGAAGTGCGATGCCCGCAACCAGGTTGTGCTCAACGGCGGCATCGTCATCAAGGAAGCTGCCAACCAGCACTACTGCACCGATGCCTTTAGCCGCGCGGTGTTCCAGGCCATCTGTGATGACGCCGACGTGCCTACGCAGGCCTTCGCCAACAAGAGCGATATGGCCGGCGGTTCTACCCTGGGCAATCTGTCCAATATGCAGGCGAGCATGCATGCCGTGGACGTGGGCCTGCCGCAGCTGGCCATGCACTCGAGCTACGAGACCGGCGGCGTGCGCGACGTGATGTACGCCATCCGCGCTCTCACCGCCTTCTACGAGCGAAACCTAACCATCAACGGCGCCGAAAGTGTAGAGCTCTAAAACCTGCCAAAAAGGGATGTTAATTTTGACAGGTTTTATCTGGGCAGATGCAAAGGGTGAAACCGAACAAGATCGGTGATACGTGGCCGCCGAGGTGCAGTATGCCTCGGCGGCTTTTTGTGTACAGAGTACGGCTAATACTTATAAGTGCTTTACATGCTTTACGTATCTACCATAGTATTTTATGATAGTTTTGAAGTACTAAGGAGGGGTTATGACCACAACCGCCGCTCAGATCAACGTACGTCTCGATGCCGATCTTAAAAGAAGTGGGGACGCCGCTCTCTCCAAGGCCGGTATGACGCCGAGCCAAGCGGTGCGAGCGCTCTGGCAGCTTGCAGCGTCGCTGGCCGATCGCCCCGGTGCGCTCGAGGATATCCTGCTGCCCAGTCGTGCCCGGGCGGAACAGCGCGAGCGCGAAAAGGCCGCCAAACGTAAGCTCGAGCTCATGGATCAGGGGTCGAAGCTGTTCGCTGCCGCTTGCCGTGAGTCGGGAATCGATATGGTCAAGGCTCAGCCATCGGACGACGAAGAGCTCAAACGGAATGCCTATGCGGATCGCTATGGCGAGGAGATGAGCTGGCTCTATGAGTGAGACTCCAAAGCGCATCTTGGTTGACACCAACGTGTGGCTCGATTACTTCATTCCCTCACGACGTGGTCGTTCGGTGGCGATTGAGTTTTTACGCGATGCATGCACGGCGCAGGTGGATTTGCTGTATGCGGCGACATCGTCCAAAGACCTGTTCTATTTGATTTCAAGCGAACATAAGGCATGGTATCGGCGAGAGCACGGTTCGCTTTCCCAGAATGCCGCTGCGGCAGCGACATCGCTTGCATGGGATTGTCTTAGCGTGTTGTCGCAGCTTGCCACGCCAGTGCCCTGTGACCTGAGCGACATATGGATGGCGAGCAGGCAGCGTGAGCTCCATAGCGATTACGAAGACGATTTAATCATTGCGGCAGCGATACGCGCTCAAGCAGATCTACTGGTCACCAACGATGTCAAGCTCTGTTCGCATGCGCCCGTCGCAGCAATGAGTGTAGAAGACGCAAAAAATTACTTAGCAACGCTCTAGCAATTTGAAGATCCCGCAGGTCGAATAAAAGTCAGCGAATGCCCCCAGGCAGGGCCGCGCCAGCCAGTCCCTACAGGTCGAATAAAATTCAGCGAGAGCCCGCCGTTTGAGCCAAGGTGCCGTGAAATGAAAAGGCGCTGACCTTCTGGTCGCGCCTTTGAAATTGAACGGCAGATTGGCCAAACGGCGGGCTCGCAGCGTCGACCGGTCCGCCGTTCGTTAGAACGGCGGAACCCTAATGCTCAATCCAGCAGCGCAGGGTCTCGCCAGCTTGCAAGTGGCGTAGGTTCTCCGCGGCAATGTCGACCACATTGTTGAGCGTAGCCTCCAAGTGGAACCAGCCCGAGACATGCGGCGTGATGAGCATGTTGGGCGCATCCCACAGTGGGCTTGTCTCAGGCAGCGGCTCGGGGTCGGTGACGTCGACCGCAGCACCGGCAAGGTGCCCGGACTCGAGTGCCGCAACCAAGTCGTCGGCGACCACAAGATCGCCGCGGCCGCCGTTGGCAAAGAAGGCGCCCGGTTTCATCGCGGCGAAGAACTCGGCGTTCGCCAGGCCGCGGGTCTCGGGTGTGCTGGGCATAAAGGATGCGACGATGTCAGCCTCGGCCAGGCGCTCGGGGAGGGCGTCCATGCCGTCCATGTCCTCAAACACGATGGGGTAGACGAGCGGATGACGCTTGATACCGCGGACGTGCGCGCCCATGCTGCGGCAGAGCGTGGCAAAGTGGCCGCCGATATCGCCCGCGCCCAGCACCAGCACGTTGGCGTTTTTGAGCGAGGTGACCGGACCTAAATCCTCCCAGCGATGCTTGCGCTGCAAGTCGTGATAGCCGGGCAGGCGCTTGATCATGGAAAGGACCATGGCAAACATGTGCTCGCTCACGGCCTGGCCATAGGCACCCACCGAGCAGGAAAGCTTAGCGTCGGCTGGCACGGTGCCGGCGGCCAAGTAATCGTCATAGCCGGCGGTCTGTAATTGCAACAGCTGGAGATGCTCGCATGCCGTGAGCATGCCAGGGTCGATGTTGCCCAAGATCACGTCCGCATCGGCGACCTGCTTGCGCGTGGCGGCGTCGGAGCTCGTGTAGATAAAGTCCTCGCCCGGAGCGCTCGACTCAAGAATTGCGCGATGGCGGTCATTGACGGGCAGCAAAACCAGAATGTTCACAAACAGTCCTCTCCGCTTGACCTACCAAAAAGGGACAGGTTTATTTTGGCAGGTTTTATCAGGCAAAACGTTCAAATAAAAACGCCGGATGCAAGACGGGCGTGCCCGTCAGCATCCGGCGCATCTACAGCTACCAGCTGAGCAGTTCGTAGCCGTCCTCGGTCACCACGAGCTGTACCTCGCACTGGGCCGAATCGCTACCGTCCTTGGTGCGCACGCACCAGCCATCGCCCTTGCTGATCTTAATGTCGGGCGCTCCGGCGTTGACCATGGGCTCGATGGTAAAGACCATGCCCGGGGCCATGATGGTGTCCACATCGGGTGCCTCGGTGGTAAAGCCCACAAATGGGTCCTCGTGGAACTCCTTGCCAATGCCGTGTCCGCCGTACTCGCGCACCACACTAAAGCCGGCGTCCTCGACGGTCTTTTGCACTGCCTCGGCCATAACGGACAACGGCAGCCATGGCTTGACAGCCCGCCAGCCCCCCCCCCCCTTAACTACG
>UQHO01000008.1 GCA_900540995.1 uncultured Collinsella sp. | reverse complement strand
AGCGGCGTTAGGTGTGCCCCCCCGGGCGTTGCCGCCTGCCGGCTGCCACGTGATTCTGTTCTCGACCGGCCGCGGCACACCGTTTGGCGCGCCGGCGCCTACGCTCAAGGTGTTCACCAATCAGCGTCTGTGCGACCACAAGGCCAACTGGATGGACTTTAACGCCGGCGTGATTGCCACGGGCGAGCGCACGCTCGACGAGGCTGCTCACGATCTATACCAGCTGGTGCTGGAGACGGCGAGCGGTAAACTCACGAGTGCCGAGCGTCGTGGCTGTCACGAGATCAGCATCTGGAAGGACGGCGTCTGCCTGTAGTGGCAAATGCACCCAAGCGTAGCGCTATGTCGTCGGCCCCGTCGGGAGTGTTCCCGGCGGGGTTTTCGTTTTGTGGTTAAGTGAAAAAAAATGGAAAATACGATAAACGTTCACCTATCTCATGGGTGTCCAGCATGGCATCTTTACCAGCAGACAATAGGTCTTAGAGCCTCAATTGTGTCCGTTCAGCGATAAAAAACGACCGTTCGGGGATAATATGCAAGTGAACGTTCACCTCTTGTAAGGAATCGCGCATAATCTAGATAAACGTTCACCCTGAACGCTAGGCAGACAGACGTCAGTGTGGACTCAAATGTCTTGTTACAAGACAATCGAGAAAAGAGAGGGAGCTCGATGACTAATAAGATCGGAAAAAAGCGTAAGATCACATTCTGGACGCGCTTGGGCTTTGGTATGGGCGGTATGCTCAATTCCGGTGCCCTGACCTTTACGCACAGCTACATGGTGCTGTTCCTGTCCACGGAGTGTGGCCTGTCCGCAGGCGAGGCTGCGCTGATTAGCTCGTTTGCCATCTATGTCAACGCCATTCTTTGCCCGCTGATGGGCTTTGTGGCCGATAACTTCTATGCCACTAAGATTGGCCGCATCTTTGGTCGTCGTCGTTTCTGGATCTTGCTGGCCATCCCGATGATGATCGCCGAGCCGCTCATCTTCGTGGCTACGCCGTTTGGCTTCCCGTACTACTTTGTGCTGTACCTGATCTACAACGTCGCGTACACGTTCTGCACCGCCAACCTGTCGCCGCTTACCATTGAGATGACCGACGACTTTAAGGAGCGTACGTACCTTACCGGCTACAAGCATCTCTTTGGTAACGCCGCCGGCTTCCTGATGGCTGCACTCGTCGGCTTTGGCTTTGGCACCTTCGGCGAGACCAACCCGTTCAGCTACTTCATCATCGCTACGGTCAACGCTTCGGTTATGGCAATCTCGCTGCTCTGCGTGTACCTGTCCACGTGGGAGCACACCCCCGAGGAGGTCGCTCAGGAGAAGATCGAGAGTGTCGGCGAGGGCATCAAGAAGTTCTTTATCGACGTTATCTCCACCTTCCGCAACAAGTCCTTCCGCAAGGTCCTGTATGCACAGGTCTCCACGAAGCTCGCTGCTGCCTGCTGGTCTGCCTGCCTGTCCTTCTTCATCGTCTACTGCCTGCAGATTCCTAAGTCCTACGAGTCCGTGATGGAGATGCCTGGCAAGGTCGTCGCTATCGTCTGCACCGCCATCTGGGTCGCCCTCATGGCCAAGAAGGGCTTCCACAAGTCTTGGTACCTCGCAAATGTCGGTTGCGCTGCGTGCATCATCGCCTACAACTACTTCGCCTTTGGTCAGATCAACGGCACCTCCACGGTCGCCATCGCCATGATCGCCTACCCCGTCATCTTCGCCATCTGGAAGTTCTTCTACGTCGGCTTCCAGTATCTGCCCGATGTCCTGCTCAACTACATCCCCGATGTCGATGAGCTCATCACCCTGCGTCGTCGCGAGGGCATCTACAGCTCCGCGCAGCAGCTCTGCCAGCAGATCGCCCAGGCTATTGCCGTCAACGTATGGGCTATCGTCCTTGCTGCCTCCGGCTTCATTCAGACCGCCGGCAATAGCGACGCCGTGACCCAGCCCGCTACCGTTCCTCTGTATATCTGCGGCTACATGATCATCGGCTGCGCCGGCTTCTTCCTGCTTGCGGCCGTCCTTGCCCGCGGCATCAAGATTGACAAGGAACAGTGCGACATCCTTTGCGACGAGATTCACCGCGTCAAGGAGGGTGGCAAGATGGCCGACGTCAAGCCCGAAGTCAAGGCGCTTTGCGAGGAGCTCTCCGGCTTTAAGTACGAGGACTGCTTTGCCCACAACAACGTTGGCTTCCAGGACGGTAGCGTAACTCCCGCCGAGTAAGGCAAGCGCATCGTCCAAATCACAGGGCCGTGCCACCGGAATTCCGCCGGCAGGCACGGCCCTTTTTCAACAGCGTACAATTTGCCTTTAGAGCATCTTTTTGAGGGAGAAACCCATGGAGACGAACGTTATCTGGCGCAACGCGCGCGCGGCGGTTATCGAGCTTGACGACGGCGGTTACTTTACCTGCGCCGATACGTGGGAGATCTTTGTCAACGACGAGCCCGCCGGTACCACGAATACGGTCGAGACCTATGTCGACGGCCTGACCCCCGGCAAGCGCAACCTGGTCCGTTTTGTCTGTGGCGAGCGTGAGCTGAGCGTAGGTGTCACCACGCCGGCTGAGCCCTTTACCATCAACGTTCGCGACTGTGGCGCCAAGGGCGATGCCGAGCATGATGACACCACCAACATCCAGGCTGCCATCATGGCTTGCCCCAAGGGTGGCCGCGTGCTGATCCCCGCCGGTAGTTATCGCATCAAGTCTCTCTTCCTTAAGAGCAATATCAACATCGAGCTCGCCGAGGGAGCGGTGCTGCTGGCCCGCCACGATCGTGCCTCGCTTGCCTACATTCCGGGCACGGTCACGGGCAACGAGGGCGCCGGGTATGCCGGCACCGATATGCTGCCCCTGGGCCGCTGGGAGGGCGAGAGCTTCTCGACCTACTGCTCTACCTTTACGGGTCTGAGCGTGCACGACGTGTGCATCTATGGTCGCGGCGCGATCGACGGTCAGACTGATTTTGCCGAGGACAACTGGTGGAACAAGGACTTTAAGAACATCTTTCGCCCGGAGGAGGGCCGCGAGGTCGCCCGCCCGCGCATGATCTTCCTATCCGAGTGTGAGAACGTGAGCTTGGCCGGCTTCACCGTGCGCAACAGCCCGGCGTGGAATATCCATCCCATCCTGTGCGAGCACGTCGATGCGCTCTGCCTGTCCATCGAGGGCCCCAAGAACTCCCACAACACCGACGGCTTCGATCCCGAGAGCTGCGGTTTTGTTCGCATCCTTGGTTGTCAGTTCTCAGTGGGTGACGACTGCATCGCCATCAAGAGCGGCAAGCTGGGCATTGAGCCCGAGCTTCGTCCCGCCACGCACGACGTGCTGATCTCTCACTGCTACATGCACGATGGTCACGGCGCCGTGGTCCTGGGTTCAGAGGCTGCCGGCGGCATCAAGGACCTTACCGTGAGCAAGTGCCTCTTTGAGCGCACCGACCGCGGCCTGCGCGTCAAGACCCGCCGCGGGCGCGGCAAGGACGCCGTTAACGAGGGCATCACCTTTGAGCACATTCGCATGGACGAGGTGCTCACGCCCTTCGTGGTCAACTCCTTCTACTTCTGTGACAAGGACGGCAAGACCGATTACGTGCAGTCTCGCGAGGCTTTGCCTGTCGACGACCGCACGCCCGGCTTTGGTGCCACGACGTTTTGCGATATCGAGGCCACCAACTGCCATGCTGCCGTGGCCTATATCACGGGTCTGCCCGAGAGCAAGGTGACACGTCTGACGTTCCAAGACGTTCACGTTACCTTTGCCGACGATGCCGAGCCCTTTGTGCCGGCCATGGCCTGTGGTGTGGAGCCGATGGTGCGCCAGGGCATCATCGCGCAAAACGTCAAGGTACTCGACCTGCAAAATGTGGTTATTGAGGGCCAGGACGGCGAGGAGCTGCAACTCCAAAACGTCGACAAGGTTGTGCGCGCGTAAGCGTTTGCTCTTAAACAATCGAATCCGGCATGTTGTGACGTGCGATGGACGGGGCCTTCCCGACCCATCGCACGTGCTCTTTATATGCCGGAACTGCAGCGTAGACGGTCCGTGACGAAAGGGTGTGGCTACTGATGATGATTGAAGAACAAGTTTTTGAAGTATCGACCGAACGTGCGGGGGCATATCGCAGCATTTCCGATGCCTTGGAGGCTGCCGATCAGCTCTATCCGGATGCTGAGCGACCGGTGGTGATTCACGTCGATCCGGGTGAGTATCGCGAGCGGGTCGAGATTCATCGACCGCATGTGACGCTGGTGGGCGAGACGGCTGACAGCGTTCGCATCGTGGGCGGCCTGGGGGCCAAGATGCCCTCGAGTGATGGCTCGGGTGTCGACGGCACGCTCGGCACGTTTAGGACCTATACCGTCTTGGTCGATGCCGATGACGTGCGGCTCGAGAACCTCACAATCGTCAACGATGCCGGCGACGGTCGCGAGGTGGGGCAGGCGATTGCCCTGTACGCCGACGGCGATCGTCTGGTGGTCGACGCCTGCTGCATTACAGGGCGCCAGGACACACTGTTTTTGGGCCCGCTTCCGCCACGCGAAGTCAAACCGGGCGGGTTTATTGGCCCCAAACAGTTCGCGCCGCGCCGAGTGGGCCGTCAGTATTTCCGACGTTGCCGAATCGAGGGTGATGTCGACTTTATCTTTGGCGGCGCGCGTGCCTATTTTGAGGGGTGCGAGATCCGCTCGCTCAACCGAAATATGGATGTGAACGGTTACGTGACGGCGGCTTCGACGCCCGAGGGAGAGCCGTACGGCTTCGTGTTCCACGGCTGCTCGTTTACGGCTTCGCAGGACGTGGCACCGGATTCGGTCTACCTGGGTCGTCCTTGGCGCGAATGGGCGCAGACCGTGCTGATCGATTGCTGGCTTGGCCAGCACATCAAGCGCGAAGGCTGGTGGGATTGGAATAAGCCGGCGGCGCACGAGAGGGCACGCTACGCTGGTGCAATCCTGCATGGCCCGTCGGGCGATACTGCCGGCTGGGTGCCATGGGCCCGCGGGCTCGATGCGGCGGCTGCTGCCCGATACGCCCGTGAACAGGTGCTTGCCGGTGCAGACGGCTGGGATCCCGAGGGTGGCTCGGACAACACCGTGGAGACTGCTAGTCTTTCCGATAACGGTCGCACAGTGCACATCGATACCTATTACGAAGACGAACCGGCGTTTCGCGAGCGCCTGAAGCGTGAGGGCCGCTCTGCCGCATTTAAGGGCACGACGCCTGGTGACTTTGAGGCATGGCAGATTGCGACGAGGGCTCGGCTGTTTGACCTGATGGGCTTAACGCTTATGGATCGCATGCCGATTGAGGTACGCGAGCTCGATCGGGCACAGATTGCCGGCGGTATCGTGCGTACCCATGCGATGCTGCAGGTGGAGCACAACGTTTGGATGCCGTTCTATTTGCTCGAGCCGCAGACCCCTAAGCTCGATGCGCACGGCTGCAAGCGCTGCTATATCTGCCCGCATGGCCACCAAGGTGCCGGCGCCGCAAGTGTTGCGGGCGTGACGGGCGTGCCGGCGGTCGACGATGCCGTTCGTAAGTTCAATTACGACTACGGTCTACGTTTGGCACGCATGGGTTACGTGACCGTCTGCCCCGACGCGCGCGGCTGGGGATACCGTCGTGACTGGAAGGGTCAGGGCGATGACGAGAACAGCTACCTGCGCGGTACGTGCCTGAATCAGGCACGTATGGCCGAGCCACTGGGTCTTACGGTCGCGGGCCTCAACGTCTGGGACAACATGCGCTTGATCGATTACTTGGAGGCGCGCGGCGACATTGCCATGGATGACCTGGGTTGCTTTGGTTTTTCGGGTGGCGGCTACATGACGTTGTACCTGGCCGCACTCGACCCGCGTGTGCGCAAGGCGTTTGTCTCGGGCTATCTGTACGGTGTCGACGATTCGCTGCTGCATCTCAATGGCAATTGCAGCTGCAACTACACACCCGGACTTTGGCGCTTACTCGACATGGGCGATATTGCCTCGCTCATCGCGCCGCATCCGCTGCTGGTGCAAAGCTGCGAAGAGGATCATCTGAACGGTTCGCGCGGGCTGAAAAATGTTGACGAGCAGCTCGAGATCGTGCGCGATGCCTACAAGTTGCTGGGTCGCAGAGATGGCCTGCGGCACGAGGTGTGTCCGGGTGAACACCATCTGGGCGTGGCACATCTTGCCGAGGATATCGAATGGCTCGATTCGCACGTTGCGGAATGCGCCCGTGCATAGCCCCTCGGCATGCTGCGAAGAAACGGTACGTTCCTGTATGACCGCCGATGGGCGGATGAGGAGAAGATTATGGAAACGAAGAGTTTGAGTGAATCGACCATTTGCTGCTTTGGCGACTCAACGACCTGGGGCGACAACGGCTGCGGTGGGGGAGGCAACGACATCTCGTGGACCTCGCATCTGGGCACGCTGCTGGGAGGCGCGGTCGTCGAGAACTTTGGCATCAAGGGTTCGCGTATCGCCATCAAGGCCGACCGTACCGATTCGTTTGTCGAGCGCCTGGACGGTATCGACGATGCGGCCGATATCTACATTGTCTTTGGCGGCGTCAACGACTTTAGCCGCAACGTGCCGCTTGGCGAGTTGGGCAGTACCGATGTGCATGAGTTCTACGGTGCGCTCGATTACCTGATCCGAACCATCACGGCACGCTCGCCTCGGGCAAAGCTCGTGTTTATGACGCCGTGCAAGACGAGCGGTAAGCACGAGAAGGATATCCCGGCAAGCAACGAGGCCAACCATCTGGGCCTGACGCAAGACGCCTATGTGCAGGCGATGCTGGAGGTTTGCGACCGCTATTCGGTGCCGGTGATCGACCTCTATGCGCAAAGCGGTATCAGCCCGTTTTTGCCGGAGCACCGCGAGCTCTATATGCCGGACGGTCTGCACTACAGCCCGGCTGGCTATGAGCGCCTGGCGCATCGCATCGCTGCGGGCCTCACCGCCGTTTGCCGTTAAAAGTTTGCCGTTCACGGGGATTATAGGGTTAACGTTCACCCTATAATCCCCGTTCGCGTTACACTAGGGGTAACGTTCACCTATCGTTTATGTCAGAGGGGACAGCAATGGGTTGCAATCAGATTCTGGACCGTTATATCGAGCAGTTGATCGAGACCTCTACGCCTCAGGCGCCGGCCTGGAATATCGAAAAGCTTCGCGCCGGCAAGGAGAACACCTGGAATTACATTGACGGCTGCATGATCAAGGCACTCATCGAGCTGTACGAGATCACCGGCGAGCAGCGTTACCTGACCTTCGCCGACGACTATATCGACTTCTTTGTCCAGGATGACGGCACCATCAAGCATTACGATCCCCAGGAGTACAACCTCGACAACGTCAACGCGGGCAAAACCCTCTACAAACTCTATGACCTGGTGGGCAAGCCCAAGTACCGTGCCGCCATGGATACCATCTATCGTCAGCTCGAAACCCAGCCGCGTACCAAAGAGGGTGTGTTTTGGCACAAGGCCGTCTACCCCAACCAGATCTGGCTCGACGGCATGTACATGGCGCAGCCGTTCTACATGCAGTACGAGCTGAGTTTCCACAACCGCCGTGCCTGCTCGGATAGCTTCCATATGTTCCAAGTGGTGCACGATTTGATGCGCAACCCCCTCAACGGCCTGTACTATCACGCCTACGACGCGAGCCGCAAGCAGTTCTGGTGCGATCCCGTCACCGGCCTTTCGGCCAACTTCTGGCTGCGCGCCGAGGGCTGGTTCGCCATGGCGCTCATCGATACCTGGGAGCTCATGCCGCCCTCGATGTCGGCCGAGAAGGACGAGATCCGCAAGATGTTCCACGACCTGATCGACGCCATGCTGCCGTATCAGGACGAGAAGACCGGCATGTGGCACCAGGTCATCAACCTGCCCAATATCGCCCCCAACTACCTGGAGGAGTCGGGCAGCGCGATCTTTGCCAACGCCATCATGAAGGGCGTGCGTCTGGGCGTGTTGGGTGAGCGCTACTACCAGTACGGCCGTCGCGCCTTCGACGGCATCTGCGAGACCTGCCTTTCCGAGCACGATGGCCAGCTGGCGCTCGACAACATCTGCCTGGTCGCGGGCTTGGGCAACACCGCGCACCGCGAGGGCACGTTTGGTTACTACATGAGCGAGCCCGTGGTCAAAAATGATGCAAAGGGTGTGGCGCCGCTGGTGCTTGCCTATATCGAGACCATGCATCACGACAAGCTTGCCGGCAAGCGCGACCCGCTGGCCCCTTCGGGCGTGTGCTCCATCGAGGACCCGTTTGGCGGATACACCCCGGGCATCAACGCTCATAAGGGATGTGAATAACGTGGGGGCTGTTACTCCGGGTGTACGTTTGCACGACCTTCCGCAGGGGACCGTCGAGGAACGCATTCGCATGGCGGGAGAGCTGGGCTTTTCGTGCATTCAGCTGCCGAGCAAGGTGCTCTACGCATCGATGGGGATCGATCGAGGCGGCCTGACCCGCGAGCTTGCCGACCATTTGCGTGCCGTGCTCGATGAGTCGGGCGTTTCGGTCGCCGTGCTCGGCTGCTATAAGAATTTGGCGACGCCCGATCGCCAACAGCTCATGGATAACATTGCCGAGTACGAGGCATGCCTGAACTTTGCCCAGATGCTCGGCGGCTGCCCGGTGGGTACCGAGACCGGTCGCCCCAATGCGCAGAACCGCGTTGCTGACGACCGCATGACCGATGAGGCGCTTGAGGCTTTTATGGACGGACTCGCACGCGTCTGCGAGCGCGCCGAGGCCGTGGGCGGGCAAATACTGATCGAGCCTGGCTGGAACGAGACGGTCAACACGCCGGATCGCTGCCGCGAGGTGCTGGAGCGCGTCTCGAGCCCGTCGCTCGGCGTGATCTATGACCCGGTATCGCTGCTGCACCCCAGCGTCGTTGACGAAGCGCAGGAAATCACAGCACGCGTGCTCTACTTATGCGGCAGTAAGATCCGCGTGCTGCACGCCAAGGATTTTGAGGTCGTTGATAACGAGGACAAAGCAGGTTGGTGCGACGGTACGGGTTCGCGCCTGGTGTGTCATGGCGTGGGGGAGACGGGGCGATACGACTTTGAGCCCGTGGTGGCCTGGGCGGCTGCCGCCTGCCCTGGGATTCCCTGCGTGGTCGAGAACAGTGTGCCGGCGACGGCGGCTGACTGCCTGGCGACACTCGAGCACATGTCCGCTCGCTGCGGGGCTTCGCATCGCGAGTTATAGCATTGGCTTTTGCCGTGGCGGTCGATTAAGTTTGCCTGACTGGGGCAGCGGTGAAGGATCTTTATCGTCGCCTCATTGGATTACATCAAAAAGGGGAGTTGCGTGGCTATCCACATTGTCGAAGAGGCGAATCGTTGCCTAGGTTGCAAAAGGGCGTTCTGCCAGCTTAAAGGCTGCCCGGTGCAGACGCCTATTCCGCAGGTCATCGACCTGTTCAAACAGCGTCGTCTAGAAGAGGCGGGCGAGCTGCTGTTCCAGAACAATCCCATGAGCGCGGTCTGCTCCATGGTGTGCAACCATTCGGGCCAGTGCGAGGGTGCTTGCATCCAGGGCCGCAAGGGCACACCCGTGCATTTTTCGAGCATCGAGAACTATATCTCGACAGCGTATTTGGACCGTAAGGAGTGGAAGCCCGCGCCGTCGTGCGGTAAACAGGTCGCCGTGGTCGGTTCCGGTCCTGCCGGTATCACCGTGGCCATTAAGATGGCCCAGCTGGGCTGTGCCGTCACGGTATTTGAGCAGCGCCCCGAGATCGGTGGTGTGCTGGAGTACGGTATCCCCGAGTTCCGCCTGCCCCGTGCGCTCGTGCAAAAGTATCGTCACGTGATGTGCTCGCTCGGCGTGCGCGTTCGTCCGTCGACCACCATCGGCGGTGCGCTCCACATCGACGACCTGCTGCGCGACGGCTACGATGCGGTCTTTGTTGGCACCGGTACCTGGCGAGCTCGCAAACTGGGTATTCCCGGCGAGTCGCGCGGCAACGTGCTGTTTGGTATCGATTACCTGGTCGATCCTTCGAGCGTGGCGATCGGGCAGAACGTGGCGGTCATCGGTGCCGGCAATGTGGCCATGGATGTTGCCCGCACGGCGCTGCGCTCGGGCGCTCGCAAGGTCACCGTGTATGCCCGATCGCTCCATATCTCGGCCATCGATGATGAGGTGGAGCTGACCGAGCTTGACGGTGCCGAGATTGTGTGCGGCAAGGCGATCTGCGCCATCGACGATAACGGTCCGGTGTTCGAGACGGCTATCTTTGACGAGGACAACAACGTGGTGGGTTACGAGGAAGAGCTCGACCATGCGTCTGCCGACACGGTTGTGATTGCGGCTTCGCAGGTGCCCAAGGACAAGCTTGTGCTTACGACGGGTGGCTTGGAGACCGACCATCGCGGCCTTCTTTCGGTCGATGAGAACGGCATGACCACCGTGCCCGGTGTCTTTGCCGCCGGCGACGTGGTCAACGGCCCGCTCACCGTGGTTCATGCCGTGGCAGGCGCCAAGCTCGCCGTCGAAGGCATGATTAACTACCTGGGCCTCTAACCCATCCCATCCATCAGTTGCGGTGGAATACGGACTGTTTTGGCTGTCAAAGGCCTTATCTACTCCGTATTCCACCGCAACTTTTTGTGGGGTGGGCTAGAGACGCTGCATGCGGTACCCGACACCCATGTGCGTCTGAATCATCTTGGGATGAGAGGGGTCTGCCTCGATCTTCTTGCGCAGGGTGCGCATGAACACGCGCAGGCTCGCCAGATCGCTGTCCCAGCTCGTGCCCCATATCTCGCGGGTGATGAAGGTGTGGGTGAGCACCTTGTCGACGTTTTTCGCCAGAAGGACGAGCAATTTGTACTCGGTTGGGGTGAGCGAGAGCTCGCGTCCGTCTTTCGTCGCGTATCCCGCGGCGTAGTCGATATGCAGCGGACCGTTGTCGAACGTGCTCGCTTCTGTCGACTCGCTCGACGCCATCGAGGAGCGCCTCAAATTCGCGCGGACGCGCGCGAGCAACTCATCCACAGAAAAGGGCTTGGTGAGGTAGTCGTCTGCCCCTGCGTCAAGTGCTGCAATCTTGTCGGAATCTTCGGTGCGCGCCGAAATGACGATAATGGGGACTGCCGACCAGCTTCGGATCTTCGTGATGACCTCGATACCGTCAATGTCGGGAAGGCCGAGGTCGAGCATGATGAGGCTGGGGCCGTGCGACACCGCATCCATGATGGCGGCCTGGCCGTTGCAAACCTTGCTCACGACATAGCCGTGGAGGTCAAGCGCGGTCGAAACGAGGTTTTGAACGGTCAGGTCATCTTCGACCAGGAGGATGCGTGGCTTAGCGGCATTATTCATGAATCTCGATCTCCTCAGCGGGCAGGGTAAAACGGAAGACGGCCCCATGGGGGTGGTTGTCGCGAACTTCGATGACGCCGCCATGCGCCTCCACGATGGAGCGGCAGAGCGACAGCCCAAGGCCGATGCTTCGACGCGAATCCACGGGCCGCGTATTGCCTGAGGTAAAGAAGCGCTCAAAGATATGAGGCTTGTCGCAGTCTGCCACACCCGGCCCATCGTCTGCGACGTCCACCACGACGAACGCGCCCTCGCGACGTGCGCTGACGGTGACAGTCGAGTCCTCGGGCGTGTATTTGAAGGCGTTCATGATGAGATTCGTAAGCACCTGCATGATGAGATGGACGTCGACGCGTACCAGCAGGATGTCGTCAGTGTGCTCGATGGTGACGGCATGTCCATGCGATGCTTGGGCGACATGGCTGAGGGCGGCCTCGATGACCTCGTCGATGAGCTCGGATGTGAGGTTGAGGCGAATGGTGCCGTCCTCGACGCGTGTGATGGCGAGGAGGTTCTCCACGGTATCGATAAGCCAGAGGGAGTCATCGTAGATGGCATCGGCAAGATCGCAGCGTTGTTCGAGGCTGAGCCTCTCGTCGCTCTTCCGAAGGATTGCCGCAGATCCGGATATAGCCGTGAGGGGTGTCCTCAAATCGTGGCCGATGGAGCGCAAAAGGTTGGCGCGCAGCTGCTCGTTTTTCGCCAAGACCGCAGCCTCTTCGCGCTCTTGCGCCGCTCGGTCACTTTCGAGCGCCAAGGCGCATTCACCTACGATAGATAGGACGATCGAATGCTCGAAGGCTTCGGTCTCGCGCCCCTCCAGGGCGATGCCGATGACACCGAATACCTTGTCGCCGGTGCGAACCGCGAGGTAGAGACAGCGCGCCTCAGGCAGGGTCCGCGTGCTTGCGCCCGCGCGCTTGTTGTTGGTGAAGGTCCAGGTTGCAACGGCGCGCTCGTAGTCGGTGAGCAGCGACGCGGATCGGTTTTCGGTGCCAGCGGACTCATAGAGCGCCTTGCCGAGCGTGCCGTGTTCGGCGGGGTAGAAGACCACGTCGAGTTTTAGCAGTTTGACGAGTTGGTTCATGGCGACGCGGGCGCACTCCTCCGCGCTATGGGCTTGCTGCAAGAGCTGGTTCGTTTCGAGGAGTACACGCGTTTTGAATGCGTTCTCGGCTGAGGTACGGGCGTTGTCGGCGATGCGCGCAGTTAACTCGCCGGCGACCATAGCGGTAGCGAACATGATGCCGAACGTGACCAGATAGCTTCGGTCGTAGCTGGCGAGCGAAAACAGAGGCGTGACGAAGCAGAAGTTGTAAAGCACTACAGAGAGCACGCTCGATACGATCGTGCAGATACGCCCCGTCGTGGTGACGGCGGTCAGCAGGGCCGTGAGGATATAGAGGGATATGATGCTGGAATCGGCAAATCCCAGATGGCGGAAAGCCGTGCCGATCGCCGTGGCGACAAGAGAGAGGGCCAGCGTGCGAAGCACGTTTCGGCTGCTGGGCGGCTGCAGGGCGAGCGCATGCCGGCGTCCTTTGGGCCGGGAGGGCGGAGTCGACTGGTCTGGAATGATGTAAATGTCGAGGTTCGGGGCGAATGCTATGAGCTGTTCTACGAGAGATTTGCGGCCAAAGAGGGCCTGACGGACGCTGCTGTGCTCGCCCGTGCGTCCCATGACGATCTTCGAAATACCCGACAGGCGCGCGAACTCGGAGATCTGAAACGCGACGTCGTCGCCATAGACGGTTTCCATATGTGCTCCGAGCTGCTCGGCTAGGGCGATATTGGCTGCAAGCTTGGCGCGCTCATCATCGCTCATGGCTTGCGTGCGCGGGCTCTCTACGAACAGGGCGACGAGCTCGCTGCGAAACGCTTTCGCCATGCGTGCGGCGGCACGGACGATGCGGGGATTGGTCGGCGCCGGGGAGACGCAGACTAAGATACGCTCCCTGGTGTAGTAGTCACGGTTTCCCAGCACGCGTGCGGCGTCTGTGAGGTGGCCGGTGCGATCGGCGCAGCGGCGCAGCGCGATTTCTCGGAGTGCGGTGAGGTTCTCGACGGTAAAAAAATGCTGTTGCGCTCGGTCGGCTTGTGCGGGACGGTAGACGAGACCGGCGCGAAGGCGCTCAAGTAGGTCTTCGGGCTCTATGTCGACGAGCTCGACCTGGTCGGCATCATCGAAGATACGGTCGGGGATTCGTTCGCTCACGACAACGCCGGTGATGGATGCAACCATGTCGTTTAGGCTCTCGATATGCTGAACGTTCACGGTCGTATAGACGTCGATGCCCGCATGTAGAAGTTCCTCGACGTCTTGATAGCGTTTGTCGTGGCGAGACCCCGGCGCATTCGTATGGGCGAGCTCGTCGACAAGGATGAGCTGAGGGGCGCGTTCGATAGCCGCATCTAGATCGAACTCGCTGAGCGCAATGCCGTTGTGCTCGATGAGTTTACAGGGCACGTTCTCAAGCCCTTGTGCAAGATGGGCAGTTGCCGGACGTTCGTGCGGCTCGATGTATCCCGCGACGACGTCGACACCTCGCCGCTTGGCGGCGTGGGCGGCTTGAAGCATCGCATAGGTTTTGCCTGTGCCAGCAGCGTAGCCAAAGAAAATCTTGAGGTGTCCCCGGCTGGTTCGAGCGTCATCGGCGACCTCGTCTTTCTCAATTGCCTTGAGGATGAGGTCTGGATTGACGCGAGTGTCCGATGCGTCGCGCTGCATAGCGTAGCCTTTCTGAAGTGTTGCCCATGCGTGCATACGCGGTGAGGACGCCACTGTATGCTCGCGAGGTCGAGTATAGGCGCACTGCAGCTGCAATAGTGCTTTCTACCTGCATCTTTACGGCATCTTAAGGACGTGAGCCCCGGCCCTCACGCCTCTTTAATCCCTAGAAGCGTTTACTGTCCCCAGACGCTTGCGAGGGCAGGCGTCCGAGACATCGGACCGCGTGTGAAAGGGGCGGTAAATGGACATCCTCATTCCCATCATCGGAGTCGTCTGCATTGGACTTCTTATCTATTACATCTACATTCTGATGAGGAGTGATTCGTAAACTATGGACGCTGCGATTCAGTACATCTTGTACTTTGCCGTACTCGTCGTCCTGGCCGTTCCGCTCGGTCGGTTCATGGCCCATATCATGGATGGTGAGCATACGTTCCTGTCGCCTGTGATTGCTCCTGTGGAGCGTGGCGTCTATCGTCTGCTTCGCATCGACGCGGCAGAACAGATGGGGTGTAGGCGCTATCTGGCGAGCGTGCTGGTCTTTTCGGGGATCGGCCTCGTGACTCTTGTGGCACTCCAGGCGCTTCAGTCCTTCTTGCCAGGCAATCCCCAGCACCTGCCGGGTGTGTCATGGGACCTGTCGTTCAATACGGCTGCTTCCTTCATAACCAACACCAACTGGCAGTCCTACTCCGGTGAGACCACCCTGTCCTACCTTGTGCAGTTCATGGGTCTCACCGTGCAGAACTTCGTTTCCGCCGGCACCGGTATCGCGGTCATGTTCGCGCTGATCCGCGGCTTCCGTCAGGTCAAGGAGCAGGGTCTGGGTTCCTTCTGGGTCGACCTCACCCGCACCGTCCTGTATGTGCTCATCCCGCTGAACCTCGTGTTCGGCATCTGCCTGGCTGCCGGTGGCGTCATCTCCAACTTCCAGCCGGCTCAGAAGGCTGAGCTCGTAGAGCCCGTCGCTGTCCAGCCTAATGCAGACGGCGGCTGGAGCGTCATCGACGGCGCCCAGATTGAGGGCGACACGGTCAAGGTCGACGGCAAGGTTGTCGAGGGCGCGCGCGTGGTCACCGAGCAGTTCCTGCCCCAGGGTCCCGCGGCTCCTCAGGTCGCCATCAAGCAGTCCGGCACCAACGGCGGAGGCTTCTTCGGAGTGAACTCCGCTCATCCGTATGAGAACCCCAGTGCCTTCACCAACATCATCGAGATGACCAGCCTGCTGCTGATCCCGGCCGCCTGTTGCTTCACCTTCGGTATCGGCGTCAAAAACACCAAGCAGGGCAAGGCCATCTTTGCCGCCATGTTCATCCTGCTGGTGATCTTCGCCGGCATCATCGCCCTCAACGAGCATGCGGGCACCCCGCAGCTGGCAGATGGCGGCGCGGTCAACATCGAGATGACCGATGGCCAGGCTGGCGGCAACATGGAGGGCAAGGAGAGCCGATTCGGTATCGCCTCCTCTTCCACCTGGTCCGCTTTCACGACGGCTGCTTCCAACGGCTCGGTTAACTCCATGCACGACTCCTACACCCCGCTGGGCGGTTTTGTCCAGATGCTCCAGATGGCTCTGGGCGAGGTCGTCTTCGGCGGCGTGGGCTGCGGCCTGTACGGCATGATCGGCTTCGCCATCCTCACAGTGTTCATCGCCGGCCTCATGGTCGGACGCACGCCTGAGTTCCTGGGCAAGAAGATCGAGCCGGGCGAGATGCGCTGGGCAGTTGTCCTGTGCCTGGCAACTCCGTTTGCCATTCTGGTGTGTTCGGCCATCGCCTGCATGGTGCCCGGTCTTGCCGACCAGCTCAACAATGGTGGCGCGCACGGCTTCTCCGAGGTGCTGTATGCCTTCACCTCATGCGGCGGCAACAACGGCTCGGCGTTTGCAGGCATGAACTGCAACATTCCCTGGATCAACGTCATGCTCGGCCTCGAGATGCTGTTCGCCCGCTTCATGCCCATCATCGGTACGCTGGCTATCGCCGGCTCGCTGGCCAAGAAGGGTAAGGTCGCCGAGAGCGCCGGTACCCTGTCTACCACCAACGGCATGTTCGTATTCCTGCTCGTGTTCATCGTTCTGCTGATCGGTGCCCTGAGCTTCTTCCCGGCCCTGGCGCTTGGCCCCGTTGCCGAGTTCTTCCAGATGATTGCGTAAAGGAGGGCGCAGATTTATGACTATGCAAAAAGACATGATGGGCCGCGCGGTCCGCGACTCGTTTGCCAAGCTGAATCCTCGCGTCCAGATTCAAAACCCGGTCATGTTCCTGGTGTGGCTTTCCGCCGTCATGACCTCCGTCCTGGCCGTCGCTTCCATCTTCGGTGTGCAGGACGCGGGTGTGCCCACCTACCATGTGGTCGCCATCGCGGTCATCCTGTGGCTCACCGACCTGTTCTCGAACTTCGCCGAGGCGCTTGCCGAGGGCCGCGGTAAGGCTCAGGCCGATTCCCTGCGTGCGGCCAAGAAGGATGTCGAGGCCCATCGCATCGAGTCCGTTAAGGACAAGGAACACTTCACCGTCGTTCCCGGCACCGAGCTTACGCGCGGCGACCTGGTGATCGTACGCGCCGGCGAGCAGATTCCCGGCGATGGCGACGTCATCGAGGGCGCTGCCTCCGTTGACGAGTCCGCCATCACCGGCGAGTCCGCCCCCGTGGTCCGCGAGGCCGGCGGCGACCGCTCTGCCGTTACCGGCGGTACCACGGTGCTGTCCGATTGGATCATCGTCAAGATCTCCAGTGAGCCCGGCCAGAGCTTCCTGGACAAGATGATCGCGATGGTCGAGGGTGCCGCGCGCAAGAAGACCCCTAACGAGATCGCTCTGGAGATCTTCCTGGTGGCCCTCTCCATCGTCTTTATCCTGGTCACACTGGCCCTGTATTGTTACTCCTGCTTCTCGGTCGGCCTTAACGGCATGGACAACCCCACGGCCGTGACCACGCTCGTGGCGCTGCTCGTGTGCCTGGCTCCTACTACCATCGGCGCCCTTCTTTCCGCCATCGGCATCGCCGGCATGAGCCGTCTGAACGAGGCCAACGTGCTGGCCATGTCCGGCCGTGCCATCGAGGCCGCCGGCGACGTCGACATCCTCATGCTCGACAAGACCGGCACCATCACCCTGGGTAACCGCCAAGCCGCCGAGTTCATCCCGGTCGACGGCATCGATCCCGCGGAGCTGGCCGATGCCGCCCAGCTTTCCTCGCTGGCCGACGAGACCCCCGAGGGTCGTTCCATCGTCGTGCTCGCCAAGGAGCAGTTCGGTCTGCGCGGTCGCACGCTCGAGGATAAGGGTATGGAGTTCATCCCGTTCACCGCGGCAACGCGTATGTCCGGCGTGAACTACGAGGGCAATGAGATCCGCAAGGGCGCCGCCGATTCCGTGCGCACTTATGTGGAGGCAGCCGGCGGCGTGTTCTCCCAGGAGTGCGACGAGGCCGTCGAGCGCATCGCCAAGGCCGGCGGCACCCCGCTGGTCGTGACCAAGAACTGCCGTGTGCTGGGCGTTGTGTACCTTAAGGACATCATCAAGTCCGGCGTTAAGGAGAAGTTCGCCGACCTGCGCCGCATGGGTATCAAGACCATAATGGTGACGGGCGACAACCCGCTCACCGCCGCGGCAATCGCCGCCGAGGCCGGCGTTGACGACTTCCTGGCCGAGGCCACCCCTGAAGGCAAGCTCGAGAAGATCCGCGAGTTCCAGCGTGAGGGGCACCTGGTCGCCATGACCGGTGACGGCACCAACGACGCGCCCGCTCTGGCCCAGGCCGACGTCGCCGTGGCCATGAACACGGGCACCCAGGCTGCCAAGGAGGCCGGCAACATGGTCGACCTCGACTCCAGCCCTACCAAGCTCATCGAGGTCGTGCGTATCGGCAAGCAGCTGCTCATGACCCGCGGTTCGCTCACGACCTTCTCGGTGGCCAACGACATGGCGAAGTACTTCGCTATCATCCCGGCCCTGTTTTCGCCGATCTACCCGGGCCTTGGCGCGCTCAACATCCTTGGTCTGGCAAGCCCGCTGTCCGCGGTTCTTTCGGCCATCATCTATAACGCGCTCGTTATCGTCGCGCTGATCCCGGCCGCGCTGAAGGGCGTTAAGTACCGCGAGGTCCCGTCCGGACAGCTGCTGACCCACAACCTGCTCGTGTGGGGTCTGGGCGGCATCGTTGCCCCGTTCGTATTCATCAAGCTCATCGACATGCTGCTCGCGTTCTGCGGCATTATGTAAGTGGAGGTTTGTATGTTCAAAGGTGTTGCATCGCGCGCACTGGGCGTGTTCGCGCTGTTTACCGTTGTCTGCGGCCTGGGCTATACGCTCGTCGTGACCGGCATCTCCCAGGTTGCGTTCCCGTATCAGGCGAACGGTTCGCTCATTACGGTCGACGGCAAGGTTGTGGGTTCCGAGCTCATCGGCCAGAACTTCGATGACGAAGCCCACATGTGGGGTCGTATCCAGAACGTGTCAATTGTCGAAGGCGAAGATGGCGGGCTCATGGCGTATGGTGCCCCGTCCAATTTGTCCCCGGCGAGTGATGAGTATCGGCAGCTTGTGGATGCGCGCGTGAAGAAGATCCGCGCCGCCAACCCCGATGCCGATATGGACGCTGTGCCCGTCGACCTGGTGACGTGTTCGGGGTCCGGCCTCGACCCGGAGATCTCTCCGGATGCCGCCGAGTACCAGGTCCCGCGCCTTGCCAAGGCCACGGGCAAGAGCGAAGGCGAGGTGCGCGAGATCATCGCCCGGTGCACCAAGGGCCGATTCCTGGGCGTCTTCGGCGAGCCCACGGTCAACGTGCTCAAGGTGAACCTTATGCTGGACGGCGCGCTGTAGGTGAGGGAGTGGCGGATGAGGGCATGACTGACTACCTGAGCCCTCAATTCCACTCCGCCCATCAGTTGCGGTGAAATACGGACTGTTTTGCCTGTCAAAGGCCTCATCTACTCCGTATTCCACCGCAACTTTTTTGTGAGGGTCGGGATTGAAGGTGGGGAGTGCGAGCGAGTGCGAATGCGGCGGATACTGATACGATAGGTACGTTAGCAACTGCCGCCGAGCGGCTCAAACGAAAGGAAGCCTGTATGGAGTCATCCGCCTACCCGATGCTCTTTAGCCCGATCAAGGTCGGTACGACCGAGGTCAAGAACCGCGTCTTTATGCCGCCGGTATCCACGAACCTGGCCGATCATGGCTATGTGACCGACGACTTGGTCGACCACTACCGCGCCCGCGCCAAGGGTGGTGTGGGCCTCATCATCACCGAGGTCGTGACGGTCGAGCCCACCTATACCTATCTGCCGGGTGACATGTGCTGCTACGACGACACGTTTATCCCCGGCTGGGAAAAGCTCGCCGCAGCCGTCCACGAGTACGGCTGCAAGATCATGCCGCAGCTCTTCCACCCCGCCTACATGGCCTTTAACATTCCGGGCACGCCGCGCCTGATCGCTCCGTCCTTCGTGGGACCGTCCTATGCCCGCGAGGCACCGCGTCCTATCACGGTCGATGAGATTCACGAGCTCACGCATCAGTTTGGCGACGCTGCCGTGCGTATGCAGAAGGCTGGCGTCGACGGCGTCGAAGTCCATGCGGCGCACGCCCACGGTATGCTCGGCGGCTTTTTGACTCCGCTCTACAACAAGCGCACCGATGAGTACGGCGGCTCGCTCGACGCCCGCATGCGCTTCCTGCTCGAGGTCATCGCCGAGATTCGCGAGCGCTGCGGCAAGGACTTTATCATCGACGTCCGCATCTCGGGCGATGAGTACACCGACGGCGGTCTGACCCTCAACGACATGATCTACGTCTCGCGTCGCCTGGAGAAGGCCGGCGTCGACATGATTCATGTCTCGGGCGGCACCACCATCAAGCGCGGCTCTGCGATTCCCGCCGCCGGTACCCAGCAGGCCTCGCACGCCGCCTGCTCGCGCGAGATCAAAAAGCACGTCAACATTCCCGTCGCCACCGTCGGCCGTATCAACGAGGCCTGGATTGCCGAGGAGCTGATCGAGGACGGCGCTGCCGACATTTGCATGATGGGCCGCGCCAATCTGTGCGATGCCGAGTTCTGCAATAAGGCCGCATCTGGTAATGCCGACGATATTCGCCCCTGCATCGGCTGCCTGCGCTGCCTGAACGGCATCATGTTCGGCAAGCGCATCTCCTGTACCGTCAACCCGGACGTGGAGCGCGACGAGGCTGGCTACGAGCCTGCCGCCGAGGCCAAGAACGTGCTCGTTGTGGGCGCTGGTCCTGCGGGCATGGAGGCTGCCTACATTTCCGCCAAGCGCGGCCACAACGTGGTGCTCGTGGATAAGCAGGACGCACCGGGTGGCGAGATGCGCATCGCGGCCGTTCCGCCGGCAAAGCAGGAACTCACCCGCGTGATCAAGTACCAGTATCGCCGTCTTGCTGAGGCGGGCGTGAAGTGCGTATTTGGCACCGAGCTTACTGCCGAGGACATTCAGCGTGACTACGCGGGCTACGAGGTCGTCCTGGCTTATGGTGCCGAGCCCATCGCTCCGGCATTCATGCAGGGCTTTAAGCAGGTTATGACGGCCGACGACCTGCTGGGTGGCAAGGCTTTCCCGGGCAAGAAGATCGTCATCGTGGGCGGCGGCACCGTTGGCTGCGAGACGGCCGACTACCTGGCCCCGCTGGTCAACGACCTGTCGCCGGCCAACCGCGACGTCACCGTCATCGAGATGACTAAGACGCTCGCCGCCAACGAGGGCGGTGCCGGTCGCGCGGTGCTCATCACGCGCATGCTCTCCAAGGGCGTTCACGTGCTGACCGAGGCCAAGGTGACCGAGATTACCGAGGACACCATCAGCTACGAAAAGGACGGCGAGGTCCATACCATCGCCGATGCCGATACGCTGGTGCTTGCCATGGGCTATCGTCCCAATACCAAGTTGGCCGACGACCTTGCCGCTGCCGGCATTGCCACCCACGTGCTGGGCGATGCCCAGAAGTGCGGCAACATCCGCGACGCCATCGGCGATGGCTACAGGGTTGCCTGCGAGCTCTAGTTAACCCCTTGGTGCATGGGGCCTGTCCCCGTGGCGTCAGTCGGTAGATAGCAAAAAGCGGTGGTCGTCCCGTACGTGGGACGACCACCGCTTGCGTTAGCTGCAATGAGTCGTGCGATTAGAGACTCAGGAGCTCCTTGACCTTGGCGATGATGGCCTCATCGGTGGCATTGGCGAAGAAGTACTCCTGGAAGTGCTCGCCAGCCAGGGCGCCCTTCACCAGGTCCTGGTCGATCTCGCCCAGGACGTCGACGAGCGGACGCATGGTCACAGCGCGCACGCCGTCGAGGATCTTCTTGTTGCGCTGCTCGGGCTCAACACGCTCGGCGGGGTAGCCGTTGCCCGAACCAAAGCCAAAGAGCTTCTCGAAGGTGTACTCGAGGTTGAGCTCCTGGCCCCAGCCGTTCTTAAGAGCGAAGGGCATGGCGACGGCGTTGCCGTCATTGACCTGGGCAAAGGTGTAGGCGTCGAGCGGGTCGGCAACGTGGCCGCACAGCACGCCGGGGAAGGAGTTGCAGGCGAGCATGGCGCCCTCGCCAGTGCCGCAGCCGGTCACGACGTAGTCGGCAGCGCCGGAGTTGAGGAGCACGGCCGCCAGGATGCCGTTCTGAACGTAGGTGAGGGGCTTGGAGTCGGCGTCGGCGTACATGCCGTAGTTAAAGACGGTGTGGCCCATGGGCTCGACAACCTTCTTAAGGGCAGCCTCGATCATGGGGTTCTTGGAGTTCTGAGAGTTCTCATTGATCAGAGCGATCTTCATGGGAGTTAACCTTTCAACCAAATGTTTCTTTTTTGTTTCTGTATGCGGGCGGCGGCTATTCCAACCCGAGGTTGGTTTTGCGGGCGGTGGACGATAAGGTCTGTCGCGAGTTCCGCACGAGCCGGAAAGCACTTAATGTGCTTTCCGTGCGAGCAGGACTGTCTGAGCAGCAGACCTTATCGTCCACCGCCTCGCCTGAATGCCCTACTGCGGCTGTTTCCCGATGTAGGCGAGGATTCCGCCGTCCACGTACAGAATGTGCCCGTTGACGAAGTTCGATGCATCGGAAGCCAAGAACACGGCGGGGCCCTTCAGATCCTCGGGCGTGCCCCAACGGGCGGCCGGCGTCTTGGCAATGATGAACTGGTCAAACGGGTGGCGGCTGCCGTCGGGCTGCGTCTCGCGCAGGGGTGCGGTTTGCGGCGTGGCGATGTAGCCGGGTCCAATGCCGTTGCACTGGATGTTGGCCTCGCCAAACTCGGAGCAGATGTTCTTGGTGAGCATCTTCAGACCGCCCTTGGCGGCGGCGTAGCCGGCGATGGTCTCGCGGCCAAGCTCGCTCATCATCGAGCAGATGTTGATGATCTTGCCGTGACCCTTGGCAATCATGCCGGGCAGGCAGGCCTTGGAGACGATGAACGGGGCGTTAAGGTCGATGTCGACGACGCGACGGAAGTCCTCGGCGCTCATGTCGAGCATGGGGGTGCGCTGGATAACACCGGCGTTGTTGACCAAGATATCGGGCGTGGTGCCAAAATCGGCCTCGATCTTGGCAACGAGCTCGGCGACGACGGCCTCATCGGTGACGTCGGCCACGTAGCCGTGAGCCTCAAAGCCCAGCTCGCGGTAGTGCTTCTCGGCCTCGGCGACCTTGTCGGCGTGACGTGCGTTAAAGGCGATCTTGGCGCCGGCCTCGCCGAGCGCCTCGGCAATGGCCATGCCAATGCCATAGGTGGCGCCGGTCACGAGCGCGACCTTGCCATCCAGGCGGAAGCTGTCCATAAGATCAGACATAGCGATCCTTTCAAAAGAAACGTTCATCTATATAAGTCTTGCTTCTAATACAAGCTCAGTATAGGGAAAGCGAAGGAATTAACGCCCGTATTCTCCTAAAAATAGGTGAACGTTCACTTTTAAAAGGTGAACGGTTGAGATTAGTTGTTGCGAGGCCCGCTACTCGCTTTTCGCCCGTAACATCGATGAAGAGGGGGGCAGATGCCTTGAGCACGCCCGTCAGGCGGGGAACGATGAGGTTGCCGCCATTCAGGGGGGGCAACATGGAGTAGCGCCTGTACGCATCGAATTTTTCCTCTCACAGATGCGTGGCATAAAGAGCCCTGAGTTCAATACGAGCTCGGGGCTCTTTTCGTCTGGATTGCGGACGTATTGACAGACGAAAGCGTGTTGCGTCTGGCGCAAAACCGTATGAAAGCGAAATTTACGTCTCAATTCCGGACGCAAAACAAGACGAAAACCGTTTGCGTCTGGAATAAATCAGTACGCAAACGGTTTTCGTCTTATAATACGGTCACAAATAGTATGAAATGAAGGGGTTATGCATATGGTTGTTAGAGAAAGCCCTACGGTCGAATACAAGGAAAGCGTTACGCCGACGTTTCTTAAAACGGTGAGCGCCTATGCAAACTACGGGACGGGCAAGATTGAGTTTGGCGTTAATGACGAGGGTATTGCTATCGGTCTTGCAGATCCGATTGCTGAATGCCTGCGCATCGAAAATATGATTAATGACAGTTTGGACCCCGCGCCTCGTTACTCGCTTGAGCCCGATGAGAAACACGGGACCGTAATCCTTACGGTTTATGAGGGCCAGGACAAACCCTATCGAAGCAAGGGAAAGGCCTACAGACGAAACGATTCGGCGACGGTGGAGGTCGACCGGTTTGAGTATGGCAGACTGACGCTCGAAGGCAGCAACATAACGTTCGACGCGCTCACGTCGGCTTGCCAGGACATGAGTTTTCACACGCTTGAGCATAAGTGTGTTGAACATCTCGGCATTTCAGAGCTAACACCGGATATCATGCGTACGCTTCGCTTGCTCGGCAAGGATGGCTATACCAATGCCGCGGCGATTTTGGCGGATAAGAATGATTTTCCGGGCATCGACTGCGTTCGTTTTGGCGATACCGAGGATGTGATTTTGGATCGCGAGACGGCGACAGGTCTATCTGCAATTGAGCAGGTGGACAAGGCGGTTGCTATGTTTGTACGCTACTACCGTTATGAGCGTATCGAGGGGATGGAACGCGTCCAAACCGATCGAATTCCTCTTGAGGCGTTCCGCGAAGCTGTCGCAAACGCTTTGGTGCATCGGACATGGGACGTTCGAGCGAATGTTCAGATTGCTCTGTACGATGATCGCGTCGTTGTGACTTCACCCGGACCGTTGCCCGCCGGTTTGACGACGGAACAATATCTGTATGGGCAGATATCCGTGCTCAGAAACCCAATTGTCGCCGAGGTCTTTTTAAAGCTGGATTACATCGAGAAATTTGGCACAGGAATCGCGCGAATCAGGCGAGCGTATCGAGATTCTTTGAGCCAGCCGGTATTTGATGTTCGCGGCGGCATGGTGGCCGTCACGTTGCCCGTTATCGATGCCTTTGAAGGGTCTGAGGAAGAGGTCCAGGTTCTCAAGGCTTTGTCAGGTGGACGAATACTGTCGCGGGGCGAGATTGAGCAACAAACGGGATTGAGCCGCACGCGCACGTTGGCGGCGCTTGAATCTTTGCTCAACCGAAACTCGATCGTAAGGCGGGGGACAGGACGCGCCACGAAATACGAGCGCGCATAGGCCAAATAGCCATATTGCAAGACAGGCCCCAAGCCTTTGCTGGCTTGGGGCCTGTTGTATGTCGGCTGGCAGTGGTCGATTTATGGCAAGATATAGCAACGTATAGCAAGATATAGCAAAGTATAGCAAGATATAGCAACGTATAGCGCTGCTCGCGAGTTCTTGCGGTGGCGCTATTTTCCAAAGGCCGCGCGGATAAAACGCTGGGCGAACAGTTTGTTGGCGACGTTGATGACATGGCCCAGGAACAGTGCCGAGATGGCAGTCGTGACGCCAAAGCCGCCCAGGTTGCGCATAAAGACCAGCGACAACGCGAGCGAGGCGGCGACGTGCGAGCAATCGAATACGACCTTCACATCGCCAAAGCGGCGCTTGAGTTTTTCGGCAATGACCTGCACCAGACCGTCGGGCGCATTGGGAACGACGCCCATGTTGACGACAAGGCTCACGCCAAATGCGGTGATAGCAAGCGAGAGCAGCATGGTTACGACCTGTGCCGGCAGCGCGGTGGGGTGCAGAGGGTTAACGTTCATAAAGAAGTCGGTAAAGCCGCCGATCAGAGTTGAGAAAAAGAGCTCGAGCAAAATGCGCGGCTGAAACTCGCGGCGCAAGATCGCTGCCTGTGCGACGATGTAGGCGACGTAGGTCGCGGTGATCCAAAAGCCGAGTGTCTTGCCGGTGAGCATGGACAACGTCGTGGCAAAACAGGTAAGCGCCGCCACGCCCAGGCCCGATGCGGTCTGGATGCTCATGCCGAGGGCAAGCGTCGCGACACCTGCTAAATACATCAGCATCCTGATGACGGTGTGGCACCAATCGGTCTTCTCGCCATTCATGATGATGAGCGGTCGCATGTTGCTACCCGTCCTTTCGGTTGTGAATAAAAAGGCTGACCTGGGCCGGCAAAAGAGGGTTATCGGAGGCACTGCTGTAAAAGCAGAAAAGCCGGCCCCCCACGGTCAGTCGTCTGGGAAGTGTCTCGCTGTGCCGGAATGGGACTGAAGGGCCAACGAGACGGGAGGAAAGCAAATGACAACGCGTGGGCAATAAGATGCCAAGATGGTAGGGTGCGTCTTAACATCCTATTGCCCACGCTTAACGAAATCGGTTTCGCTTGAGCCTTAGTATACGCACGGGATTCTTTTTGCAAAGAGAAAAATAATAAAAAGGTGAACGTTCACCTAATCGAAACAACTCGTTGGCAGTATCATGGCGGTAGTGGACACGAAACCGATTTCGTATCCACTACGCATGCGTTGTATCTGTCCACTATCTGGTGGTGCAAACGGGGAGATTGCACCTGCTGCAAAAGCGGCATTCATTATTGTCCAGATCGAAAGGATCATCATGGAACAGCATACCGATTGCTCATACTGCATGTGCGGGACCGACAACACGCTCGTCGATGCCTTTGGCATCCCCATGCTCGATCTGCCCGCCAGCAAGCTTATCTTGTTTAAGGAGCAGAGCCACAAGGGCCGCGTAATCGTGGCCTCCAAGCAGCATGTCGACGACATCTCCTGCATGTCCGAGGAGGACGCTGCCGCCTTTATGGCCGATGTCCGCCACGTTGCAGCCGCGCTGCACAAGGCATTTAACCCCGACAAGATTAACTTTGGTGCTTATGGCGATACCATGCATCATCTGCATGTGCATATCGTCCCCAAGTACAAGGACGACCCGTTTGAGTTTGGCGACGTGTTTGCCATGAACCCCGGCCGCGTCACGCTCGAGCCGGCTCAGTACGACGAGATCGCCCAGGCAATCATCGCCAACCTGTAAGCGAGCAAAAGCTGCTATTTCAATAGAAGCACTTGGCTTAATTGCCAGTTAAAGGAGCTTATCTATGAATGCAGGAGTTGTTTCACTCCTTTGGGTGCTGGTGGGCGTAGTCCTGCTGGTCGCCATGATCGTTAAGTTTAAAATCAACAGCATCATTGCGCTTATCCTTTCCGCCATTTTTATCGCCCTTGCCGATGGCATCTCTGTGGGTGACCTTGTCACCACCATGGAAGATGGACTGGGCGGAACGCTTAAGTCGCTCGCGCTGATCATTATCTTTGGCGCGGCCATCGGAAAACTGATGACCGATTCGGGTGCCTCGCAGCAGATTGCCGACACTATCGTCGACAAGCTCGGTATTAAGCTACTGCCCGTTGCGCTGCTGATCATCGGCGTTATCTTTGGTATGAGCATGTTTTACGAGGTGGCGTTCCTTATCGTTACGCCGCTCGTTATCAGCATCGCCAAAGAGGCAGACATTCCCTATATGCGCCTGATTATCCCGGCTGTTTCTGGTACCACGATGGGCCATTCCCTTTTTCCGCCGCAGCCTGGTCCTATGGCACTGGTGAGTGCCTTTGGTGCCGAGGTCCCGCCGGTCTACATCTTTGGTCTGATCGTCACGATTCCGACGCTTATCTGCTCTGGTCTTTTGCTATGCCATTTCATCCCCGGTCTCGATGACATGCCACTTGGCAATGTTATGAAGCCGGCGGAGCGCAAGCCCGCAGACGAGCTTCCGCCGTTCTGGCTTTCCATTCTGGTGCCGCTGTTCCCGGCAATCATCATGATCGGAGCCTCGGTTATCAAGAACACGGTGGGCGAGGGTTGCTTTGCATACGATCTTGCCAGCTGCATCGGTAGCGCAGATATCACTATGCTCATCACGATGATTCTTGCCATGGTTGCGTATGGTTATACGCGTGGCATGGATGGCGGAGAGATCTCCAACTCTATGTCCGATGCCATCAAGGGCGTCGCGAACGTGCTGCTCGTTATCGGTGCCGGCGGCATCATGAAGCAGGTCATCATTACGTCTGGCGTTGGCGCGACGCTTGCCGACATGGTGAGCCTCATGCCGGTGTCGCCGCTGATTTTGGCTTGGGTGATCACGGTGGTCCTGCGCCTGCTTACCGGCCAGGGCACCGTTTCGGCCATTACTGCCGCCGGCGTCGTTGCGCCTATGGTTGCGCAGTTTGGCATCAACCCGGTGCTTGCGGTACTGGTCTGCGCCTGCGCATCCAATACCATCACGCCTATGTATGATGGCGGCTACCTGCTGTTCCAGCAGTCGTTTGGCCTGTCGATGAAGGATACCTATAAGACATGGGGCCTGTTGGAGCTCGTCAACTCCGTCGTCGGCCTCATCATGGTTCTCATCCTGAGCCTGTTTATCTAGGCGAGAAACGCATAAGACAAGCGTGTCTTACCTCATGCCCGCGGACAGTTGCCAATCAAACTGTCCGCGGGCCTTTGTTTTTTATACCAACGGCATGCCGCGCCCATTCCCCTCATAAGTTGCGGTGGAATAGTTCCCGTTTGCTGCTGAAGGCCTTGAACAGGAACTATTCCACCGCAACTTATGAGGGGGCGGGGGATGCGATAGTATTACGTGTCGGTATTCGACTAACCGAGGACTTATCCGAGGGCTTTATGGAACAGCACCAGCATTATCAGAGCCTGCAAGACCAGGCATACAACGCATTGCGCTCCAAGATCATCTATGCCGAGCTCAAGCCCGGCACGCGCCTTTCGGCGATTGGTCTGGAAAAGGAGACGGGGATCGGGCGCACGCCCATCCGCGAGTCCTTTGTGCGCCTGCGCGAGCAAGAGCTGGTGGAAACGCGCCCCAAGAGCGGCACCTATGTCTCAAAAATTAGCATGGAACGTGCCGAGAACGCCTGCTTTTTGCGCGAAAAGCTCGAGAGAAGTGTGCTGATCAAATGCTGCTCGGCTGCCACACCCGAGCAAAAGCGCCGGCTCGAGCAGATTCTCGCCGAGTCCGAGTCGCTCGACCATAGCGAGACGCGTCGCTTCTTTGACCTGGACAACCTGTTCCACGAGACGTGTTTTGAGATTGCCGGCCGCCACATGCTGTGGGATTGGATGAAGAGCATCAACACGCATTTTGAGCGGTATAACTGGCTACGCGCGGTGTCTCAAGATCTGGACTGGGAACCGATTCGTCGGCAGCATCGTCGAATTCTTGAGGCCATTAAAGAGGGCGATACCGATGCAGCGAGCTATCTGGCGCAGACGCATCTGCATCTGATGCCCGAAGAGCAGGGCCCAGTTATCGCCCTGCATCCAGATTACTTTGAGCTGCCCAAAGATTCGTCCATCTAATCCATCCCTTCATACGTTGCGGTGAAATAGGGATTGCGGCCCAGGCGGCGCAAAACAATCCCTATTTCACCGCAACTGCGTTGGGGCGTGACCGAGGCATAAAAATGCGGTGCCGTTTGGAGGAACAGACCGGAAGCAAGGGGTCGATTCCTCCAGACGGCACCGCATTTGTTTTTGCGCTCTGGACTATGTTGGGGCAAAGATTCAGCCGAAGAAAAAGCGGCTCGGGGGCGTGTCGCTTCCGTCACGTTCTATCAGCATACAAGACGGTTTCGGTTCTTGTCCGTGACGGAAACGGCACGCTTCCGAGCCGCTTCAAAAATGGGGGCGCGGTCTGGGCGCCCCCAACGATAGAGAGCTAGGCCTAGGCGCGGACCTTCTTGACGACGTCCATGGCCTCGCGGGCGATCTGCTCGACCTTGGAGAAGTCGCCGTCGGCGAACAGGGCCGGCTTGACCATCCAGGTGCCACCGCAGGCGATGATGGCGGAGGAGCTCAGATACTCCTCGACGTTTGCGGTGCTCACGCCGCCGGTGGGCATAAAGCGGTGACCGACAAACGGCGCGGCGAGGGCCTTGATGGTGTTGAGGCCGCCGTACTGGGCTGCCGGGAAGAACTTGGTGACCTTGAGGCCCAGGTTGACGGCAGCGGTGACCTCGGAGGGGGTCACGGTGCCGGGCAGCACAGGCAGGTCGATGTCGATGCAGTGCTTGACGACGTCCTCGTTGTAGCCCGGGGAGACGATGAACTTGGCACCGGCGGCACGGGCCTGCTCAACCTGCTCGACGGTCAGGACGGTGCCGGCGCCCACGCACATCTCGGGTTCGGCCTCGGCCATAGCGGCGATGCACTCGGCAGCGCAAGCGGTGCGGAAGGTGACCTCGGCGGACTTCATGCCGGCGGCCATCAGGGCGTGAGCGAGCGGAGCGGCGTCCTCGACCTTGTCGAGCACGACGACCGGCACGATGCCCAGGGACTCAAGCGTGGTGTAGAACTGATCGAACATGATGTTCCTTTCGATGTGCGGCGCGCGAGTGCGCGTAATTGCTAAAAGGGCTGGTCATGAGCCGGTTTTGGACTGGTTATCGGAGGCACTGCTTGGGGTCACAAGCAATTCCAAAACCGGCTGCGCGACCAGTCGTGTAGGGAATGCCAGGCAAAACCGGAATGGGACTGGTGGTTTTGCCTGACCGGAGGAATCGGGGAGCGGGCTGCAGGGGTATGGGTATGGGAAACTGCAGCCCGCGGAATGGGGAACGAATTAACGGGCGACGCGGGTGCCACCGTCGGCAGCGTTTGCCACGCCGGCGATCTCGTCGGCGGTCACCAGGTTGGAATCGCCCTTGATGGTGAGCTTGAGAATCGAGGCCGCGATGGCGTAGTTGACGGCGTCCTGCGGGTCGAAGTCGTTGATGAGGGCATGGACGAGGCCGGCGTTGAAAGCGTCGCCGGCGGCAACGCCCTCGAGCACGTGCACGTCGTGAGCAGGAGAGAACCAGTGCTCGCCGCTCTCGGCGTCATAGAGCATGCCCATCCAGATGGAGCGCTCGACGCAGGAGATGTTGCGGACGACCGATGCGACCTTCTTGCAGCCGTACTCGGCGCAGATCTGACGGGCCATCTCGACGTAGGTGTCGCGCTCCTCGATGCCGTGGGCAAGGGAGCCGGAGACGCAGGTCATGCCGAGGCCGGCAGGTGCGTCCTCGTCGTTGGCGATGCAGATGTCGACGAGCGGCAGGAGTTCCTTCATGGTTGCCTGCGACTTCTCGGGCGACCACATCTTGCCGCGGTAGTTAACGTCGCACACGGTGGTGATGCCCTTGGCGCGGCAAGCGGTGAGAGCGTCCTTGCAGGCAGCGGCCATCTCGTCGGAGACGGCGGGCGTCACGCCAGAGAAGTAGAAGACGTCGATGCCCTCCAGGATCTCGTCCCAGTCAAAGACGTCGCGCTTGGCCAAGTTAATGGCCGAGTACTTGCGGTCGTAGACGCAACCGTTGCCGCGCTGCGAGGCGCCGACCTCAAATACATAGGAGCCAAGACGGTCGCCCTGACGCACGACGCGCGTGGTGTCGACGTCGTAGATCTTCAGCGAGCGCAGAGCGCACTCGCCCAGGCGGTTGGCCGGGACGACGGAAACGTAGGCGGCCTTGTCGCCCTGGTAGGCCAGGGAAAGCGCGGTGTTGGCCTCGGCGCCGCCGTAGCGGACGTCGAACTCGGTGGCCTGCTCAATACGCAGGTGATCTTTGGGCGAGAGCCTCATCATGATCTCGCCGAAGGTAAGAACCGTTTTACCCATGGTCGCGTAGCTCCTTCTTGACTGTGCGTACACCTTTGATATGGCGTTGGCACGGAGGTGCCAAGACGGTAGGGTGCATCTTTGCACCTCCGTGCCAACGCTTGCCGAAATCGGTTTACGAAATCGGTTTCGTTTCGAGTTGTAGTATACTCACCTACAGCGTTTTGCAAGCGAGATTTTTAAAAAAATGCCTAAAATGGCTAAGATTGCCGACACGTGGGAAACGGGGTGCGCCATGGCGCAGATGAGAATCAAAGACATTGCCGCCGAGGCGGGCGTGAGCCCGGCCACCGTTTCGCGCTACCTCAACAACCGTCCCGGTCAGATGACCGAGGAGACCCGCGCCCGCATCGCCGAGGTCATCGAGCGTACGGGCTATCGTCCCCGCGCCGCCGCACGCAACCTGCGCAGCTCGCGCACCAACCTCATCGGCGTGATCCTGGCCGACATCGCCAACCCGTTCTCGAGCGCCATGCTCGAGGGGCTTTCCGCCAGTGCCGCCGCGCGCGGCTGCTCGCTTATGACGGCCATCAGCGGCAACGACCCTGCCAAGGAGGCCGAGTCGCTCACCAGACTTATCGATGCCGGCGTGGACGGCTTGGTCGTCAACACCTGCGGAGGCAATGACGAGGCGATCGTCGCGGCAGCGGGGCGCCTGCCCGTTGTGCTGCTCGACCGCGATGTTGCCGACGGCGGTGTCGATCTGGTGACATCTAACAACCGTGAGCTGGTCGCCGGCTTGGTAGACGCCTTGGCCGCTGCGGGCAGCGAGCGTCTGTGCCTGCTCACCGAGGCAAGCGACGACAGTCCCGTGCGTCGCGAGCGTGCCGAGGCCTTTGCCGACGAGCTTTCGCGACGCGGCCTTGCGGGCGAGGTCGTCACCCTGGCCGATGGTGGCGCCTCGGGCGTCGGCCGCTTGGACGAGACCATCCGCGGCTATGCAGGCAAAAAGCTCGGCCTCATTGCCGTCAACGGTCTGGTCTTCCTGCGTCTGACCGAGGCGCTGGCGCAGCTTGGTCCCTCGCTGCCGGCGGGGCTCAAGATCGCGACGTTTGACGACTACCCCTGGAACCATGTGCTCTTTGGCGGCGTGACCACGGCCGCGCAGGACACCCTCACCATTGCCGAGCGCGTGGTCGAGCGCCTCTCCGAGCGCATCGACGTTGTTACCACCACCGTGGGCGAGGCCGCAAAGCTGGCGCCCAAACGCATCGAGGTCCCCGGCCACATCGAACACCGCGCTTCCACCTCGCGCTAGTTTGTGTGATAATATATAGACAATGTCATACAGGAGGTATCCATGGCTGCGTCTGTGCTGAGTGTGCGAGTGGACTCGTCAATTAAAGACTCATTTGCCGAGCTGTGCGAAGAACTTGGCATGTCTTCATCTGTTGCGGTCAATATGTTTATGAGACAGATGCTGCGCGAGCGTTCGCTGCCGTTTGTTCCTTCACTCGGTAAAAGCTCTGCGAGCGAAAGCGTCTCGGCGGGCATTTTAGATACTGCCCAGATTGAGTCCGCAGTCCGCGAGGCAGCCAGCTCGATTCCTGCTATCAAAAGCGTGATTCTTTTTGGTTCGTATGCTCGTGGCGAGGCACATGCCGATAGTGATATTGACTTGCGTCTCGAAGTCGATCGTGAGCAGGGCTTTGGTCTTTTCGCGTTGTCGGCGTTTGGTGAGGCGGTGCGCAAAGAAACCGGGAGGCAGGTTGACCTCGTCTCGAGTGATTATCTTGATGACGATCTTGCCGCGGTAATCGAGCGTGAAGGAGTGATCCTTTATGATCGCGCGTAAGTCAGACAGCCTTCGTGCCCAAGAGGTTTTGGAGGCCATCTCTGAAACGAACGAGCGCATCAAGGTTTTTGATATCACCGAGGACCAGTTTCTGCATGCGAATGACGTGCGGACGAGGGCGTTGGCGGACTCCCTTTTGATGTGCGCACTTAGGGTGACGGAAGAAGCGGGCAAGTTGTCGGAACGCTCGCAGCGGCTTCATCCCGAAATTGAGTGGCGTGGAATTATCGGCATGAGAAATTATCTTGCGCATGATTACGGCAATGTCGATCGCTCGGTTGTTTGGGATGCAGTGACGATGGAGTTCCCTGCGCTGGAACGAGCCTGCAGACAAATTGTCTCTGAATCCGAACGATAGCCGCTTGTCATATCTGCCTGTTCGCACACGTTTTTTGAACGCTTGATACGCTTTAACCCTGCGGAAACATTTTTCTGCGATAGTATCTGCGATATAGACCAGTCGAAACCCGCCCGAAAGAAAGGGGAGCGACATGAACCAGCAGAACATCGATTACGTACTCCGCTCCGTAGAGCAACGTGACATCCGCTTTGTTCGTCTGTGGTTTGTCGACATTCTCGGCCGCCTCAAGAACTTTGCCATTAGCCCCGAGGACCTCGAGGTCGCTTTTGAGGAGGGTATTGGCTTTGACGGCTCCGCCATCGAGGGTTTTGCCACGCCCGAGGAAGCCGATATGCTGGCGTTTCCCGATGCTTCGACCTTCCAGATCCTGCCGTGGCGTCCGAGCCATAACGGCGTTGCCCGCGTGTTCTGTGATGTGTGCACCCCCGACCGCAAGCCCTTCGCCGGGGATCCGCGCGATGCGTTGCGTCGCATGTTCCGCAAGGCCGAGAAAGCTGGCTATCTGCTCAACGTGGGCGCCGAGCTGGAGTATTACTACTTCCCCGACGAGCACACCCCCGAGCCGCTCGACAACGTGGGCTACTTCGATCTTTCGGTGAGCGACGCCGCTCGCGACCTGCGCCGCAACACGGTCCTCACGCTCGAGAAGATGTCCGTGCCCGTGGAGTACACCTTCCACGCCGCCGGTCGCTCGCAGCATGGCATGAGCCTGCGCCACGCCGAGGCCCTGAGCATGTCCGACGCCATCACCACGGCCAAGCTCATCATTAAGCAGCAGGCCTACGAGAGCGGTTGCCACGCCTCCTTTATGCCCAAGCCGTTGGCGGGTGAGGACGGCAGCGCTATGTTTTTGCATCAGTCGCTGTTCGACCACGACGGCAACAACGTCTTTTGGGGCGAGGACGACGAGAAGTACCATCTCTCCGATACCGCCAAGCACTATATGGCCGGCATCTTGGCGCACGCGCGCGAGATCAGCGCCATCACCAACCCCACGGTCAACTCGTACAAGCGCATCACCACGGGCGGCGACTCCGTGCCGCAGTACGCCACGTGGGGCCTGCGCAACCGCGCGAGCATGGTCCGCATCCCGGTCTACAAGCCCGGCAAGCAGCTGTCCACGCGCATCGAGCTGCGCAGTCCCGACCCCATGGCCAACCCGTACCTGGTCAACGCCGTCACGTTGGCGGCTGGTCTGGACGGCATCGAGCGCAAGCTGGAGCTCCCGCCCGAGGCCACGGCCGAGACGCTCAAGCTTACCGACCGCCAGATGGTCGAGGCCGGCTACACGCCACTGCCGCGCTCGCTCAAAGAGGCGCTCGACGTGTTTGAGGACTCGCAGTTTATGAAGGGTGCCCTCGGCGAGCACATCCACAGCTTCTTCCTCAAAAAGAAGCGCGACGAGTGGCATAAGTTTGAGTCTACGATCACCGAGTGGGAGATCAAGCACTACCTGGCGAACTCCTAATCGCTCTGGCTTGTCCCAGTACGATTGAGCTCATTTCCTTGGAGGCCGATATGTCCGAAAAGAGTGCCCTGTTCATGGCGCGCACGACGCGCTTCCACGAGTTTGCCCGCAGCTTGACGACTACCCTGGGTGTCGAGGTGAGCCTGGCAACCCCCGATTCGCCGACTGCGGCGCACGACTTTGACCTGCTGATCCTCGATTCCGATGGCATCCGCAGCGACCGCATCGATCAGATTGCCAAGTGGCTTGACGATCGCGGCGGTGTCCCCATGCTGGTGATCGTTGACGACGAGGCGCTCGGTACCTTGCGCCTGCCGAATCACGCGCATGCCGACTTTGTATGCCCCACGGCGACGCCTAACGAGCTCAAGGCTCGCGCGCAGCGCCTGATGGGCGAGGAGGAGACCGTCGCGGCCGACGATGTGCTCAACATCGATAACCTCGAGATTAACCTGGCTACCTACCAGGTGACACTCGATAACGAGCCCATTGACCTGACGCTGATGGAGTACTCGCTGCTGAGCTTTTTGGCGACACATCCCAACCGCGCCTACAGCCGCGAGGTGCTGCTGCACCGCGTGTGGGGCTTTGAGTACTGCGGCGGTACGCGCACCGTCGACGTGCACATCCGACGCATCCGCTCTAAGGTGGGTCCGCAGATCGCGGCGCACATCACCACCGTCCGCGGTGTGGGCTATCTGTTTAAGGACTAGATTTCCACCAATAAAGGGGGCAGGCACCTTTGTGGTGGTTTTGACGCAGGTATGGGTTCCTCTCGAATCTGCAACAGAACTTAAGCCTTCCTAAAAGATTGCGTTCTCATACACGTGCACCCGCATATTGGGGTACAACTCAACGTGAACAATGATGGCCCGCCACATGTTTGGCGGGCCTTTGGTTATTAGACGAAAGGATCGCAGCCATGAGCGAGAACGATTCCCAGCGTCCTCAGGATGCGGGCAACGCTGGCGAGACCCAGCAGCAGCCGCGTGTGCAGGTGGAGTCGACGCCTGCCGGCAGCAACATTCCCTATGTGCAGGCTTACGACACACAGACCGGCCAGCCGCTGGGCGGTCAGCAGGTTGTAAACAAGCACACGGTGGTCAAGACCAAGACCAAAAAGCTGCCGATCTTTATTACAGCGCTTGCCGGCTGCGCCTGCGGCGCCCTGCTGGTCATCGCGCTCATTATGAGTGGCACGCTCAACATTGGCGGCGGAAAGAATGCCGTGACGGCGGGTGCTTCGGGTTCATCGACGCAAAAGATCACGATCGACTCTGAGGACACTACGCTGGCCGAGGCCGTCTCTGCCAAGGCCCTGCCCTCCGTCGTTTCCATCACTGCCACTTCGAGCGGCAGCCAGAATGGCTCGCTTTCGCAGTCTGCTGATGAGTCGGATAGCTCGGGCAGCGTCGGTTCGGGCGTGGTGCTCGATACCGAGGGCCATATCCTCACCAACAACCACGTGGTCGATGGCTATGACCAGTACGTGGTGACCATGGACGACGGCACCACCTACGAGGCCGAGTTCGTGGGCAACGACGCCTCAAGCGACCTGGCCGTCATCAAGCTCAAGGATGCTGACGCCTCCAAGCTCACGCCGATTGAGATTGGTGATTCCTCCAAGCTCAACGTGGGCGAGTGGGTCATGGCGATCGGCTCGCCGTTCGGCAACGAGCAGTCTGTCTCCACGGGTATCGTCTCGGCGCTCTATCGCTCCACGGCCATGAGCTCTACCAGCGGCAACACTATCTACGCCAACATGATCCAGACCGATGCCGCCATCAACCCGGGCAACTCCGGCGGCGCGCTTGTCAACGACAACGGCGAGCTCGTGGGTATCAACTCGCTCATCGAGAGCTATTCGGGCTCCAGCTCGGGCGTGGGCTTTGCTATTCCCGTTAACTACGCCAAGGACATTGCCGACCAGATCATCGACGGTAAGACGCCGGTGCACCCGTACCTGGGCGCCACGCTTTCGAGCGTCAATGCGCTTAACGCCCGCACCAACAAGCTGAGCACCGACAGCGGCGCGTATGTGGCGAGCGTCGTCGAGGACGGTCCCGCAGCCAAGGCTGGCATCCAAGAGGGCGATGTCATTACCAAGCTGGGCGACGACGAGATTACGAGCGCCGACGGCCTGATCATCGCACTGCGCAGCCACGAGGTGGGCGGGAAGGTCGAGATCACGCTCATGCGCGGCAAGGAAGAGAAGAAGGTCACGGTCGAGCTGGGTTCTGATGAGGAGCTGCAGAACCAGCAACAGGACGACAGCGCGACCGACACCGGCAACGGCGGTATTACCGACGAGCAGTTGCGCCAGTATCTGGAGGAGCTGCTGGGCCAGCAGGGCCAGGGTCAAGGCTACGGTCAGGGTTTCTAACGGGCCGTATTGCACATATCGAAGCCAGAGGGGCTGTCCCATCAACGTGGGACAGCCCCTCTTTTCTCATTGATCTGTTGGGGACGGAGGAAAACGGATTATTTAGAAATGGCAAGGACATGGTTTGATCGCGCTATCCACCTCGGTCTGGCGGCTGCCGATTCGGTGCGGTTCGAAAGGGTTATTCGGCCCCATTGCGACCGGTGGTACTCTAGTATCCGTTTGAAATCGAGCGAAGGAGTGCCGCTATGGAGCAATCGAGCCTGTTTGGTGACGGCGTGGACATCGATACCGAGACGCCCGCGAGCGCGGATGTCGCTGCACCGGCCGATGCCCGTGCCCAGGCGGCAGCGCGTGCGGCCGAGCTGCGCCACGAGCTCGATTACCACGCTTATCGCTACTACATGCTCGACGCGCCCGAGATCACAGACGCCGCCTTTGACAAAATGCTCGTTGAGCTGCAGGAAATCGAGGCGACCTACCCCGACCTGGTGACGCCCGACAGCTATACCCAGCGCGTGGGCGGCTACGTGAGCGAGCAGTTTACGCCGGTCACGCACATGGCGCGCATGTATTCCATGGACGATGCCATGGATCTGGACGAACTCGACGCGTGGCTCCAGCGCACCGAGGATGCGCTCGGTGCCGGTAGCGTCACCTATGCCTGCGAGCTTAAGATCGACGGTCTGGGCGTGGCACTTACCTACCAAAACGGCACCTTCGTACGTGCGGCCACACGTGGCGATGGCACCACGGGCGAGGACGTGTCGCTCAACGTCCGTACCATCAAGGACGTGCCCATGCACCTGTCCGAGCCGGCGCTTGCCCACATGGGCGCCGACCGCGAGCGCACCATTGAGGTACGCGGCGAGGTCTATATGCCCAAGGGCAGCTTTGTTCGTCTGAATGAAGAGGCCGATGCCGAGGGCCGCGACCCCTTTGCCAACCCGCGCAACGCTGCCGCTGGCAGCCTGCGTCAGAAGGATCCCAAGGTCACGGCGCGTCGCGACCTGGCCACCTTTATCTACGCTATTGCCGATACCGATCCGCTGCACGTTCACAGCCAGCGCGAATTTCTCGATTGGCTGCGTAGCGCCGGCTTTAGCGTCAACCCCAACGTGGCTCGTTGCGCCACACCGGCCGAGGTTCACGAGTTCTGTGCCCAGGCGCTCGAGCACCGCGGTGACCTGGACTACGACATCGACGGTGTGGTTGTAAAGGTCGACAGTTTCCAGCAGCAGCTCGACCTGGGCTTTACCGCTCGCGCGCCGCGCTGGGCGATTGCCTTTAAGTTCCCGCCCGAGGAAAAGCAGACCATCCTGCGAGAGATCCGCATTCAGGTTGGCCGCACCGGCGTGCTCACCCCGGTCGCCGAGTTCGACCCGGTGACGGTCGCCGGCTCTACCATCGCGCGCGCCACGCTGCACAACATCGACGAGATCCGTCGCAAGAACGTGCGCGAGGGCGACACTATCATCGTGCACAAGGCAGGCGACGTGATTCCCGAGGTTGTGGGCCCGGTACTCGATAAGCGCCCGGCCGATTCGGTCGACTGGCACATGCCCGAGGTCTGCCCCGTGTGCGGCAGCCCCGTGGTCCACGAGGACGGCGAGGTTGCCTACCGTTGCGTGTCCATCGACTGCCCCGCACAGCTCAAGGAGCGCTTGCTCCACTGGGTGAGCCGCGGCTGCATGGACGTGGACGGCCTGGGTGACGAGATTGTCGACAAGATGATCGCCGCCGGTCTGATCCATGACGTCGCCGACTTTTACCAGCTCACGGTCGACGACATTGCCGGCCTGGACACGGGCCGCGTGTACGCGAGCTCCAACAGCAAAAAGGGCGTTAAGAAGGGCGATCCCATTCCGGTTGGTCTCAAGACGGCCGAGAAGATTATTGCCGAGCTTAACAAGTCCAAGAGCCAGCCGCTCGGTCGCGTGCTGTTTGCCCTGGGTATCCGCCACGTGGGCAAGAGCGTGGGTGAGGTCATCGCTGAGCGATTCTTGTCGATTGACAAGCTCATCTTGGCGAGCGAAGAGGACATCGCCGAGTGCGAGGGTATCGGTCCCAAAATCGCAGCGAGCGTCAAGCAGTTCCTGGCTGTGCCCGAGAACCTTGCCGTGCTGGAACGCCTGCGTCAAGCGGGCCTGTCACTCGAGGTCGACTTGGGCGCCGTACATGCGCAGGCTGCAGCCGATGCCGGCGTAGCAGGCGAGCTCGCCGACGCGCAGCCGCTTGCGGGCCTGACGTTTGTGCTGACCGGTACGCTCGTCAACCGCACGCGCGATGAGGCGGGCGCGGCGCTCAAGGTGCTCGGCGCCAAGGTTTCGGGCAGTGTGTCAAAGAAGACGAGCTACCTGGTCGCCGGCCCCAAGGCAGGCTCCAAGCTCACCAAGGCCGAACAGCTGGGTGTACCCGTGCTGGACGAGGACGCACTCGAGCAGATCTTGGCTACTGGTCAGGTGCCCCAGGCTTAAGGCATCGATAGTCAAATTGAAGAACCGCCCGGAAGCACGATGCCTTCCGGGCAGTTCTTACTTTGCTGGGGCAACCGGCACCGTGATCTGCGTCACGTAGGTTGTGGGGTCGTCGCTAATGATGTCGTCGATGAGGGCGATCTCGCGTGAGGGACCGGCTGGTGTCAGGCCGTACTCGCGCATATAGCCGAGCAGCTGCTTGTAGCGTGGGGCTGCTTGCCCGTGCGTGCCGCGGAAGCTTATGGTCAGGCAGCGCGCGGCGGGCCGTGTCTCGACGTCGCCCAAGTACTCATCGGTGTCATCAAGCAGCAGAAAGACTTCGTCGTAGCCGTCAAAGTCGCCGGCGGCCAGGCGCTCGGCGCTAATCCCGACGCCTAAGTTGCCCAGGAAGGCAAAGGTCTCGTGCTGGCCCTTCTGCAGCTGACGAATCTGCCACTCCAGCGCATAAGCGTCGGTAGGCTTGACACGTTCGCGCAACACGGCGCAGCGAAGCTCGGGCGCATCGATTGTGCAAATGGTATCGAGCTCGGTGTTCAAGGCATCGTGCAGCAGAGCAAGCCGGTTATCGATCTTACGCGACACGCGCTCCAGCTCGCGGCGCTTGCGCTCGATGAGCTCCTGCTGCTGAGCCAGCTGCCACTGCATGAGGTCCACGTCGCGCGTGGTCACGAACTCACGTATCTGCGCCAGTGGCAAGTCAAGAACGCGCAGGTTGCTGATGGTGTTGAGGGTGGAGAGCTGTCGCGCTCCGTAGTAGCGATAGCCGCTTGCAGGGTCGATATGCGCCGGCTCCAGCAAGCCCATCTGCTCGTAATGACGCAGCGTGCCAACACTCAGGTTAAACAGGCGTGCTACCTCGCCAATACGGAGCAGGCCGTCGGTATGTTCGCTGGATGTTTCGGTCACAGGACCGCTCCTTTCGGTAAAAAGCAGGGGAGGGGCGCCAAGGCTTGCGTCGCTCCGCTACGCCACGAGCTTGTCAAAAGTGCCACGGCGGTTGAGCACCGTAAACGCCACCACGCAAATGACTGCCGATAGAATCGATCCACACGGCGAGGCGATGCCCATGGGAAACAGCGTGTCGGAATAGGCGTTCGACAGCAGCCACGCGCCCGGCACGCGAATGAGCGCCACGGCCAGCACGTTGTGCGCAAAGCCGATGTAGCTCCTGCCGTACGCGGCGAAAAAGCCACTAAAGCATATGTGAATGCCGGCGAAGATCGCATCGAAAATATAGCTGCGCATATAGCCGGTGCCGGCTGCGATCACCGCGGCGTCCTTGGCAAAAAAGCCGAGAAACGCCGGTGCCACCAGCCACATGAGCGCCGTGATCAGGCAGCCGTACACTACCGAGATGGTCATGGCGTTCTTGAGCACCTGACGTGCTCGGTCGCCCTTGCCCGCGCCTGCGTTTTGCGCCGTGAGCGCGCTGACGGTGGCGCCCATGGAGCTCGGCACGATGAACAAAAAGCTGATCATCTTCTCGACCAGGCCCACGGCGGCGGCGTCGACCAGCCCGCGGTGGTTGGCGATAACGGTGATGAACATAAACGCTACCTGGATGCAGCCGTCCTGCACGGCCACGGGCACGCCAATCTTAAGGATGCTGCCGAGTACCTCGGGCTGCGGACGCAGGTCGCTGCGCTTGACGTGGATGTTTGTGCGGCGGCTCTTGAGCCAGACGAGTGCGAGGGCAACACTTGCCGTCTGCGCGATCACCGTGCCAAGCGCCGCGCCCACGGGGCCGAGCCCCATGTGGCCAATGAGCAGAAAGTCGAGCGCGATGTTGATGACGCACGCCACGCCGATCACATACATGGGCGAGCGCGAATCGCCCAGGCCGCGAAAGATGGCCGAGAGGATGTTGTATGCGGCGATACACGGAATGCCGATAAAACAGATGCGCAGGTAGGCGGCAGTGCCCTCGACGGCTTCGGTCGGCGTGCCGATGAGTGCCACGATCTGCGGGCACAGCGCGAGCAAGAGCGCGGCCAACACCACCGAGACGCCCATAAAGAGCGTGATGGTGTTGCCGATGGCGGCCTCGGCGCGGTCAAAGCGGCGCGACCCCACGGCGTGGCCGACGATGACGGTCGTTCCCATGGCCAGGCCCACGAGCGTCACGGTAATGATATAGAGCGTCTGCGCGCCGTTGCCCACGGCGGTGATGCCGGCGGCACCGCTAAACTGTCCGATAAAGTACAGGTCGGCCATGCCGTAGAGCATCTGCAAAAAGTACGAGAGCATATAGGGCAGGGCGAAGACCGCGATGGTCTTGAGGACATTACCGCGTGTGAGGTCGTGTTCCATGAGCGGGGCTTTCTGGCTTGGTTCGTTTACGTACCAGTGTAGTGAAAACCCTACAACGATTGTAGAGTCAAGGTCCATGTTGCCGGTGGGGCGAAAAATTCTTGCCTTCAATCATTTCGGTTTGAATACGATCGCGCGCCGCGCGGGCTTAGCGCCTGCGCCGGCCTTATAGAAATCGATTTCGGAACACTTGACACCATCGCTCGGCGCGCAATAATACGTGCGTTTGCGAACAACGTTTGATGGGGGATGAACCTGCGTGCGCAATCTCAAAATCTTGTTTTCCTATTTGGGGGCATACCGTCGCGATGCCATACTCGGCGTGATGTTCGTCTCGGTCGAGACCGCGCTTGAGCTGTTTATCCCGGTCATCATGGCCAACATCATCGACGTGGGCGTGCCCACGGGCGACGTCAACTACATGCTGCTGCAGGGCGCGTGCATGCTGGTGTGTGCGGCGTTTTCGCTGGTATTGGGCCTGGGCTATGCCCGCACATCCGCCCGCGTTGCCTCGGGTCTGGGCGCCAATCTGCGCGAGACCGAGTATCGCAAGATCCAGACGCTCGCCTTTGGCAACCTGGACAACTACGACGCCAGCTCGCTTGTCACCCGCATGACCACCGACATCACCGTCATCCAAAACGCCATCGGCAACGGCTTTCGTCCCATGGTGCGCGGGCCGGTGACGCTCATCGTCGGCCTGGTCTATGCCCTAGTGCTGTCGCGCCCGCTCGCCACGGTCTTCGCGATCATCCTGCCCGTGCTGGCGATCGTGCTGGGCATTATCACCTACCGTGTGAGCCCGCTCTACCGCCAGCTGCAGACCTCGATGGACCACCTCAACGGCGTGGTGCAGGAGGACCTCACCGCCGTGCGCGCCGTCAAGGCGTATGTGCGCGCCGAGCACGAGGAGGCCAAGTTCGACACCGTCAATACCGAGCTCGCGCACACGGCGACAAAGACCTTCGGCAACGCCGTGCTCAACCTGCCGGTGTTTCAGCTGTCGATGTACGTGGCCGCCATCTCCATCCTGTGGATCGGCGGGCGCATGATTATCGCCGGCGAGCTGGGCGTGGGCTCGCTCACGGGCTTTATGAGCTACGTGCTACTGATCATGAACTCGCTCATGATGATCTCCAACGTGTTTTTGCTGCTCACGCGCGCACTCGCCAGCGTGGAGCGCATCTCGCGCGTGATTGACGAGCAATCGCTCATCCAGGCGCCTGCGGCAGACGCGGCTGTGCACGAGGTCGCCGACGGAAGTGTCGAGTTCCGCGACGTGTCGTTTAAGTACCGCGCGGATGCTGCCGAGGATGTGCTCGAGCATATCGACCTTCGCATCGAGCCGGGCTCCACGGTGGGCGTGCTCGGCGGCACGGGCTCGGGCAAGAGCTCGCTCGTGCAGCTCATCGCGCGCCTGTACGACGCGACCGAGGGCGCCGTGCTCGTGGGCGGGCGCGACGTGCGCGACTACGACCTGGTCGCCTTGCGCGACGCCGTGGGCATTGTGCTGCAAAAGAACGTGCTGTTTACAGGCACGGTGCGCGAGAATCTGCAATGGGGTGCGCCCGATGCCACCGACGAGGAACTGCTGCGTGCCTGCCGCGCGGCGTGTGTGGACGAGTTCCTGGACCGCATTGGCGGGCTGGACGGCGAGTTGGGCCAGGGCGGTGCCGGTGTTTCGGGCGGACAGAAGCAGCGTCTGTGCATCGCGCGCACGCTGCTCAAGCACCCGCGCGTGCTCATTTTTGATGACTCCACCAGCGCGGTCGATATGGCGACCGACGCCAAGATCCGTGAGCACATCGCGCAGATTCCCGATACGACGGTGATCATCATTGCCCAGCGCATCGCGAGCGTGATGGATGCCGATCGCATTGTGGTGCTGGATGACGGGCGTGTCCATGGCGTGGGCACGCATGAGGAACTGCTGGCGGGCGATAACATCTACCAGGAGATTTACGCCTCGCAGATGGAGTTCGCGGGGGATGCGGACGACGGTGACGACGGTGCGGATGGTCCGTTTTCCTCCGTCCCCAGCGGATCAATTCGAGCCATGGAAGAAGGTGAGTGCCATGCCTAAGACATCAGCTCAGGCCCGTCCGGCCAATCTGGGACAGACGCTCCGCCGCCTGCTCAGCTACATGGGCCACGCCAAGTTCTCGCTGCTCGCGGTGGGCGTGCTCGCCTCTATTGCCGCCATCGCGAGTCTTGCCGGCACATACATGGTGCGCCCCATCGTCAACGGCCTGGCCACGGGTGGCGAGGAGCTGCTCACCAAGCAGGTTCTCTTTACGGCTGCCATCTACGCCGCGGGCGTGCTGTCGGCCTTGGGCTATTCGCAAATCATGGTGCGCGCAGCCCAGCGCGTAGTGTCAGACATTCGCCGCGACCTGTTCGCGCATATCCAGACACTGCCGCTCAGCTATTTCGATAGCACGCGCTCGGGCGACATCATGAGCTTCTTTACCAACGATGTCGACACGGTCTCCGAGGCGCTCAACAACAGCTTTGCCAACGTTATTCAGGCGACGATCCAGGTCATCGGCACTACGGCCATGCTCATTATCCTCAATTGGCAGCTCACGATTATCACGCTCGTGTGCGACGCGGCCATTGTGCTGTACGCGCGCTACTCGGGCATCCGCTCCAAGCGCTTCTTTGCCGCTCAGCAGGCGTCGCTCGGCGACTTGGACGGATACGTTGAGGAGATGGTCTCGGGCCAAAAGGTCATCAAGGTCTTTAACCACGAGCAGGCCAACGTTGCCGGTTTTGACGCGCGCAACCAGGAGCTGCGCCGCACCGGTGGCGCCGCGCAGGCCTACGCCAACTCGATGGTACCCATGACCGTGGTGATCGGGTATGCCAACTACGCCATCGTCGCGGTGGCGGGCGGCATGCTCTGCATCAACGGCCTGGCCGACGTGGGCGCGCTCGCGAGCTACCTGGTCTTTGTGCGCCAGGCGGCCATGCCCATCAACCAGTTTACGCAGCTGGGTAACTTTTTGCTCAACGCGCTGGCCGGTGCCGAGCGCCTGTTTGCCGCGATGGACCTGCAGCCCGAGGTAGACGAGGGCTGCGTGGAGCTGGTGCAGACAGGCGAGTCCGCGTGGGCGTGGAAGATTCCCGAGGGCCGTGGCGTGGGCACGTACGGGCATCTGCACGATGTTGCCTCGGTTGACGATGCGGGTCGCGCGGTGGCGGCCGACGGCACCGAGCTTGTCACTGGCCTGGTGCCGCTTGCCGGCGACGTGCGCTTCCATGCCGTGGACTTTTCCTACGTGCCGGGCACGCGCGTGCTCACGGATCTCAACCTGTTTGCCAAGCCGGGCCAAAAGATCGCTTTTGTGGGTTCGACGGGCGCCGGAAAGACGACCATCACCAACCTCATCAACCGCTTCTACGAGGTCGATGACGGCGAGATCACGTACGACGGCATCGACGTCAAGCACATCGCCAAGGCCAGCCTGCGCGGGTCGCTCGGCATTGTGTTGCAGGATACGCACCTGTTTAGCGGCACCATTGCGCAGAACATCCGCTTTGGCAAGCTCGACGCGACCGACGAGGAGGTGCGCGCCGCTGCCGAGGCCGCCTGCGCCGACTCGTTTATCCGCCGTCTGCCGCAAGGCTACGACACGCCGGTTACAGCCGATGGCGCCAACCTGTCGCAGGGCCAGCGTCAGCTGCTCGCCATCGCACGTGTGGCCGTGGCCGATCCGCCGGTGCTCATCCTGGACGAGGCCACAAGCTCCATCGACACGCGCACCGAAAAGCTCATCGAGCGTGGCATGGACCGCATCATGCGCGGCCGCACCACGTTTATGATCGCGCACCGCCTGTCCACCGTCCGCGACGCCGACGCCATCATGGTCCTCGAACACGGCCGCATCGTCGAACGCGGCACCCACGAGGAACTTCTGGCCCAGCACGGCGAGTACTGGCAGCTGGCACATGGCTTGAAAGAGCTGGATTAACCCGCTCAAGAACGGCTAATCCTGACCCCCCTCGCCCCTTCACCCCGCTTCAAACCATCACAACATTCGATACTTTTCCTCAAAATCGAGAAAACCGTCGAATGTTGTGATGGTTTTTTGCCACTCGATCGGGTGGAATCGCTAACTTGCATGCAAAGGTGTGCGAATCCTCGAGCAGGGGAATAAGGTTGGTTATCCGACTCCATTGGAGGGCTCATGGACCTGCCGATCGTCCTGTCCCATAAGACTGCCTGGCTGTACCACAGCGTGGCACGCCCGTCCGAGCCGCTCTCGCGAGCAAGCAACCTATACGATGAGGACTCGCTTGCTAACGAGGCAGAGCCGACCGCGAGCCTGCCCAAGTTGGGGCTCGATGCCAAGGGGCTGAGGGCTTCAACGGCAGTTGGAATCGTTGCCGACTATCTGGTTTCGCTTGGTATTCCACGAGAAGAGCTCGATCATATCGACACGCTCGTCAACTTCGATTTTGAGCGCTCGACGCCGGCTGGATTTAGGTGCCACGTGTTTGGGGCGCCGATACCTCCAGGCCATCTTATCGAGGTGGCGGAGGGCCTTCTGGTGGTTGATGAGGTCATGTGCTTTGTCCAAGCGGGTTCGTGGATGAGCGAGCCCGAGCAGCTGGAATATGGCTACGAAATCTGTGCCCGATACCATTTGAATCATCTGTCGACAGGCGATTATATCGAGATGGGGCAGAGGTATACCGTTGCCGACTTGATTGCCTATTGCAATGAGAACCGATCTCGTCAGGGGGCTATACGTGCGGCCGCCGTGCTCAAGCGCGTGCACGATGGCGCGCGGTCGCCCATGGAGACGGCCACCGCAATCATGGTCGCAGCAAAACGTTCCCAAGGAGGGCTGGGATACGCCAAGATCGAGCTCAACCATCGGGTCGATGTTCCCAACGAATTCAAATATCTCGCTAAGGCCGGGTATTTCGAGATCGATGTATATGCACCTGCGAGCGGTACGGGGATTGAATACAACGGCTCGGACCATCTTGATAAACAGCGCAGTGCGTCGGATGCGGAGCGTATGACCGTGCTGAGCGCGCTGGGCTTTAGGATGATCGTCCTCACCGGGACTCAGTTTGCCAACCGGCTGCAATTGCACCGGGCGATGAATGCCATCGCGCTCGCTATGGGCCTTAAGTGCGACCGAAGCGAAGCGTTCCAAAAGCGGCAGAACGACCTGCGGGAATTCGTGATTCGACACTGGGACGGCGGCCTTTAGGGACGCTTTGGTCCCTCAACGGGGTGCCGTGGGCGGGCAAACCATCACAACATTCGACGTTTTTTGCCAAAAACGGGAAAAGCATCGAATGTTGTGATGGTTTGTATGCTGAGGATGGGCTTGGGAAGCCGGTTTTGCTCGAAGCGACCTGTCCTGTCGTACGGGTGTCGGCATGATTCTCTCGGGGGGTATTATGTTTTCCGAAGAATAAAACGCCGCGTGAGGGGAGGGCCGTGTGGACGGGCACGTGCAACATGACGGCTTTGGCCGCGATATCAACTACCTGCGCATTGCCGTTACCGACAAGTGCAATTTCCGCTGCATCTATTGCATGCCGGCCGATGGCGTGGCGCCCCGCGCGCATGACGAGCTGCTCAGTGCCGAGGAAATCGCCCGCTTTGTGCGCTTGGTGGCGGGGGAGGGCATTCGCCGCGTGCGCCTGACGGGCGGCGAGCCGCTGGTCAGCCGCCGTATCATTCCGCTCATTCGTGACATCCGCGCGATTCCGCAGATCGAGGACATCTCGCTTACCACCAATGGCGCCCTGCTACCCAAGCTGGCGCCGCAGCTCAAAGACGCCGGGCTTAACCGCGTCAACATTTCGCTCGATACGCTCGACCCTACGCTGTTTGGAAAGATCACGCGCCTTGGTCGTCTCGAGCAGACCATGGGCGGCATCGACGCGGCGCTGGCTTGGGGCTTTGAGCCCGTTAAGGTCAACTGCGTTGTTGTGCGCCGGCTCAACCAGGATGTGGCGGCCCTCGCACGGCTGACCGTCGACCGTCCCATTCACCTGCGCTTTATCGAATACATGCCCATTGGCGACGAGCGCACGAGCTCGCATTGCGCTGTGGATCCGCATGCGCCCGCGCTCAATCCCGAGCTGTGGGACGCGAGCGATACCGTGCCGAGCGACGAGCTGCGGGCGCGCATCAATGCCGGGGCCGCCGCGACGGGACTGGGCGAGCTCGAGCCGCTCGACATCAACGACGCTCCTGACGGCGCGGGCCCTGCGCGCTATTGGCACTTTCCGGGTGCGGCGGGAACGGTCGGCTTCATCAGTGCCATGTCCAACCATTTTTGTGCGAATTGCAACCGTTTGCGCCTGACGGCCGATGGCAACGTGCGTCCGTGCCTGTTCAGCGATGCCGAGTATTCGGTGCGTGAGGCGCTGCGCCGTGGTGATGATATGCAGGTACTTTCGATTTGGCGCGATGCCGTGGCCCACAAACCGCAGGAACACGCGATAATTGAGGGCACGCAACGATTTATGTCCCAAATCGGAGGATGATCATATGGCCAAGAGCAGGTACGCCGATGCCACCAAGGCCGCTCGCAGGGCCGCGATGTCTGCCCACAAAGTCACGGCTACTGACAGCGACGCCGACGCGTCCACGCAGCCGACTGCCAGCGCTGCCACCGAGCCCGCCCGCGACGCCCGTCGCGACGAGCTGACGCACGTGGACGCCAAGGGCGAGGTACACATGGTCGACGTGTCCGACAAGGCCGAGACCCATCGCATCGCTATCGCCGAGGGCACCATCCTCATGCACCCCGAGACGCAGGCCATGGTGCTGCAGGACCGCGCCAAAAAGGGCGATGTGCTTGCCTGCGCGCGTGTGGCGGGCATCATGGCCATCAAACGCACGAGCGACATCATCCCCATGTGCCATCCGTTGCTCATTACCAAGAGCAAGTGCGACATTGCGCCCATCGCTCCGGCGGGGACGCCGGTCGAGGACGTGCCCGAGGGCTGGGCGCCGGCGCGCGCAGACGGGCAGGTTGGCTTTCACGTGCTGGTTACGGCCGGCGTGACGGGCAAGACGGGTATCGAGATGGAGGCGCTGACCGGCGCGAGCGCCGCGTGTCTGACCATCTACGACATGTGCAAGGCCGTCGATCGCGGCATGGAGATCGTCGACGTGCGCCTGTTGCACAAGGAAGGCGGCCGCTCAGGCGTGTGGGATCGCGCAGAGCGTCAGGCCGCTGCCGTTGAGGCCGTGGCCGCTGACGGTGCCGCGCCCGCGAGCGCACCCGTCGCCGTCGCGTCCGCAGCTCCGGTACCGGCCGTCCCCGCGATCGCGTTTATCGGCTACCAAAACTCGGGCAAGACCACGCTCGTCGAGAAGGTTATCGCCGAGCTCACTCGCCGCGGCCTGCGCGTGGGGTCGCTCAAGCATCATGGGCATCACGGCTTTGATATCGACGTGCCCGCTAAGGATACGTGGCGCCATCACCAGGCCGGATCCAAGCACGTGGGCCTCATCTGCGCCACGCGCTGGGCGGAGTACGCCGACACGCGCGAGGAGGACGAGATGCCCGCGCGCGAGCTGCTGTCGCGTTACAACGATGTCGACGTGGTGATCATCGAGGGCTACAAGACCGAGGGCTTCGACAACATCGTGGTCGCGCGATCGGGTGTCGACCGTCTGCGCGGCAAGAGCTCGCTCGACCTGGTCGACGGCCGTACGATGGCCCTTGCCTGCAACGAGGCCCTTGCACGCCAGGCATTCGACGCCGGCTTTGCGACCCGAGCCATCAACATCAACGACGCCCGAGCCATCTGTGATCTTATCCAAGATCATCTGGCCTAAAACCTGCCAAATAGGGACAGGTTTGTTTTGGCAGGTTTTATCTGGGCAAACGTCATTTCCACCACAAAGGGGCCAGGCACCTTTGTGGTGGTTTTGGCTTTGGTCGATGTTTGGGACATGCCTTACAATCTACCAAGTAGTTCATGACGGGCGAAAAACGGAGAGAAGGGTCCTGATGCGTCCTTAATGTTTTATGCGGATAGATTGATTCGTTAGACGGTGGCGAAAGCCCGCCGTCCGCATTCGTATGAAACAAGGAGTCTCCATGCTCGCCTCTCTTTTCTCAAAGCCTCAATCGTCGCTGTCCGTGCAGGCCAAGCGCCTGGTGGCGATGCGCTTTCTCATCTACACCGGTTTTCAGACCAGCTACTTTATCGGCGTCATCGGAACGCTCACCTATGCGGACGGCACCTCAGTCGTCGCGACGTCGCTGGCCGTCCTGTTTATGAACGTCTTCGTGATCCTGGGGTCCTTTGCGGGCGGCGCCGCGCTCGATGCCTGGGGCCCGCGCCGTCATTTTCTGTTGAGCATCGTCGGCACGCTGGCAACCGGCGCGGCGATCATCGCCTTTGGCGACGCGACCGGGATCGTCCTTGCCGGCGCGGCGCTCCTGGGCTTTGTGATGGGGTTCGCCCAGCCCATCGCCACGTCCTATCCGGCCTACCTTACCGATGATCCCGTCGAGCTCAAAGACATCAACTCCGCCATCGCCATGTTCTCAAACGTGAGTATCATCGTCGGGCCCACGTTGGGTGGCTTTGTCGCGGCGGCTGCGTCGTCGCGCGCGGTGTTCGTGCTCATGATGCTCTTTACTGTGCTGGCGTTCGTCGTCGGTTGGGGCTTTAGGCCGCAGACCAGCCATGTCGCCGGGCATGCGGATACCGATTCGGCAGAGGAAGGGGAGCGTGCGGGACGAAGCTCCAGCCCCAGCACGTCCTTCCGCGTCACCTTCGCGACCAGCATCAAGACGGTCTTTACCAATAGCGTCCTCGCCCTGCTGTTCTGCATTATTTTCCTTTCAAACTTTGGCTACGGCGCCTTCGACCCGCTGGAGTCGTTCTTCTACCGCGATGTTCTGCACGTCGGTGTCGAGTGGATGGGCTGGCTCTCGTCGGCCAGCGGTGTGGGCGCGGTGCTGGGTGCCGTTATTGCGCTCCGCCTGCCGCCGCACCTGGTCAACCTTAAAACGCTGCTCATGGCGCTTATGTCTGTGGGTCTGGGAAGCCTGCTCTATGTGGGAACGCCGTACGTGGGCATAGCCCTTGTCGGCCAGATTGCCCTGGGCGTGGCCTGGGGCGTCGTCAACCCGCTCCACAACACCATCGTGCAAACGACGGCCCCGCTCGAGCAGCTCGGTCGCGTGAACTCGGTCATGGGCTTTGGCAACATGTTCGCCGGCGTAGCCCCGCTGGCGATTGCTCCCTGGCTGGCGGCGACGTTTGGCGTGCAGCAGACGCTCGTAGGGGCGGGCATGGTCGTGACGGCAGTTCCCGCGGCGCTGCTGCTGTTTGGACGCCGGCATCTGGATCGTGCCGCAAGGCAGTAAAAACCATCACAACATTCGATGAAAATCGCGATTTTGCCGAAAAACGTCGAATGTTGTGATGCTTTGCGCCCCGGGTCTGGCCACCACAAAGGGGCCAGGCGCCTTTGTGGTGGTTTTTGCTTTGACGGGCCGCGCCCGTGTCTTGGTATACCATGTACGCCGTTCACGAATACACCCCACACCGCCGCGCAACCCAGAAAGGCCCCCATGGACGCCACCTTCAACCACATCAAAGCCGTGTTCTGCGATATCGACGGCACGCTGCTCACGAGCCAGCACACGGTGTCCCCGCGCACCGTGGCGGCGATTCGCGCCCTGCGCGAGCGCGGCGTGCTGTTTGGCCTGTGCACCGGGCGCGACGCCCACGCGACCGAGGCCATGTACGAGCTCTGGGGCATCGAAGGCCTGGTAGACGTGCTCGTGGGCTGCGGTGGCGCCGAGGTCATCGACCGCGCGCACGACATCAACGAGCTGAGCTATCCGCTGCCGGGCGAGACCATCGCGCGCATCTGCAAACACATGGCGGACCTTCCGGCAACGCCCGTCTGCCCCCGAGACGGCGTGTTCTACGTGCCCGAGAGCAACGCTTGCGTCGAGCACCTGTCGCGCGTCGACGGCGTGCCCTACCAGGTGGTCGATTTTGCCGAGTTTTTGCGCGAGCCGCAGCCCAAGGTGATGTTTACCATGGCGCCCGAGGTGATGCCGCAGGTCATCGAGCGAGCATCGACGTTTGCCGATGACACTGTTAAGGCGGCGGCTCTGCAAACCACGCAGCGGCTCTACGAGTTCATGGATCCGCGCGTGTCCAAGACGCGCGGCCTTGTGCGCGTGGCGGAGCTCAACGACATGGAGCTCCAGGACATCTGCGTGTTTGGCGATGCGGACAACGACACCTGCATGGTGGCTGACGCCGGCGTGGGCGTGGCCATGGCAAACGGCAGCGATGCCACCCGCGCCGCCGCCGACTTTGTAACCGCCAGCAACGACAAAGACGGCATCGCGATCTTTATCGAGGAGCATCTGCTGTAGCGCCGGGGGAGAACCACCGCAAAGGGGACAGGCTCCTTTGCGGTGGTCTCAGGCGATTTGGGCGAATTGATGCCTAAAATCTGCGCGAAAATTCAAATAACGTTGTCTGAACATCATGCTTCTAACCACCGATGAGTTAAAGATATTCCCATCAATTTGGTAGTCTATTCCTCCCGGTTAATGATCTACCGTTCACGGTCGATTTTCGACCGTTCGCAGGACGCATGCTCTTGAGCAAAATGTTGTGCAAATAAATAAAATGCTATTAAAAAATGATAACTAGCTTAATTACCAGTAGAAATAGATATTTCATAGCGAATAAACGAAGGTAAATCCGAGCAAATGTCAAGAGAATTGAGAATTCGCTACAAAACTATCGGTATTTTTGCTTAGATGTTCAAACAATCGCTACAATATGGATTACTAAGCGTGCGTAATTACAGGTTGCGCAAATACGTTTGATAGTGAAAGAGCAAGATCGCGGTCTCTTGGGGAGGAGACATCGATGAAAGCGAATTCAGAAAAAACTAAGCAGAGTAAAAAAACGACGCGCCGTGTACTGGCAGGCGTTTTGTGCGGAGCCTCCGTGTTGAGCCTGGTACTGTCGCTCGTCATGCCTCCAATCTCGCAGGCCATTGCCAACGACACCCAGACAGTTTCTACCGAGGAAGTTGTAACGGGGAGTTCCTCAAGTGAGTCCGCTGCTGTAGATAACACCAGCGAGGATGCCGAAAACCAGAATAGCGACGAGACCGATGGCGGCGAGTCTGGCTCTTCAAATAGTGTTGAGCAGGCTCAGAGTGCGAATGCGGCTTCAGCGGGAGCGACGGCCACCGTGAAGCCGGGAATTTACGTTCCCACGTCTATCGGTATCGGTACGAATATCAATGTCTCAACCCCTGATCCCGGCGTGGCCACCTACGTCGGCCGCGACATGTACATCGGTGGTAAGCCGAGCGATAAGCCGAGCGACGGCACTATCGATCTTGATGCGGACAACGCCCCCACCGGCTCATATGCCGCTGAGGCGGAGGGCCTTACCGTGGTCCGTGGCAAGCTTGCCATGAATCCACTCAAAGAGAGCTGGCCCTATAATAATAGTGTCGGCGCTGGTTTCCGCTTTGGCACCGTTGGTTTTGGTTCCCAGTTCCGTCCTGTCTACGGCAGCACCGTGCTTGCGGTCGCCGGAATCGACAGTGCGATCACCAAAATGAGCGTTGGTTACAACGGCAACTTGCCGGGGGCGACTACCGTTGGCGCTTGGAACAAAGGCGCTTGGGTCGGACAGCAGAGACCTTTTGAGGGCGCGACTCCTTCCGGCTTTGCCTACACCGCGCAAATCGCAGGCCCCATCACATACTGGCGCGATAGCGACTATAAACGCCAGTCTGTGGTGACAATGCAGGGTAATTGGTACGAGGGCTTGTCTGCTCTGGAAAGCACCCTGTTCAATAAAGCTGTTGATTTGACTAATGTCAACGGTAGCGATTATTCGAGCTATAACGGTACAAATGGATACCTCTCGAAGCTATCGAAACAGCTCGACTCGTTTGAAGATACCGGCGAGGTGGATGTCAACGGCTTTGCAGAGCCTAATAGCAACTACGTCATCAACAAGTACAATAACGACGGAACAAGCTATACACTCAAATTCGATGGTAGCGACGATGGTAGCGGCAAGTCTGTTTCCGGTGCGCTCGATACCGGAATCCCGGGCAATAAGATTCGCAACACCGAGCGACTCATCACCTTTACCGGCGATGGAACTTCTATGCAACAGGTCTTCACCATCGCCGGTTCCGAGCTCTCCAACTGGAAGGATGGCGTCTACTACCGCGGCGTCGACTTTAAGTTCACCAATATCCCCGAAGGCGCATCCATTGTCGTGAACGTTACAGGTACTAATCCTGTCGAGTTCCACAACGGCTGGCGCTTCTGGTGGGGAGATACAGAAATATCTCGCGGTTACGAGAGTCAGTACGCCAAGAAAGACCTTGACGCGAAATACTCGCTGGCCTCCCAGTCCATCATGTGGAACTTCGTCGATACCACCAGCCTTACCATTCGAGGCGGCATCGCGGGAGAGGACCGCGCGGACTGGGGATACAGTGGCACAGTCAGCGGTGCTAAGTGGACTGACGACGATCCTGCGGCGGCTATGATCGGATCGATTCTCGTTCCCAACGGAAGTTTCGACGACCATGTGACTACCAACGGTCGCGTTTATGTGGGCGTCGATTTCTCAATGAACAGCCCGAAGGTTGCCGCAGCATTTGGTGAGGGTAACTCGGCTTCCGTCATCGACATGGACCAGGAGCGTCACAACTTCCCGTGGTCCGGGTCGTATACACCGGACGGCTCTGCCATTGCGTGGAGCAAGGTCGACGCTGCGGACGGCACTACGCTGCTCCCCGGTTCCTCGTGGGCTATCTATGGTTCTGTCGAGGATGCTGTCGCGGGCCAACACGCTATCGTGACGGTGACTGACGGTGGCGCAAATGATTACGCTTCGGTTCATGGCGAGCTTCAGTTCAACTATTTGAATCAGAAGGCCAACATCGGCGATCCCAAGGATACCAAGTACTTCACGTATTACATCAAAGAGGAGACGGCGCCGGAGGGTTACCAGGTTTCGGACAAGATCTACTATGCCACCATGAACAATGCTGGTGAGACGGTCAACTACGTTCAGGGCTATGTGGATACGGCAAATCGCAACTCACTGGTCCCGTTCGAGAATAACCTTACGGGTGCCATCCCCAACGCCAGGATCACCGGTACGGTGTCTTGGACCAAGGTGGCGGAGGACGACACAAAACACACTCCTTTGCCTGGTTCTGAGTGGAAGCTCACCAAGAAAAAGGATGCCGATAGTACGGCCGACCAGTCCTGGACCGTGATCGACCAGGTGAGCGACCAGTCGACTTCGAGCGATACCACGTGGGTAGACACCGACACCGCGCCTGGCAAGTTCACGCTCGAGGGCCTGCTGCCGGGCACGTACACGCTTGTTGAGACCCAGGCTCCGTTTGGCTACGAGAAGAACCCGACGGAATATTGGTTCACGGTGAACACGAACGGTTCCATTGCGTGGACCGGGGACGAGAAGCCGAGCATCGTTGATGGCACTACGTACATCTCTGACACTCTCACCACCACGTCCGTGGAGATCCCGGTGATCAAATCGGTTCGAAACATGGATTGGCCGAAGGGCGACAAAGGCTATGTGCCGTTCGAGTTCAGCATTGAGGCTACGGGTGACTACGCAGACACAGCCCCCAAGCCCAAAGAGCTCAAGATTTCTGTTGCCCCAAAGGCAGGGGAGACTGACGCCACCAGGCTCAACAACATCACGGCGACCTTTGGCGCGATCACGTTCAACATGTCGCACCTGTCCACTGAAGCAGGCACCGATAACGACTACGCCAAGACCTACACCTACACGGTAAAGGAGGTCGCGCCCGCCACCGGTGCCGTCAATAAGCTCCGCTACTCCAAGGCCGAGTACCAGGTTGCCGTCACGGTGAAGGTTGCCAGGGACAATGGCAAGTACTCCGGCCTCACCACTTCCACCACGGTCACGCAGATGAAGGACGACATGGGCAACGCCCTGGGTGAGAACGGGCAGGGCGTCGTGGTTCAACCCTCCGCCGCCGCGCCCGACGCCATTCCCGCCTCCACCTTCACCAACACCTACTCCACCACTCTGCCTCTTTCCGGTATGTCGGGCGTCACTCTGACGTACCTTGCCGGCGCGGCGGTGCTTTGCGCTGCTGCGGCCTGGATGCACATTCGTCGCAAGGCGAATGCGAAGGGAGGTGAGCGTCGTGAATAAGAAAGTTTGCTCCTTCCCGATCTTGTTTGCGCTGCTTGCCCTCGTGATCGGCACCTGCGCGGTTGTGTTCCCCGCTTCCGCGCAGGCCGCGCCGACCTCGACTGGTTCCATCACGGTGAGCGGCACCGTGGCGAGCAGCTACGACGCCTACCAGATCTTTAGCGCCAACGTCGTCGACGGCGACAGCGACGCCAAGATCGCCACCGACCTCGCCTGGGCAAGCGACGCCGCGCGCGACGCCGTCCTGCCCGTGCTGCACAGCGCCGGCATGTCCAATTCCCAGACCACCGCGCAGGAAGCTGCCGAGTGGCTCAACACCGATTCCCACCTTACGAGCGCGCTGAGCGCACAGCTCGCTCGTTCCCTCCAGAGCTCTGGCGCCGAGTCCGTGGCCCTTAACGCGGGCACGGCGGCCGAGCTGTCCTGTGGCTACTGGCTCATCGTCGCCGACGACGCCGCCATTTCCCAGGACGAGGCCGGCACCGCGCCGATCATGGCGCTGGTCGGCGGCAGCGCCGTCACCGTCAAGCCCAAGGCCGCGACCCCCAAGGTCTCCAAGCATGTGCTGGAGGACAGCACCGCCGTCTGGCAGAAGGCCGCCGACGCCACGGTCGCCGACGACCTGTACTGGCGCCTCTCGGCCATGGTGCCGGCCGGGCTCACGGCCTACGACACCTATACGGTGCGGTTCGTCGACACCATGAGCGCGGGGCTCGACCCCTCCAAGGTGGCCGCGAGCATGCGCGTGTACGTGGCGGCGGGCGCGGACGGCGGCTTCGACGCCGTCTCGGCCGGCAAGGACGGGCGCGCCGGCACCGAACCCGCGAAGGGCTGGACCGACATCACGGCCCAGTGCGGGGTCTCGGTCGAGGGGAGCTCCTTCACCGTGCGCACCGGCGACCTGATCGCCGCGCTCGGCGGGGCCGACGCCTTCACCGCGGGCGCCCGCGTGGTCGCCGTGTACAACGCGCCGCTCAACAGCGCGTGCAACCACGGCATCGCGAAGGGCAACCCCAACGAGGTCTACCTGCGCTACCCGCGTTCTCCCTTTGCCGACCAGTCCGGCGAGGCCGGCTTTACCCGCACGCCGAGCGATGACGCGTGCGCCTATACTTGGGATCTCGCGCTCATCAAGCGCGGCAGCGACGGCGACAAGCCGCTTGCTGGGGCGGTCCTGAGCATCGCCGACGACCGCGGTCGCACACTGGCGGCCGACGGCACGTGGGATGCGGAGGGCAAGGCCACCGTCACCACGGGCGAGGACGGCCGCGTGACCGTCTCGGGCGTGGACTCGGGCAAGCTGGAGGTCCGCGAGTTCAAGGCGCCCAAGGGCTACACCGCCTTTGAGGGCACGCGCTCCGTGACGGTCAAGGCCGAGGGTCTGGACGTCGACCAGGTGGCCGCCGCCAAGCCCAAGCTCACCATCACGGCCGAGTCGCCCCTGCGCGCCGACAGCGCGGACGGGTCGACGGGCAGCCTGGAGGCGTCGATCATCAACACGCCCACCGGCACACCCCCTAGCATTACCACCGGAGGCTTTATGCCCTCGACTGGCGATATGGCAATGTACGCCGCGGCCGCCGCAGCGGTCGCCGGAGCCGCGCTCATCGTGGTCGCGCTCCTGGTCAAGCGGGGAGGTGGCAGCCATAAAGAGTAGCTGGCAGCCCCACAGAGAGCGGGGCGAGACGTAGCGAAGCAGATGCTAAGACACAGACAGACAGATTTAGATCAAATGGAATTCGAGCAGAAAGCAGAGGAAAAGAAGATGAGCATGAGCAAGAACATCGCACGCCTGGCAGTAACCGCAGGCCTCACAGCAGCGCTGAGCTTCGGCGGCGTAATGGCCCCGGTCACGATGGCGTTTGCTGCAGGTACGCCGACGGTGGCCGAGAGCGGTAACGTGACGATTAAGGAGGATACCTACAAGGATACGACCTTTAAGGGAATCCAGATTTTCACGGCTAAGGTCACGCAGGATCAGAAGGAAGACGGCACCTGGAATGGGTCCAAGACGCTCTCTGATATCACTTGGGCATCGCCTGATGTTATGAAGGTTGTGACTAGTGCATTTGCTGGCGTCGAGGGAACTCCTGCTGCGAATGCAGGCGCTCAGGCTTGGGCCAAGTACATTAAAGATAATGCCGGTGAAAAAGTTGGCCAGACTGCCAAGGTTGACGCTGACTCCACGTTGGATAAGATCGCTGCCGCACTTGAGGGCTCGACTCTAACCTGGACAAACCCAAGCGATTCCAGCAAGGGAGACTTTAAGGCTTTAGACGCCGGCTATTGGCTCTTTGTGACTGCAAATGTTGGTTCGACCACATCTAGCGATTCGGCCAACGGCAATACCGACGCCCATACCTCGCCAATTTTTGCCGTCGTTGGTGGCGAAGACGTGAATGTTGATTCTAAAAAGGATGTCCCCAACGTGACCAAGGCCGTTAAGGACGACAATAATGGCAGCTTTGTGGATTCGAGCAAAGTTGTTCCCGAGGGCTCTTCTCGAGATGTCTTTACGGCGCCCAATAGGGTTGCGGACTCTGCATCCGATCAGCTGGTTGAGTATCAGCTTGCAGGTACCGTGGCCAGCAATATCAATACTTATAAAGAGTACAGCTATACCTTCACCGATAATCTGCCTTCTACGATGGTGCCCGAGCTTAACGGCAATGATCCCGTTGTCGAGGTCAAGATTGGCGATCAGGTTGTTCATCCGAGTAGCTACAACAAAAGTTATGTAGATGGCAAACTTGAGGTTTCGTTCTCAAATCTGAAAAATGCCCATGCGAAAAATGAAGATGACACCGAGGGCGCAATCATTAACGTTGATGGCAAATCAAAGGTCTATGTGAACTATAAGGCAAAGCTTGAACCCGCGAAGGTTAAGGCCGATATACTCGGTAAAGGCCAGAAGAACATCGTTACTCTGACCTATTCCAATAACCCTCACTTTACTACCGAAACGGGCACAACAGTCGTACATCCCGCTTATGATTACACCTACGGTATTGACGTCACCAAGGTTGGTAGCGACGAGGACGAGACTGGCAAACCCAAGACCCTCGAAGGCGTTCAGTTCACGCTGCATGAGAAAGACTCCAATAACTTTATCAAGGCCGACGGCACCACGACGTCAGATGAGAATGAAGCAATACTGACCACCACCTCCGATGGCAAGATCAACGTTGTCGGCCTCGATGAGGGCACCTATATCCTCACGGAGGTTAAGCCTGCGCCTGGCTACAACAACTCCGCGGCAAACGGTGTGACCTTTACTATCAGCCGCACGCTCAATCAGGACGGTACGGATGTGAAGCCCGACACGACGAGCGCCATTGTGGCAGGTCAAGATGTTGTTCAGGAGGGCTCCGCGAAAGCTGAAGTCGGTAAGCTCAGCTTCACCATTGTCGACAAGAAGGGCTCCGGCCTCCCGCTGACCGGTCTCAACGGCGTGACCTTCACTTGGATCGCTGGTGGCGCGGTGCTGTGCATCGGCGTGGCGCACCTCATCCGCAGCCGTAAGCAGGCTGAGGAGTCCGAGCAGGAGTAACGCTCGCTCACCCATCCCTTTGGCAGGTGGGATGTGATGGCCATGAGACTTGCGGACACTTTTCTCGTCCATCGACGTTCTTGCTTTGCCATTCTCTTTTCGGGGCAGACTCCGCGCTGGAGTTTGCCCCGTTCTTTTTGGACAACACAGGCAGCCTCCACCGTCCGATGCGGACTCATCCGTCATCGCGTTTCTTGACTCGTATGAGGTTCGGTTTAAGGTCCGTAGGCGCACGCGCGGTGCGGACGGTGGAAGGCATTTGCGCCGCAACAAGCGCAAATAAGAATGCCCGGGGTTAGAGGCCCGGGCATTTAACAAAAGCTGAAAACTAGGCCGCCCGCGCTCTCATACACTTACGCGGGGTGCGTCGTTTTCTATAGACATTGTATCCCGAATCGCTCAGTTGATTCGAGATATTTTGAAAACTCAAATACGGGTCTCTACCTGACCGGGCAATGCCGCCAGGCTCCGCTGCTCAAAGGATCGTGTGTGTAACCATCGAACAAATGTTTGCAAATATTGCGTTTACCAGCTGTAAGTGCGTGCGCTCGCGGTAAAATACCCTTGCGACGCATCCCGTGCGCGGGCGGCCGACGACTCGATCGGAGGTCCCCAAATGCTGAAATTCCTTAACGCGCTCGCTGCCCTCGCGGCGGTGGGCACGTTCGTCATCGCGTTTCTTGACTCGTATGAGGTTCGGTTTAAGGTCCGTAGGCGCTCGCGCGGTGCGGACGGTAGAAGGCATTTGCGCCGCAACAAGCGCAAATAAGAATGCCCGGGGTTAGAGGCCCGGGCATTTAACTAAAGCTGAAAACTAGGCCGCCCGCGCTCTCAATCATTTACGCGGGATGCGTCGTTTCCTGTAGCTATTGTATCCCGAATCGCTTCGCCGATTCGGGACATTTTGAAAACTCAAATACGGGCCTATGCCTGATAGACATCTTGTTATTTCCGATAATTATGTATAATTCCAATATAAACTGGAACTAAACGAAAAAGATGGAAATGAACGAAGCGCTTACCTACTTACAAGAAGCACTAGGCCTCTCCGCCAAGGCTAAAACTTGGCCTGGATCCGCACACTTGCCGCTGCATCTGCGGTCGATTGAGGTCCGCGCCGTTGACGCAAACGGTTTTTCTTTTTTGCTTGCAAGTTTGCCTACTGGCGTCGGGCTTCCCGAGGCTAAGAGAGTCTATAGCCAGCTAGCCTTGCGTGCGGAGGTTCCTGTCGTCGTTTCGTTTCCTGATGCCGATGCGCGCCAACGCAAGGCATTGGTCGCACAAGGAATCCCCTTTGTTTGCCCCGGTAGACAGGCTTTTCTACCATTTATGGGTGCGGCCTGCACGGAGAGGAGCGGCACTCGATTTCATAGTCGCGCGACCAAGATGCCATCCAACGCGCAGGCTGCCGCAATCTGGGGAGCAGAGCAGGAGTCATATCATTCCGATGACCTTTGTCGTGCGCTTGGGATTTCGGCAAGCCGCGCGAGTGAGGCCATAACCGAGCTTGTAGACAGGGGGCTCGCAAGGCGCGAACGGCGCGAGCGGCGTGTCATTGTGTTTCCCGTTGCCGCGGATCTTCTGCTCAGTGAGCACATGGCAGAGCTCTCCTCGCCTGTCTCGAAGGTCTTTTTTGCAAGGAAGGCGCCGCAGATCGACCGCCTTGCTGACGCTGGGGAGACGGCGCTCGCTAAGCGTTCGATGCTCGCTGCGCCGGGCGTGGAGCAAAAGGCTGTCTTAAGAAGTGCATGGCGTGAGCTGTGTGACCTTGAAGTCGCAGATGGGGAACTGCCGGATAACGAAACGGCGATGATCCAAGTGTGGCGCTATGCGCCTGTGTTTGCCGACTCCTCCCGTATCGACGACATTTCACTTGCGCTATCTTTGGCGGCAATCGACGATGAGCGAATTCAGCTCGAAGTCGATCGTCTGTTTGGAAAGGAATATTCATGGCAGGAAGCGCTGTAGAAGGTCTCCAAGAATTTCGGCAGCATATGCAGGAAGCTGAAGGGTCGTATGCCCTTATTGGCGGCACAGCATGCGACATTTTGCTCGCGGAGGCGGGACTTTCGTTTAGGGCGACCCACGATTTTGATGTAGTCATTGTCGCCGACGATCGGCTGCCTCAGGCAGCCGAAGCCCTATGGGCCCTGGGGTAATAAGCAT
>UQHO01000007.1 GCA_900540995.1 uncultured Collinsella sp. | reverse complement strand
CGGGCACGACGGCGGCGCGCGCGGGGGGGGGCCCCCCCCCCCCCGCCGAGCTCTTCGGTGATGATCTCGAAGCTGCGCCGCTCGATGTCGCCAGGCGCCATCTCCTTGGAATCCATCTAGTACTCCACTCCTTCTCTTGCACATATCCCCTGAGCGTAGGGGTGTTTCTCGCACCGCATCTCGGTTATGTAATCGGCCTTCTCCACGATCTTGCGGGAAGGCGCGCGCCCGGTGAGCGCTACTTCGACGCCGCGCGCGGACATATCGAGCGCGCGGTCCACGAGCGCCTCGTCGACAAGCCCCTTCGAAAGCGCGTCGAGCGCCTCGTCGAGCACGAGCAGCCCCTCCTGCGCGCCCTCGAGCTCGGCGAGCGCGGAAGCGAGGTTCCCATCATGCAGCTCGCACGTCGCGGCAAGTTCTACCGACGTCATCGACCAGGTAAACTTGTCCGACACCTTCCCCGCGAACACGGGCACGCCGAAATGCTCAGCGAGCAGGCGCACCTCCCCGCTTTCGCCGTCTTTCAGGAACTGCACGACGACGACGCGGCGGCCTGCAGCGAGCATGCGAAGGGCGAGGCCCATCGCCGCCGTGGTCTTGCCTTTGCCGTCGCCATGATACACGTGGATCATACGCCCTCCTCGATAATGCGGTAGACATACTCCATGTCGACCGCCCCGCGCACGACGTCGGCCAGGCGGTCGAACTCGCGCGCACGGTGATCGGCCGCGGACGCCGCGCCCGCAGCACCCACGACGTTCTCGGGCAGGCCGCGCATGCGCGCGAGTGAACGCGCGAGGGCGAGCGCCACCCCCGGTTCGTCGAACAGGCCGTGGAGATAGGTTCCGAACACGTTTCCGCAGGCCGCGCCTTCTGGTTTGCCGCCAATTGTGCCCGCAGGGGCGCAGGAGACGGTCGTTTCGCCGTCGTGAATCTCGTACCCGCGCGCCGTCATGCCGTTCCACGCCGAGAACGCGCCTTGGGCGCCCGTGATGCGCAGCTCCGACTGGGCGAGGCGCTTTTCCTCCTTGAACACCGTACTTGCAGGGATGAGCCCGAGCCCGCGCGCGGTGCCAGCGCCTTCCCTGCCGTGCGGGTCGGAAAGCTCGTCTCCCAAAAGCTGGTAGCCTCCGCATATGCCGAGCACCGGCGTGCCCGCGCCCGAAAGCGCGCGTACACAGGCTCCGATGCCGCTAGCCGCAAGCCAGCGCGCGTCGTCGAGCGTAGTCTTCGAGCCGGGAAGCACCACCAGGTCGGGTCGGCCCAGATCGGTCGTCGAGGAAACGTAGCGCACGCCCACGCCGGGCACGCGCGAAAGCGGGTCGAAGTCGGTGAAATTCGACAAATGCGGAAGGCGCACGACGGCGACGTCGATGACGCCGCGCGCCTCGCGGGCAGATAGGCGCGGCGCGAGCGAGTCCTCGTCGTCAAGGTCGAGCGTAAGATACGGCACGACACCCACGACGGGAACTCCGCACATCTTCTCGAGCGGGGCCAAACCCGGGCGCAGGATTTCCACATCGCCGCGGAACTTGTTCACCACAAGCCCCCGCAAAAGCGCGCGGTCCTCGGGAGCAAGGAGCGCGACCGTGCCGTAGAGCTGGGCAAATACCCCGCCCGGGTCGATGTCGCCCGCAAGCAGCACGGGGGAGGACACGGCGCGCGCGAGCCCCATGTTGACGATGTCATTTTCGGCAAGGTTGATTTCGGCGGGGCTGCCGGCGCCCTCGATGACGATGACGTCGTTTTCCTCCGCGAGCGAATCGAACGCCTCCAAAATCTGCGGCATGAGCGCCTTCTTTCGCGCGAAGTAGTCCCTCGCAGCGAAGGCTCCCTGCGCCTTGCCGGCCACGATGAGCTGGCTTCGGTGGCCGCTTTCAGGCTTGAGCAGGATGGGGTTCATGCGCACGTCGGGCGGGATGCCGCACGCCTCGGCCTGCATGATCTGGGCGCGCCCCATCTCGAGCCCGTCGGCCGTGACACCGCTGTTGAGTGCCATGTTCTGGCTCTTGAAGGGAGTCACGCGCAGGCCGTCCTGCGAAAGCACGCGGCACAGCCCCGCCGCAAGCAGGCTCTTCCCCGCGTTCGACATGGTGCCCTGGATCATGATGGGCTTGGCCCTACCCACGGGTATCGACCTCCTTCGCCAAGCCTCGGCCATCCGCGCCCGCCATAGCGCCGCCGCAAGAAGCGCCGCCCCGTTCGTCGGGTTCGCCTTCGCCCGATGCACCTTCCGCCCGAAGCGCGCGGCTGAACGCCATCGCAAGCCGGGCGTTCTCCTTGTGCGTGCGCACCGCGACGCGGCACCAGAAACGGGACAGTACCGAAAACGAGTCGCACGTGCGGACCAAAACACCCTGATTATACAGGCGCTCGGGGATGTCTTTCGCCGGCGTGCGGACTAAAAGGAAGTTCGCATCCGACGGCACGACGGAAAGCCCGAGCGAGGAGAGCTCGTGGGAAAGCCACGCTCGCTCGCCCGCCAATACGTCGCGCGTGCGCGAGACGTATTCGACGTCTTCCAGGGCGGCGATGCCCGCGGCCTCGGCGACCGAGGAGACGGGCCACGCCTGCCCCGCCCGGCGAATCCCCTCGATGAGTTGGGCGTTTCCGCTGATCAGATATCCCAACCGCAACCCCGCCATTCCGTAGAGCTTGGTGAACGCGGAGAGCACGGCCACATGGCGCGAACACGCGGCGCGTGCGGCCACGCTCCTTTCGCGGGCGTCGGGCGCAAATCCGAGGAAGCACTCGTCCACGACGAGCAGCGCGCCCACCTGCTCGCAGCGGCAAGCCGCGGCCTCGATCACGCTGGGGTCGACGAGGCGCCCCGTCGGGTTGTTCGGATTGCAGAGGTACGCCACATCTCCCGGCCCCTCGATCGCGCGGGCGAAGGAGGCGGGCACGTCGAAGTCGTCCGCTTCGGAGAGCGGGAACTCCTGCACGCATGCGCCGTAGTACGATGCCGCCTCCGAATATTCAGAGAACGTCGGCGCGCACACGACGATGCGTTTCGGGCGCACCGCCGCGGCGAGCCGCCAGATGATGTCGGACGCGCCCGCGCCGCAGACGATAGTATCTTCGGGAATGCCCTGGGCACGCGATAGGGCGCGAACGAGGGCGCGGCTTTCCCTATCGGGGTAGGCGTCGATTCGAGAAAGCGCCTTACAAGCTGCGGCGACGGCGCGCGGCGAGGGGCCTGCCGGATTCACGTTCACCGAGAAGTCGATGAGGTCGGAGGCGCCCCCTTCGCAAGCGATGCCGAGCGATTGCGCGCTGCCCCCATGCGTACGGGCGCGCAGGATTCCCCCGGCAGCCCGGGGCGCGGCGTGGTCTTCCCTCATGCCATCGCCCCCACGGCGAGCACGACCGCCGCGCGCGCGGCGCCGAAGACGACGAGCGCGCATACGGACGCGGCGAGCATGAGCCTCGTCGCCCGGGCGATGTCGTCCCACTCGATTTCACGGGACGCGTCGCCTATCGTCGGTTTATCAACGAGCTTGCCAAAATACACCGCGGGTCCTGCCAGGCGCAGCCCGAGCGCGCCCGCGCACGCCGACTCGGTCTGCGCCGCGTTCGGGCTCGCATGGCGACGCCTGTCGCGGCGCCAGATGCGCGCCGCCCCGCGCGCGTCGAGCCCGACGATCGGGCACACGGCGATCATGAGCAGGGCCGATAAGCGCGAGGGAATCCAGTTCACCGCATCGTCGAGGCGCGCCGAGGCGCAGCCGAAGTCGATGTAGCGCTCGTTTTTGTAGCCCACCATGCTGTCGAGCGTGTTCACCGCCTTGTACGCCATACCCAAGGGCGCACCCCCGATCATAAGGTAGAAAAGCGGCGCGATGACGCCGTCGCTCGCGTTCTCCGCCACCGTTTCCACAGCGGCGCGCGCGACGCCCTGCTCGTCGAGAACAGACGTGTCGCGTCCCACGATGAGCCCGACTGTTTCGCGCGCCGCGACAAGGCCGCCCTTCGAGAACGCGCGGGCCACGGCCAGGCTCTGGCGGCGCAGCTCGCATGCCGCGAGAATCTGATAGCTCGCCCATGCCTCGGCCACGAAGCGCAAGCCGGAGTGAACCATACCGCAAAGATGCAGGATTCCCCAGGTCAAAAGCCCACACGCAAGCGGAAGCGCCACGGCGAGCACAAGCCCTGCGGCGCGCGTGCCCGCGGGCGTTTGCGGGAATACGCGCCGCAGGCGGCCTTCGGCCCACGTGATCGCGCGCCCCATGGCGACGACGGGATGGGGAAGCCAGCGCGGGTCGCCGAAGACAAGGTCGGCCGCGAACCCGGCGGCGACGGCAAGAATCGTCATCACTGGGCATCGCCTCCCGAAGCGGGGCGAACGTCGCGAAGGCAGCGTCCATCCCAGGTGGCGGCCCATGCGCCGCCTGGCTCGGTATGCACGTCGAAGTATCCCATTTTTGGGACAGCTAGCTCGGAGAGCAGCGCTTTCACGGTACCCGCGTGAACGACGAAGACGGCGCGCCCACTCCCCTGAGCGCGCTCCGATTCGCACGCCTCCCGAAACGCCGCGACGACGCGGCGGGTGAAATCGCTCTTGCCCTCGCCATGCGGGCAGCGCGTCTCGCACCAGGAGTCTACCCAGGCGCGGTAGCGCGCATCCTCTTTAAGCTCGGCGGCGTTTCGCCCCTCGAAGTCGCCGAAATCCATCTCGCGCAGACCGGGGCACGCCATAAGCTCCGCGTTCGGGAAGAGGATGCGCGCCGTCTGGTCGGTGCGGGCCATGCCGCTCGTGATAACACGGAACACGTCACCATCGCACGCGAGATCGCGCAAAGCGCGCTCGCCCGCGCTCGACAGGGGCTCGTCGGTGCCCGCCCCGCTGTAGCGATGGTCTTCCGTGCCCGCCGTGGCACCATGGCGCACGAAGACGACCTCCAAAGGCGCGCCCGCGCCCTGCGTACCTCGAGGCGCATCGGCAAGGTTTCCTTTGATGACCTGGGGAATCCCGCACGTCATGCGCACGACGACGTCGGCGCGCGCAGCGAGCGCGCATCCCAGGCGCCCCGCGCGCTCGCGCCATTGGGCGTCTTCCGCACGCATGGGGACGACCCCCGAACCGACCAAGGGCAGAATCACTGCGTCGAAGCCCATCAGCCGCTCGAGCGCCCGGTCAGCGTCGAGCGCGCGTACGAGTTCCTCAGCACGGTACGCGACACGGCCGGCAAAAGCCGCGGGCACGCCGCCCTCCGCAAGCTGCGCCGCGTCGACGAAATCGTCCGCCGCGAACCCGAGCTTTTCGCGCACGAAGGTCCTCTTCCCCGAATGCGCGCCACCTACCACGAGAATCATAGGAGCATGCCCCCCGCCACCAGCATGGCAAGCATCGCGAGCTCGGCCCATTGCAGAAACCATCCGGCCAAATCACCCGTCACCCCGCCGAAGCGGGACAGGGCAACATGGCGGTACCACGCGAGCACCAAAAGCCCCGCCACCGCTATAAGGGCGCCGACGGCCTGAGCGCACGCGACCATCCCTGCAGCCGAAGCAGCAGCGAAAGCGCAAAGCGGCACGACGATCTCCGCGCGCTTCTTCGCAGGCGAGAGCCCCGCGGCCATGCCGTCCGCCCGCGCGGCAGGCCAGCATTCTACGGCGAGCCCCGAAAGCGCGCGGGAGAACACGAGCGAGCAGAGAAGCGCGAGGAACGCCCCCGCCGTAAGCGGCAGCGCGGTGAACAGGGAAAACTGCAGAATAAGGTACACAACAACACCGATGACCCCGAAGGCGCCCGCCCGCGGGTCGTGCATGATCTCGAGCTTTCGCTCGCGCGGGGCCCAACTTGCAAGCGCATCGGAGGTGTCGCAGAGCCCGTCTAGGTGGATGCCTCCCGTCACCGCCACAGGCAGCGCCACGAGCACGGCCGCGACGATGGTCGCGGGCACGCCGAGCAGGTTCGCAACGTGTCCCCACGCCGTCATGAGGAAGCCTTCCGCAAGGCCCACCAGGGGAAACGCGGCAAGCGCATGGGTTGACCCGAAATCGGTCCAGGCCGATTTCGGGACGGGGATGCGCGAGAACGTTCCGAACGCCGCGCCGATTGCCTCTGCCATCTTCACCTTGTAGGTCCTTCGCCTTTCATCCACACGGGAATCCCGCATACCACTTCGACTGCGCGGTCGGCCAGCGCCGCCACGCCCGCATTCACGCGCGCGAGCGCGCGCCTCCATGCCTCGGTCCCATCATCGTAGCGCATCCCATCGGCGAACACGTCGACGGAGACCACCACCGTATACGCAGCGGCCTGAGCGAGCCGTTCGATGCCACCGAGCACCTCGCGCGCCGCAGCGTCGGGGTCACGTGGGGACAAGCCGCCTTCCGCGAAGAGCTCGTTCGCAACCAGGTTGCCCACGTCCTCCAAAAGAAGCGTGCAGCCGCGCGGAAGCCCGGGCACTGCGGCGCCCACGTCACGCGTGCGCTCGAGGGTGGAAAACCCCTTGCCCTCGCGCAGCGCCCGATGGCGCGCGATGCGGCGGGCGCCCTCTTCCCCGAAGGGCTCCATCGTTGCCAAGTAAACGCGGGGGCCGTCGTGCCCGAGGCACAGGGACTCGGCGTAGGCGCTCTTGCCGCTCGCGGCGGCGCCGATGACGAGCGTTACCGTCATTTCCCAGCCTCGAAATGCTCGTAAGCAGCCATGCCAGTCGCCGTGAACGTCTTCCCATCCCGGTACACGCGCAGCGCCGAATCCAGAAGGGGCAGATACGCCATGGCGCCCGCGCCCTCGCCCAAGTGCATGCCTGCGTCGAGGGGTGCCTTTATGCCGAGCTCGTGAAGGAGCTCCTGGCTTGCGGGTTCGCTTGATGCGTGGGTGCCCACGAGGTAGCCCAAGGCGTTGGGGCACAGGCGCGCCGCGCACAGGGCCGCCGTGCAGGATATGACCCCGTCGAGGAGCGCCGGCGCCTTCGATGCCGCGGCCCCCAGGTAGAAGCCGCACATCGCCGCGATGTCGAAGCCGCCCACCTTCGAGAGCACGTCGATCGGGTCGGCGGGATCGGGCGAGTTAGCGTCGATAGCGCGCTCGACCACGTTGCGCTTGCGCGCGAGCGAGGCGTCCGAGAGCCCCGCGCCGCGCCCGACGAGGCTCCGCGCGTCCGCCCGGATGAGCACTGCGGCCACCGCCGCCGAGGTGGTCGTGTTGCCGATGCCCATCTCGCCCGCAGCGAGAAGGCGCACGCCGGCGCGGGCAAGCCCGCACGCGACGGCGATTCCGACCTCGATCGCGCGCACGGCCCCATCGCGAGACATGGCGGAGCCGTGCGCGATGTTGCCGCTCCCCCGCCGCACGTTCGCGCGCACCATGCGCGCGTCTTCTATGCCCCGGGCCATACCCACGTCGACGGGCACGACCTCGGCACCCGCGAACGCCGCCATGCGACAGGCGCTCGTGGCCCCCTCGCACATGTTGCGCGCGACGGCACGCGTCACGTCTTGCCCGCTTTGCGACACGCCTTCGGCAACGACCCCGTTGTCGGAGAAGAATACCGCGAGCGCACGGGGAAACTCGGCCACCTCGGCGCTCCCCTGAGCCGCGGCGATACACGCGACGGCGTCTTCAAAGTCGCCCAATCCACCCAAGGGGTGCGCGATGGAGTCCCACGCGGCGTACGCGGCGGCGCGGGCACACTCGTCTGCGGGCGCGATCCGGGAGAGCGCGGCTTCGAGAACGGCGCCCGGCGCCGACGAGAACGCGCGCTCGACTTCCTCGCGGATACAGGCAAGCGCGGTTTCGGTTGCTTCAGCCATGCCGTCTCCTCTCTGCGAACGACGCCGCGGCAGACGCGAACGCACACGCAACGTCGGGGTTCGCAGGATAGTACACATGCGGGAAGCCCGCAACCAGGGACGGGGTGGTCGTCATGCACGGCCAGCCCTTGTCGCGCCGGGGCTTCTGCGCCCAGAAGTCGCCGCCCGGGCAGGTGGACTGCCAGTAGTGGAACTCGTGCGCGCGGATGCGTGTGCCGCGCGGCCCGTAGAGCCCGTCGCGTTGGGAAGTGAGCTCCACGTACCCGAAATGGGACAGCCTTCCCCCGTTCTCGCTTGCGCCCTCAAGGGCGCCCGCAACAGGCCAGCGCCGCCCCTCGCTATCGGCGATTTCGCGCTGCAGGTACAGAAACCCACCGCATTCGGCGACCGTCGGCATGCCGGATTCCACCGCGCGCCGCACCGCCTCGCGCATCGGCGCGTTCTCGGAGAGCTGCCGCGCATGGAGCTCCGGGTAGCCGCCTCCCAGATAGAGGGCGCTTGTCCCCCGGGGCAACTCGCTATCACACAGGGGGCTGAAAAAGGCCAACTCGCAACCCAGGTCCTCGAGCGCGCGCAGGTTCTCCTCGTAGTAGAACGAGAACGCCTCGTCACGCGCGACGGCGACGATGGGCCGCGCTCCCGAGATCGGCTCCAACCGGTAAGGTTCCTCGCGGATATCGGGTGCCGTCGCCGCTATTTCGAGCAAGCGGTCGACGTCGACGCTCTTTTCCACCAGCTCGGCCATCTTGTCGATGCGCGCGGAGAGCTGCTCGACTTCGTCGGCGGTCACAAGTCCCAGATGCCGGCTTTCGAGCGAGAACGCCTCGTCGGCGGGGATATTACCCAAAACCGCGACGCCCGTGTACTTCTCGATCGCAGGCGCCGCGTAGGCGCAGGCAGCGGCGCTCGTCTTGTTCAGCACGACGCCGCGCACGTTCGCACAAGGCAGGAACTCGGCGATGCCGCGGATTACGGCGGCGAGCGATAAAGACGCCCCACGCCCGTTCACCACTAAAACGACCGGCGTTTCCGTATCGCGCGCAACCTGGTAGCTGCTCGCTTCGGCCACTCCGGGCGCCATGCCGTCGTAGAAGCCCATGACCCCCTCGAGCACCGCGACATCCGCGCCCGCGGCGCCGCGTACGAGCAGGGCGCGCAGCGTCGGGGCGTCGGTGAAGAAGCCGTCTAAGTTGCCCGAGCGCGCACCCACGACGCGGCGATGAAAGAGCGGGTCAATGTAGTCGGGGCCGCATTTGAAGGCCGCGCATGCAAGACCGCGGCGCGCGAGCGCGCGCAGGAGCGCGCACGTTACGACCGTCTTGCCGCTCCCGCTCGAGGGCGCAGCGACCATGAAGCGCGGGATGGACGTGCTCACCGGGCGCCGCCTTCCCCACCTGCACCACGCGCGCTGACGAGGAACACAGGGTTTTGCGCTTTCATAAGATGGTGCGAGCCTACAGCCTCGGCGCGGGCGGCCGACACCTGGCACGCCTCGAACCCCTTAAAGCGCGAACCCGAGAGGAGCGCGCACGCCTCGGTGAGCGTCTCAACGGTGACGCATGGCACGCACAGGCGAACCTGCGAGTTCTTCTCGAGCGCCGCCTCCACGATGGAGGGAAGCTCGCCCGCGCTCCCGCCGACGAACACGGCGTCGGGGACGGGCAGTTTCGCAAGCGCTTCGGGGGCGACACCGGGGACCGCATGCACGTTGCCGCACCCGAATGCATCCGCGTTCTCTCGGATGAGCCGCACGCCGGCCGCGTTGCGCTCGACCGCCCATACCGACCCCGCTCGCGCGACGAGCGCCGCCTCGATCGACACGCTCCCCGTGCCGGCGCCGACGTCCCACACGGTGTCGGTCGCGGCAAGGCGCAGCTTCGCGAGCGCGACGGCGCGCACCTCCTGCTTGGTCATGGGAACGTCGCCGCGGATGAAGAGCTCGTCGGGAATGCCCGAGGAAGCGTACGGCCAGCGGGAGCTCGCAGCGCGGGATGCGAACTCGATAAGCATCACGTTCAAGTCGTCGAACGTCTGACCTGCAATTTCACTTGCGGTCGCGCAGGTGATGCGCTCGTCGGGGTACGACAGGCGCTCGGCCACCGTCACGCGCGCGTCCCCGAAGCCCGCCTGCACAAGCTCGCCCGAAAGCCGCGAGGGGTCTTCCCCGCCCGACGTGACGAGGAAGAGCTCACCTGCGCGCTCGGCCTCGGCCACGATGTCGCATGCCACGCCGTGAGCGCTCGCGAAGCGCCAATCCTGCCATGGACGCGCGAGGCACGCGGCGAGATACGACGCTGAGCTTATGCCGGGAATGATGCGCACGTCCACCTGCGCGTCGCCGGAGAGCGCCTCCACCAGACGGCGCGCGCCGCTGAACAGCCCCACATCGCCCGTCATCACGACCACGGCACGCTGCCACGACGCCGCATCGGTGAGCGCGCCGACGATGTCCGCCGTCTTCACGAGCTCGCATCTCACCACGTGTGGCGGCACGTCGATGCCGACAAGCGCGCGATGAGCGCCGATGACCACGTCGGCGATGTCGATCGCGTCGAGCGCCGCGCGCGAGAGCAAGTCGGGGTTTCCGGGCCCCGCCCCGATGATCGTTACCTTTCGCATGGAATCTCCCGATACCCGCGCGGCGTGACCATACGGCCGCCTACGCGCTTCGTGCCCGCGTTGCCGACGAATACGGTGGTGAACATGTCGGCATCAAGCTCCCCCAGCTCGGAGAGCCTGCACATGCCCGACTGCTGCCCCTCGCGCCCGATGTTGCGTACCCAGCCGCAGAGCGTGTCGGGGGCCTTCCATTCGAGCATAATCTTCGCCGCGCGCGAGAGCCTGTCGGCGCGCTTTCTACTGCGCGGGTTGTACAAACAGATGCAGAAGTCGGCGCTCGCCACGGCGGCGAGCCTGCGCTCGATGACCTCCCACGGCGTGAGCAGATCGGAAAGCGACACGACCGCGAAGTCGTGGGCAAGCGGGGCGCCGAGCACCGCCGACCCGCTCTGAGCCGCGGTGGCCCCGGCGATAACTTCCACGTCTACATCGGGGTAGTCCTCCGCAAGCTCCAGCACGGGGCTCGCCATGCCGTACACGCCCGCGTCACCGCTGCACACGAGCGCCACGGCTTCTCCGCTCTGCGCGCGAGAAAGCGCCAGGCGGCACCGTTCGGCCTCGTGCATCATCGGCGTCGCGAGATGCGCCGCGTCGGGCACGGCGGCGAGCGCGAGCTCCACGTATTTCGTGTACCCCACAACGATGTCGGCCGCCTCGAGCGCGCGCCGAGCCGCAATCGTCATGCCGTCGGGGCCGCCCGGGCCGATCCCCACCACGAAGAGCTTTCCCATCACCGCTCCTTAAACGAAAGTTCGATAGTTACCTTGGAAAACGCGACGGTCACGCCGCCGTGAGCGAGCTTCGGGAAGATAAGTTTGCCCCCGTCCGCGAGCGCCGCGCGCTCGCACACGTTGTCGACCCCCACCGTCGCGCGCACGAAATCAGATGGCGAAACGCTGCCTTCGACCTGCGACAACTCCTCTGCGGAATACGTCGCGAGCGGGATATTGCGCGCACGGCAGAAGACGAGCAGACCCTCCTCGTGCGCCTTCACGTCGATCGTCGCCGCCTCGCGCACGGCCGAAGGCGAGATGCCCGCCTGCCCGCACGCGAGAAGAAACGCCTCCCCAATCGCTTCGGCGCACGCACCGCGACGGCACCCTATGCCCGCAACGATGCAGGGCACGACAAGGCGAAGCGGCTCGGGCGCAGGCGCCTGCGCCCGCACCGCCGACTTCCCCGTCTCACCGGCGGGCACGACCTCGCCCGTTGTCTCCGCCGCGCGAACGGACGCACCTGCATTCGCGCCCGCGAACGGCGACACGACGATATCGGCCCGAGCGCGGTCGGACGCAATGTCAACCCCCTCAGGCGGCTGTCCCGAAATCGGCATGTCGGAATAGAGCGCCACGCGCCCGCCCGAAAGCAGCCGCGCCGACACTCGCTTGATGGCCTCGGGATTCGAAACGGCGAGCCCCGCACGGCGCGCCCACGTATCCACCGCCCACACGCCGCGGACGTCGGTCGCCGTGGTGATGACGGGGATGGCCCCTGCCGCGCGTGCCACAGTTTGCGCAAGCTCGTTCGCACCGCCCAAATGCCCCGACAAAAGCGGGACGGCAAAGCGCCCCGCCTCGTCGATCGCCACAACCGCGGAATCGGTTGCCTTCGAGGCGACATGCGGCGCGATAGCCCGCACGGCGATGCCCGCCGCGCCCACGAACAGAAGCGCGTCCGACGCTTCCCACGCGAGCGCCGTCCATGCGCGCAGGTCGACCTTCCCCTCGCCGAACCCGCGCGAAACGGAAACGTCCCAGCCAGGGTCATCTTCACCTGTCTGCGCGCAATCGGAAAGCGCGCGTGCAGTGCGCTCCGCCAACGCATGCCCCCTCTCAGTGAACGCTATGCAGGAAACCCTCATCTAGCGCACCACCATCGTCGAGAAGTAGCTGCCCCGATCGGGCACATCGTCGAGCGAGCGGTACACGTGCTCGCCCGGAAGCCCACAGTCCTCTACGAGCTCGGCACCGTCGAAGGCGCCCTCCTCGCGAAGGATGCGCTTCGTGTCCGCAAACGAGCGGCGCGCCTTCATGACCACCTTCGTCCCAGGCCAGCCGATTGCGCGGCGCACCCCGTACAGCACGCCTTTACTCATACGTCGCCCCCAATTCCCCGATAACCGCATCGGCGCCCGACGTGCGGAAAAGCTCGCGGCGCTCGGCGTCGAACACGACCGCGGCGATGTCGCATGCGCCCGCCGCGCGGCGGCGCAACCTGTCCTCGATTGCCGCAGCGAGCGAGGCGCGCGCAGCGTCCCCCACGCCGGCGGCCTCGATTACCTCGAGCGCCGCCGTGGTCGTGACCGACGACATGATCTCGCACACGGTCTTCGCGCCCGCGCCGGCCAAGGCCGCGTGGGCGGCCAGAATCTCCGCGCGGCAGTCGGCGGTACGCGAATGGGTGTCCATGATGCCGCCTGCGACCTTCACCAGCTTGCCGATGTGTCCCACAAGAAGGACATTGGTAAATCCCTCGCGAACGCAGCAATCAATCGCATCGCCCACAAAGTTGGAGATGAAGACCACCGGCACACCGTTTAGGTGGAAATGCCCCGAGATGAACTGCGCGCCGTAGTTGCCGGGCGTGAGCACGACTCCGCGCCGCCCCATAGCCGCATGCTGCCGGATCTCGAGCTCGATGCTGTCGCGCAAGGCAGCGAGGCTGCGCGGCTCGACGATGCCCGTCGTTCCCAGGATGGAGATGCCGTCCTCTATCCCCAGGTGCGGGTTGAAGGTCTTTTTGGCAAGGGCAACACCCTCGGGTACCGAAATCGTCACAGCAATGTTTCCAGAAAAGCCGTGCGCGGCGCACACCTCGCGCACCGCCGAAGTAATCATCGCGCGCGGCGTCGCGTTGATGGCGGCCGCCCCCACCGGCTGCTCGAGCCCGGGCAACGTCACGCGCCCCACGCCCACGCCGCCATCGACGGAAACTTCCGATTCGTGCGCGGGCACGTCCTTGCTGCCCGCAGCACCCGTGCCCGACCCCGCATGTTCCACGCGCGCGTACACGAGCACGCCGTCGGTCACATCGGCATCGTCGCCTGCGTCCTTTCGCACGGCGCACTGGGCGCACCCCTCGCCGATGCATGCGTCGACCACATCCGTCTCGACGGGCAGCCCGCCGGGGGTGACGATCGACACGCGGCCGACGGGCTTTCGTGACAAGAGCATCTCGCAGGCCGCCTTCGACGCGAGTGCGGCGCAGCTCCCCGTGGTGTAGCCGCAGCGCAGGCGGGTCGTCCCAGTATATATGTAGTGCTCGAAGGCCACGTTAGCTGCTCGCCTTCCGATACCCCGTGGCAAACGAAGGGTCGTAAAGCTTGCTGCGCTCGTACGACTCCGCTTGCGCGCCGTCGTGCGCAAGTCCGCCGCGAGCTCCGAGCACGCGGCCCACCACCACGAGCGCCGTGCGGTCGATGCCCTCTCGCGCGCCCGCATCGGCGAGCGTGCCCACTGTGCAGCGCACCACGCGCTCCTCAGGCCAGGTCGCCTTGTACACGAGCGCCGCCGGCTCGTCGGAGCTGCGGCCCGCGGCCAAAAGCTCGGCGGAAAGCTCGGCGAGCATACCCGAGCTCAGGAAGATGACCATAGTCGAGCCGCTTTCCGCCATGGTGCGCATGCCCTCGCCCGCGGGCATGGGGGTACGTCCGGAAAGCCGCGTGATCACGACCGACTGGCTGATTCCCGGCAGCGTGTATTCCTGGCGAAGCGCCGCCGCGGCACCGCAAAAGCTCGACACGCCAGGCACCACCTCGTAGTCCACGCCGCGCGCGTCGAGCGCGTCCATCTGCTCCTGGATGGCGCCGTACAGGCACGGGTCGCCCGTGTGCAGGCGCACCACTTCCTCGCCCCGCGCATCTGCCGCGCACATCACGTCGAGCACTTCCTCCAAGGTCATGTGCGCGCTGTCGTAGACGGTGCAGGATTCCTTGCACTCGGCGAGCAGCTCGGGGTTCACAAGGCTTCCCGCCCAAACGACCACGTCGGCCGCGCGCAGAAGGCGCGCCCCGCGCAGCGTGATAAGGTCGGCGGCGCCCGAGCCTGCGCCAACGATATGAATCATCCGAGCCTTCCCTTCCCGTTTCTCATCGCAACCGTTTACGCCGCCATTCGCGCAGCGGGCAAAACACGGCGCCTGCGGCAGCAATGGGCGCAAATACGCAGGCAAGAGGCGCAATGCCGCCCGCCCTGGCTTTGACACGTTCACAAGTGCCCACTATCATAGTAAAAGTTTCGGCAACGAGCATATGACAATCGGATAAAAGGAAATGACCGGCGCGGCGCCCGCACAGCCCGCGCTGGCTTGCGGAGGGAACCAGGTGGGAATCCTGGGCAAGGGACATTACTGTATAGGACGCGCGGGCGAACCGCCTCGCGCCCCAAGCCAGACTGCTTCGCCTTTTCCTCACGGCATCGCCGTGGCGTTAGCTCCTTGTGAACCCCGAGGGGTGCGCTTTTCTTTCGCTTGTGCCGACAAGCAACTGTCGCCGGGGGACCGGCAAACCGAGGAAAGGAAAAACCATGTCCGACCAGATGTCACGCCGCGGCTTCATGAGCGCCGCAGCAACCGGAGCCGTCGCGCTCGCCGGAGTCGCGCTCGCGGGCTGCTCCAACACCTCCGCGAGTTCCGAAAAATCGAGTGAAAAGGAGAAGGCCGTGAAGCCGGTCATCCTCGTCACGAGCTTCGGCACGAGCTACAACGACTCGCGCCACATCACCATCGGCGCCATCGAAGACGCTATCCGCGAGAAGTACTGGCAGGACTACGACATCCGCCGCGCCTTCACCGCGCAGATCATCATCGACAAGCTGAAGAAGCGCGACGGCATCACGATCGACAACATGACCGAGGCGCTCGACCGCTGCGTGGAAGACGGCGTGAAGGAAATCGTCGTGCAGCCGACGCATCTCATGGGTGGCCTGGAATACACCGACGTGAAAGACGAGCTCGACAAGTACGCCGACAAGTTCGACAAAATCTCGCTCGGCGACCCGCTGCTCACCTCCGACGACGACTACAAGAAGGTGGCCGCAGCCATTAAGGAGAACATGGCGTCCTTCGACGACGGCAAGACGGCGCTGTGCCTCATGGGCCACGGCACCGAAGCCGATTCCAACGCCGACTATGCCAAGATGCAGGAAGTGTTTAAGAACGAGGGCTTGACGCAGTTCTTCGTCGGCACCGTCGAGGCTGAACCGACCTGCGAGGATGTTATCGCCGCCGCGAGCGCCGCAGGCTACAAGAAGGCCGTGCTCGCGCCGTTCATGGTGGTCGCGGGCGACCACGCGAACAACGACATGGCAGACGAGACCGACCCCGACAGCTGGGCTTCGAAGTTCGTGGCCGCCGGCTTCGAAGTGACGTGCCTGCTCCAGGGTCTGGGACAGAACGTCGCGGTCGACGACATCTACGTCTCGCACGTGGACGACGCCATCGCCAAGCTGTAAACTCGCCGCGCACGGGGGCGCCGGTCGCGTCCCCGTGCAACGGGCATGCGCCTTCCCCGACTGACGGCGCATGCCCGTTGCATTCGCATCCCGCCCGCCCACCGCACGGCGCGGGCGGTCGAAGCGATTGAAAGGAACCCCTTCATGTTGAAGAAAACCCTCGCCTTCGCCCTGTCGGCGGCGCTTTTCGCGTTCTCGCTCGCCGGCTGCGGCGGAAATTCAATCGACAGCGCAAAGGCAAGCGATGCCGATTCCCAGGAAAAAACCGAACAGGCGGCCGATGCGCCCGAGGACGCAAGCGCTGCCCCCATCACCGCCGACAAGGTGGCCGACGGCACCTATCCGATCACCGTAGATTCCAGCTCGAACATGTTCAGGATTGTGGACGCCCAGCTCATCGTGGAAAACGGCTCCATGCACTGCGTGATGACGCTTTCCGGCACGGGCTACGGCAAGCTCTTCATGGGCACGGGCGACGAGGCTGCCGCCGCGAGCGAGGCCGACTTCATCCCCTATGTGGAAAACGCGGAAGGCAAGTACACCTACGACGTGCCCGTTGATGCGCTCGACGAGGACACCGCCTGTGCCGCGTGGAGTATTAGAAAAGAGCAGTGGTACGACCGCACGCTCGTGTTCGAATCCGCCGGCGTCGATCTGCGCGCCGACGCACTGAAGTAACGCCATGCGGTCGATTCTTCCCAAGGGGGAAAACAGGAAGCGCCACAGCATCGCGGCGCGCGCGATCGCCTGCGTTCTCGTCGCCCTGCTCGCGATTCCCTTCGCGGGGTGCAGTGCGAGCCCGAACGCGACCGGTGGCACGGCGGGCTCTCAGGAATACACTGTGAGTGTCTCGCTTTCCGGCGGGTCAGGGCGCGCAAGCATCGCCTCACCCACCACAATTGTGAAGGATGGCGACACCTACACCGCGACCATCACCTGGTCGAGTTCAAACTACGACAAGATGACCGTCGACGGCGTGGACTACGCGCCCGTAAACGACGGCGGCAACTCCACGTTCGAGATACCCGTCACGCTCGACGAGGACATCGCCGTGTCGGCCGAGACCGTCGCCATGTCGACGCCGCATACCATCGACTACACGCTCCACTTCGACTCATCCACCATGAAGGAGAAATCGGGCAACGATGCAAGCGGCGGCTCCCCTGCGGGAACGGCTTCAAGCGCCGCGGCCGACTTCCACAACGCCGATTTGGGCTGCGGCTGGGAGCCGACGGGGGCGCTTCAGCTTGAATACGCCAAGCACTTCACTGTCGACGAGTACGAAGGCGGCCTGCGGCTTATCTGCATTTCGAACGGGGAGCGCTTCCTCGTGGTGCCGCAAGATGCGAAGGTACCTGATGGGTTGAGCTCCGACATCGCGGTCATAAGGCGCCCCGCCGACAAGGTGTACCTCGTGTCGTCGGCAACGATGTGCCTGGTCGACGCGCTCGATGCGAACGACAATATCTTAATGTCGGGCACGAAGGCCGACGATTGCTCGGTCGCGGGCTTCAAAAGCGCGCTCGAAAGTGGGGCGATCGCCTACGGCGGCAAGTACAGCGCGCCCGACTACGAGCGAATATCGGCCTCGGGCTGCACGCTCGCCATCGAGAACACCATGATCAACCACACGCCCGATGTGAAGGAAAAGCTGCAGAAGCTCGGGCTCGTCGTGCTCACCGAACAGTCGTCGAGCGAGCCCGAAGCACTCGGGCGCGTCGAGTGGATTAAGCTTTTCGGCGTCCTGTTCGACAAGGAAGACGAGGCCATGCACCTGTTCAACGAGCAGAAGGCCCGCGTCGAGCAAACGTCGGGGCTCGCGTCGTCAGGTAAAACCGTGGCGTATTTCTACATTAACTCGAACGGGGCCGCCGTCACGCGGCGGGCGGGCGACTACGTGGCGCAGATGATCGAGCTTGCAGGCGGCAGCTACGCGCTCGATGACGCGCAGTCGGCGTCGACGTCAGGTTCGTCAGTAACGCTCGAAATGGAGCGCTTCTACGCAATGGCGAAGGATGCCGACATCATCGTCTACAACGGCACCATCGACGAATCGGTTGCCACCTTGAACGACTTCGTAGGCAAAAACGCGCTATTGTCGCAGTTCAAAGCCGTGAAGAACGGCAACGTCTGGGTCACAAGCGCCGACATGTACCAGCAGATGACTTCCACCGCCGACATTATCGACGAGCTGCACGGGGCGTTCGCCGGCGATGACGCGAGCGACTTCCATTATCTGAGGAAGCTCGGCTAGCGCCATGAGAAACCGACTTTCCATGGCATACGACGAATCGGGGCGCGCCGCGCGGTGTCGCGTCGTGACGGCGCTGCTCGCTGTTGCCCTCATCGTGCTCGTCGGGGCCAATCTGTGCATCGGGAGCGTGCTCGTGCCCGCAGACCACATCCCCGGCATCCTTTCGGGCGGCGCGGCAAATTCCATGGAAAGCCAAGTCATCTGGGAGATTCGCCTGCCGCGCGTGCTTTCAGCCGTGCTTCTCGGCGGGGCACTTTCGCTCTCCGGGTTCCTGCTGCAGACGTTTTTCAACAACCCCATCGCCGACCCGTTCATCTTGGGCGTCTCCTCGGGTGCAAAGTTCGTCGTAGCGCTTACGATGATCGTACTTCTGGGCGCGAACCAGGCCATGTCCTCGCTGGCCATGGTGGCCGCAGCGTTTCTGGGCTCGCTTATCACCATCGGCTTCGTGCTCCTCATCGCACGGCGCATAAGTTCCATGGCCATGCTCATCGTGGCGGGCGTCATGGTGGGATACATCTGCTCGGCGGCGACGAACTTCCTCATCGCCTTCGCCGACGACCAGTCCATCGTGAACCTGCACAACTGGTCTTTGGGTAGCTTCTCGGGTTCGAGCTGGGACGACGTCGCGGTCATCGCGGTCGTGGTGATCACCGTGAGCGCATGCGTATTCGCGATATCGAAGCCCCTTTCCGCCTTCCAGCTGGGAGAAGCCTACGCGAAAAGCGTCGGCGTGAACGTCGCACGCTTCCGCGTGGTGCTCGTTCTTCTAGCGAGCATGCTCTCCGCCTGCGTGACCGCGTTCGCCGGTCCGGTGTCGTTCGTAGGCATCGCGGTTCCACATCTCGTGAAGTCGGCGATAAAGTCGTCGAAGCCCATCCGCGTGATTCCTGCGTGCTTCTTGGGAGGCGCCATCTTCTGCGCGGGCTGCGATTTGATCGCGCGCACGCTGTTCTCTCCCGTCGAGCTTTCCATCAGCGCCGTCACCGCCATCTTCGGCGCGCCGGTGGTTATCGCGCTCATGTTGAAGAAGCGGGTGAGGTAGATGGGGAAATTTGTGCCGCGGCCCAAAACGCTCCGAGCGGAGTCGAACCTCGAAACCCCGGTTGAAACGCAGGCTGACGGAGCGCCGCTTTTCCGCATAAGCGACCTGTCGGCGGGCTACGACAAGAAGGTCGTAGTCGAAGGCGTCGATCTGGAGGTTCGCACGGGCGACGTCGTGGCGCTCATCGGGCCGAACGGCTCGGGCAAGTCGACCATCTTGAAAACCATCACACGCCATCTGGCACCGCTTGCCGGCGCGATCGAGCTCGACGGGCGGGAGATTTCCCGATGGAAGACGGCGGAGTTCGCAAGGAACCTTGCCGTTATGCTGACAGATCGCCCCCGGACCGAACTCCTCACCTGCCGCGATATCGTAGAGGCGGGAAGGCACCCCTACACCGGGCGAATGGGAACACTCTCGCCTGACGACCATAGTCGGGTCGACGAGGCCATGAAAACCGCACATGTGGAAGAACTCGCCGAGCGCGACTTCATGCAGATAAGCGACGGGCAACGCCAGCGCGTCATGCTCGCACGCGCCATCGCGCAGGATCCGCGTGTGCTCGTTCTCGACGAGCCCACGTCGTATCTCGATATCCGCTACCAGATCGACCTGCTGCGAATACTTCGCCACCTTGCGAAATCGCGGAATGTGGCTGTCATCATGTCCATCCACGAACTCGAGCTCGCGCAGAAAAGCGCCGACAAGGTGATTTGCGTGAAGGACGGCCGGGTCTTCCGCGCCGGCGCACCCGAGGACATATTCACGCGCGAGACGATTGGCGAGCTCTACGGCCTTCAACATGGCACCTTCAACGAGCGCTTCGGCAGCGTGGAAATTGGACGCCCGCACGGCGATGCACACACGTTCGTCATCGCCGGCGCAGGTACGGGGTCGGCTGTGTTTCGCCAGCTCATCCGGCAGGGCAAGGCGTTCTACGCGGGCGTTCTGCACGAAGGGGACATCGACTGCGAGCTCGCGCGCGACCTGGCGGCGGAATGCGTGGCCGAGCACGCCTTCGAGCCGATCGGGGATAAAACCATAGCCCGCGCCAAAGAGCTCCTCGTCCACTGCCTGCGCCTTATCGTGTGCCCCGCCGCCTTCGGCACCATAAACGCCCGCAACGCAGAGCTCGTCGAGTTCGCACGCTCGCATGGTATCGAGGTCATGCGAGCGTGCGAAGGCGCATCGGAGGATTCCCAATTGGAGTGGGAAGGATAAACTGGACTTTCATTTAAGGATCCTCAGGCTATAGCTCCTACGCCGGCGAGGTCTACAAGGCGCCGGAGAACCTCGTGAACAAGAATTTCCACGCCGACGAGCCCAACTAGGCCTAGTCCAAGCGAGATTCCAGACTCGACAGGCCGTTGAGAGTCAGGTCGTTGGCGACCTCAGAGACGCGCTCAATAGGAACCGAGCCGTCAGACAGCGCCCACGTGCGATAGATACCGATAATACCCGACAGCAAAAACGCCAGATAGTAGTCGAACATCTCGTCCTTGAGACCTTGGGGCAGCAGATCGCGCTCGGCAATCTCGTGCTCGAGCGGTGCACGAAGACGAGCCATAAAATCATCGAGCGGAATGTTCTCGATCAGCTGACGATTGAGCACGAGGTTGTTGCACAGCGCCTCGTTAACGGTTTTAAAGAAGGTCGCCGCCGCGCCAAGGGCGCGCTCGTTGGTGTCGCCGTCCATGGAAGCAAGCGTTTTCTCGACCGAGTCGACGATAGTCTCCACGACGTCCTCGGCAATAGCATCGAGCAGTCCGTCAACCGTACCAAAGTGCACGTAAAAGGTCTTACGGTCGACATTGGCCTCGCGTGCGATGGCACTCACCGTAATGTCCGCCAGCGGCTTTTCCATAAGCAAGCGCTCAAAAGCAGAAAGGATGGCATTGCGGCTGCGAACGATACGGCGGTCAAGACGCGGTTTGCTGGTGACCATGGACGTTTCCTTTCGGTATGCGATCATTCATCAACAGATGAGAGATAATCTACGTAAGAGGATTATCTCTCATATAGCACAAAAATGCCCGCCATCATGAAGAACGCACGACCGCGCTATTGCTCCTTAGGATGTTTTTTCTTGTTCAGGGCAGCCGGAGACACGCGAATGCCGTCGCCCGTCTGGCGTACATAGGCCTTGCGCGCCGGTTTGACGGCCCCAGAAGCCTTCTGAGTATGCTGATTGGGATCCACGGTAACAGCAGTCACGGGATGGGGCTTGGCAGGCTTAGACGGCGTCTGAGGCGTGCGGCCGAGCTTGCGCATAACATGATCCCAGCGCGCATGGATGCTCTCGTTGTGGGCGCTCTTAAGTCCCAGCAGGGGCGCAGCCAAAATGGTCGGCGCAATAAACGTAATGAGGCGCCACAGCAGATAGCCGGCGGTCGAAGCCGACCCAAAGAAATGACCCAGAAACAGCGCGAAGCCGCCCTCGGCACCGCCGGTACCACCGGGCAAGGGGACCGCAGAGCTCAGCAACTGGACAAAGGCGCTCGCGGCCATGACCGAGAAAAAGTCGACCTCGTGGTGGCCAAAGGCAAGCATCAGGAAATACGGCACCAGATAGAAAAACGCGAGTTGCAGCATGGTGATGACCACCGTGAGCAGCATGGAAGAAAAATGTCCGGCTGAAAGCTTGAACTTCTCGGAGAAGGAGTAGATCTCGCCATCGACAAACGTGCGCCATCCCTCGATCTTAGTGGCCGAGACACCAATGCGCTCAAGCCAATTGATGATGCAATGGGCGACGCGCGTGACGGTCTTAGGCATGAGCGCGACGGCGAAGATGCCCAGCAAGATGCAGCAGTGCCCACCAAAGCTAAAGACGCACAGCAACGTCATGTCGCCATAGCGCTCGGCAAAAAACGGCATGCGAGCAAGCAGTAGGATAGCGCCCCAGGCAACGAGGCCAAACTGGTACACGATAAAGCGCGTGAACTGCGTGGCGCCGGCCTCGCCGACATTTTGGCCCGCTTTGGTCAGGCGGTAGATCTGGGCGGGAGTCGAGCCCATCATCATGGGCGTCAGGTTGCCAAAGAAGATACCACTCGCCTCGACCGAGATCAGGTCGCGGATGCCGACGGGCGAATATGGGTCGAGCCAGACGGCGATCGCATAGGCCACAATGCCAAAGAACAGATACATGAACATGCAAAGACACGCGACAACGAGCCATGGCGCCTGGACGCTCGACATAGCGGCCCAGAACTGCCCCATCTGCCCGGTTACCACCAGATAGACGATATAACACACCAGCACAACGCCGATAAAGATGGCGCCGCGGCGTGCGCTCTTATTGTCATCTCCGCCCGAGGCCTCAACCTCAACCTGGGGCTTAGACGTATGCTGAGAGGACTCCGTCATGAGACTCCTTCTAACAGTCAAAATATCTTGGATATTGTACCCGCAAGGACCATAAGCAGAACGCAAAGCTCTGGTTCAAATGGGAATTGCAGACGGTTGTTTGAAAATAAAAAACCCGGCCTTCCATGGGAAGTCCGGGTATCAGATGCGTGGTAGCCCGTACCAGATTCGAACTGGTGATCTCCGCCTTGAGAGGGCGGCGTCCTAAACCGCTAGACGAACGGGCCATAGGGCTCAGCAGAAAAGAAGTGGTAGCCCGTACCAGATTCGAACTGGTGATCTCCGCCTTGAGAGGGCGGCGTCCTAAACCGCTAGACGAACGGGCCACATGACATCTGCACTGCCGTGCTGCGAGGAAATATATTACGGGACAAAAAACATCAACGCAAGAAGAAATTCCAAATTGCCGAAAAATTGTCGGCAGGTTATGGAACACACAGGTAAACTGGGTAGCTAATTCAAGTTGAGATGGACCAAAAGAGCTTCGCGCTCGTTGGGGATGTTGTCTTCGATCACGGCGTCGAGGGCGGAGTTGAGTAGCTGCCCCAGTTCCGGCCCGGGCTTGACTCCGGCACGGATCAGGTCGCCGCCGTTGATGGCGAGCATCTTGAGCGTATAGGGCTCCCCCGCCTTCAGCAGCTCGTACGCCATCGCGCGCATCTCCTCAATCGTCTCAACGTAATAGAAGCACGACGGGGCCTTACCGAGCGTGTCGGCACGCTTAAGATCCATGAGCTCGTCAATCAGACGCGACGTATCGACGCCCTCGCCCGAAAGCGCGCGCATCATATTGAGCAGGCAGGAGCGCTCTGGGCGCAGCGACTTGTCGTGATATTTGATGAGCAGGCACACGTCGCGCACCAGGTCGTGCGAGAGCGACAGGCGATCCATAATGACGCGCGCTTTCTTGGCGCCGAGCTCGGGATGACCGTAGAAGTGTCCGCTGCCGGCGTGATCGACCGTGAAACAATCGGGCTTGGACACATCGTGCAAAAACGCCGCCCACATAAGGCTCGACGAGGGCGCGACGCCGTCGCACAGCGCAAGCTCCCCTGCCACCGTCAGCACACGGGCGATATGCTCGTAAACGTTAAACGCATGATAGACACTTCGCTGATCAAAGCCGCGACCCGCTGCCAGCTCGGGCACGGCGGCACAGATGAGCTCGGGGTAGCGCAGCATCGCATCTCCCCCATGACCGGTCGAAAGAATGCCCTCAAGCTCAATACCCACACGCTCGCGCGCCACGGCGTCGAGCAGCGGCGCGCACTCGGCAAGCGCGCGCTTAGTCTCGGGCTCAATCATAAAGTCCAGGCGGCAGGCAAAGCGCACCGCACGCAACATGCGCAGGGCGTCCTCGTTAAAGCGACGCTTGGGATCGCCGACAGCGCGAATCAGCTTGCGCTCCAAGTCACCCTGGCCGTCGTAGCGGTCGACAAGCCCGCGCTCGGGATGCCATGCCATAGCGTTGACGGTAAAGTCGCGGCGCGCCAGATCGTCCTCGAGCGAGGCGGCACGCTCCACACTCTGGGGATGGCGACCATCGGTGTAAAAGCCATCCAGACGGTACGTGGTGACTTCGATACGCTCGCCATCGGAAATAGCCGTGATTCCGCCAAATTTAATGCCCGACTCCACGACCGCGATACCAGCGGCCTCGAGCGCCACCTTGGACTCCTGCCACAGGCCGCTACAGCACATATCAACATCGTGGCTGGGGCAACCCATCAGGGCGTCGCGCACCCAACCGCCCACGTACCAAGCCTCAAGACCAGCCGCCTCAAGCGCGCACAGGACGCGCAGGGACGCATCGGACGGTTGAGTACCGTTGAGCGAAACATTGCACATGCCTATGGCCTCCTGCACTTGTGAGCGTTAATCGATGGTTCTCAAGAAGTCTAACAAGAAACAAGAAAGCGCGCACACGCAATCGCGTCGTCGATTAGATAAAACAAGACAGCAGACGCCACATACGTTCAGCGCGCAAAAAAACACCCGCCTTGGTAATCCAAAGCGGGTGTTCGGCAACGACGTATCGATGCTGCTAGCAGACCTGGCAAACCTCGATGTGCTTCTTATATTCGTCCACCTTGGCAAAATCGCCCAGACCGGGGCACTCGACCACGTTGGCGCCGGTAGCCATCGAAAGGCGCAGGGCGTCCTCGACTCGCTCGGGAGCGTCGTGCCATACGGACAGGAAGGCAGCGAGCGAGGAATCGCCGGCGCACACCGTCGACAGCAGCTTGACGTCGAAGGTGCGATTGGCAAACCAGATGTGCTCGCCGTTGGAGAAGTACGCACCGGCGCCACCGAGGGTCAGCAGCACGTTCTTGGCGCCCTTGGCGTGCAGCTCGGCCATAGCGCCCTTGACGGACTCATCGTCGCCACCGCTCACCTTAATGCCAAAGATATCGAGTAGCTCGTCGTCGTTAGGCTTGATCAGCAGCGGCTCCATGGCAATAAGGTCGGCCAGCTGATGGCTTGAGATGTCGAGGACGAACTCAGCACCCTTGGCCTTAACGCGGCGCAGGACCTCGGCCAGGAAGCCCTCGGAAGTGTTGGGAGGCAGCGAGCCGCTGATGACCAGGCAGGTCATGTCATCGAGCGAATCGATGAGCTCAAACATCTCCTGCTCGTTGGCCTCGTTGATGGCGGCACCGGCGTTGACCATGTTGTACTCGGTGTCGGGGCCGGCGTTGAGGAACACATTGACGCGCGTAATGCCGTCGGTCCACACGGGCTTGACGGGCACGCCCAGGGCCTCGGCGCCCTTAACGATAAACTCGCCCGAGAAGCCGGCGAAAAAGCCCAGGATCGTGGTGTCGACACCGTAGTGATCGAGGGTGAACGAGACGTTGAGACCCTTGCCGTTGGGCGTGTAGACGGCGTTACGGGTACGCGTGACGGTGTTGGCAGCAAGGCCATCGCAGGCGATGTTGTAGTCAATGGCGGGATTTGCAGTGAGCGTGTAAATCATGAATGTTCCTTTCACGAAGTAACGTGTTGATGAAAGTATATTCCACCCATCGGTAAAAGGCTAGGACAACTCGGTGAACGGTGTGGAAGCGATGAAGTACGGCAGAGCATCTCTCTCCAATGACGGAACAAAAAAGGCGCCCCAGCCGAAACCGGGGCGCCGCATGCGCACGAATATGTCGCGATTCGATTACTGACGATCGAGCTTGCGGACAGCAACGCGCTTGCTGTACTCGTCGACGTGACCGAAGTCGCCGATGCCGACGGACTCGGCAACGTTGGCGCCGGTGGCCATAGCGAGCTTCATGGCCTCCTCGACGTTGTCGCGATCCCTGTACCACTTGTGCAGGAACGCAGCGAGGGTGCAGTCGCCGGCGCAGACGGAAGAGACAAGCTTGATGTTGAACTCACGCTTGGCATACCAGATGTCCTCGCCGTTGGAGAAGTAAGCGTCACCGCGGCTACCACGGGTGAGCAGCACGTTCTGGACGCCGGCCTCGTGAGCCAGCTTCATGGCAACGCGGACCTCGTCGTCGGTGTCGACCGGCACGCCGAAGATAGCCTTCATCTCGTGATGGTTCGGCTTAATGAGCAGCGGCTTCTTGTGAGCGAGCTCCTTGAGCTTGTCGGAGGACAGGTCCAGGACGACGTCGGCGCCACGGGCCTGAGCGTGCTCCATGACCTGAGCCAGGAAGTCGGGCGTAGCTTTGGGAGGCACGGAGCCGGAGACGATCAGGCACTCAAGGTCGCCCGCGGTGTCCAGGATGTTGTAGAGCTCCTCCTGGTGCTGCGGCGTGATCGGAGCACCGGGGTTCAGGATGCCGTACTCGTGCTGGCCATCGTTGACGTAGGTGTTGATGCGCGTGATACCGTCGGTCCAGACCGGGCGGCAGAGGCAACCCAGGTTCATGACCTCCTCGACGATGAACTTGCCCGTGAAGCCGGCGAAGAAACCGAGCGCGACGGTGTCGACGCCCATCTTCTTAAAGGCGAAGGACACGTCGAGGCCCTTGCCGTTAGCCGTATAGCTGGCCGAGCCGGTGCGGACGTTCTCGTCGGGCTCGAGCGGAGAGCTCGAAACCGTCATGTCGACAGCCGGGTTAGCGGTTAGCGTGTAGAACATTTACAGTACCCCCTGTATATGTGAGGGCCGCGTGGCCGGCCCATTCCAACCACGCGGTTACCTCTGATACCAAATTAGCGAGCTGCGGACTCGAGCAGTGCCTTGACCTCGGCAGCGGTGTTGCAGGCGAGCGCCTTCTCGGCGAGCTCGTCGCACTCGGCCTTGGTCCACTGGCTGATGGTCTTGCGGGCGCGCAGGATGGACGGAGCGCTCATCGAGAACTCCTCCAGGCCCCAGCTGATCAGCAGCGGCTCGAGCAACGGATCGGCAGCGGCCTCGCCGCACATACCGACCATGATGCCGGCCTTCACGCCGCTCTCGATGATGTTCTTGAGCGAGCGGAGCACGGCGGGATAGTAAACCTGGTACAGGTTGGAGATGGTGTCGTTGCCACGGTCGGCGCACATGGTGTAGCCGATCAGGTCGTTGGTGCCGATGGAGAAGAAGTCGGCGACCTCGGCCAGGCGGTCAGCGAGCAGCGAGGCTGCAGGCGTCTCGACCATGATGCCGACCTCGATGTTCTCGTTGAACTTGCGACCCTCTTCGGTCAGCTCGGTCTTGCACTGCTCGACGAGCTCCTTGACAGCCAAGACTTCCTCGACGCAGGTGACGAGCGGGATCATAATCTTGACGTCACCGAAGGCGCTGGCGCGCAGCAGGGCGCGGAGCTGGACCTTGTACTGGTCGGGGTTGGCCAGGCAGTAACGCACGGCGCGGAAGCCCATGAAGGGGTTCTCTTCCTTGACCATGTGCAGGTACGGAATCTCCTTGTCGCCACCCACATCGAGCGTGCGGATGATGACCGGAGCGCCCTTGAGCGCGCTGGCGACCTTACGGTAGGCGTTGAACTGCTCCTCCTCGGAAGGAAGCTCAGCAGAGTCCATGAACAGGAACTCGGAACGGAACAGGCCGATAGCCTCGGCATCGTGATCGAGCGCGTTGGGCACGTCATCGGGGTTGCCGATGTTGCAGGCAATGATCTTCTTGATGCCGTCGGCAGTCACGGACGGCTTGCCGCGGAAGGCCTCGAGAGCCGCCTTCTCGGCAGCGAAAGCCTCGGCCTTGGCAGTGTAAGCGGCGAGCGTCTCCTCATCGGGATCGGCCTCGACGATACCCTTGCCACCGTCGACGACAACGGTCATGCCATTGCGCAGTGCGGTGCAGCTGTTGGAAACCGAAAGGACAGCCGGGATCTCGAGGGCGCGCGCGATGATCGCGGAGTGCGACGTGCGGCCACCGGTCTCGGTGACGATGCCGGCAACGTGGGCCTTATCGATCGTGGCGGTCATGGACGGCGTGAGGTCGTGCACGACAACGACGGTGTTCTCGGGCAGGACGGAAAGGTCGACGACCTCCTTGCCCAGCAGCTCGGCCAGAATACCGGTGCGGATGTCGGCGATGTCGGCCGCGCGCAGACGGAACATCTCGTCGTCCATGGACAGGAACATGTTCTCAAACATGGTCGAGGTGTCCATGAGCGCCTGCTCGGCGCAGGTACCGCCGTCAATGGCGGCGTTGATGGCGTCAGTCATGCCCGGGTCCTGAGCCAGGACAATGTGTCCGCTCATGATCTCGGCCTCGGCCTCGCCCACCGTCTCCTTCATATGGTCGGCCTGAGCCTGGGTCTTCTCGCAGAAGACCGAAAGAGCGGACTGATAGCGTTCCTTCTCTGCTGCCGAATCAGCAACCTCGTGCGGCTCAAACGTCAAGTCGGGATCGACGGCGACCATGACGGTGCCGATACCGATGCCCTCGGAAGCGTTGACTCCCTGATACATTCCCATTCCTCTCTCCGTGTCATGTGATAAAGCGTTTTGCCATATCCATGACAAAAGAGCGCAGCTACCTTACAACAGGTCGCTGCGCCCCCAAATATGAACTTAGTTGTTCAACATGCGACCCGTTTGAGTTCTACTCGCCAAGACCGCTCTTGATGAGCTCGATGGCAGCAGCCAGAGCCTCGGCCTCGTCAGCGCCGTCGCACTTGACCTCGACCTCGGTGCCGCAGGGGATACCAGCAGCCATAAGTGCCATCGGGGACTTGCCGTTGACCTCCTTCTCGGGGGTGACGACCGTCACGTCACAGGCGTACTTGCCCATGGTGGAGGCGAACAGACCAGCCGGACGCATGTGCAGACCCTGAGGATTAACGAGGGTAGCCTTCTCAGAAACCATAATTGACTCCTTTTTTGTGTTTAACCCCTGTCATGCATGTGGCAGGAGTCAGATTCACGACGTTGTTTATATTAACTCACATCAAACGGTTTTTCATTGTGTTTCACACGAATTGTTGGACAGATGTCTGGGCTCGCCGCTTGCTCGCCGTGCGGGGCGATTAAGTTTGCTGCTCTACAGTCCTGCGCAAGACGGACAGCACATTAAGTGCTGTCCTTTGCGTGCGGAACTCGCGACAAACTTAATCGCCCCGCACGGCGAGCAAGCTGCGGAAACTCAGTCGGTCCAGAGCAATATCGGCCGAACGGAATTCTAGCTGATAATCTGTCCGCGACAACGACTCGACAGGTAGGACCTTCTATGCCCCTCTCTGTAAGTTGCGGTGAAATAGGGACTGGATTTGGGGTTGAAACGGTTAAACAGTCCCTATTTCACCGCAACTTATGGGAGGGCAAGAAAAAAGGCGGGGGCTCCTGGTGGAGTCCTCGCCTTTTGCACAGGGGGCAATGTTAATCGCTAGCCGTGGGGTTAGACCAGACGGGCGTTAATCGTCTTGGCGATCTCGGCGGCGTCGGTGGAACCCTTAACGGTGGCACGGAAGTCCTCGTCCATGAGCGCCTCGGCAACCTTGGACAGGATCTTGAGGTGCGTGGTACCGGCCTGGGCACCGGGGATGAGCAGGGCGATAGCCACGTTGACGGGAGCGCCGTCCATGGTGTCCCAACCGGTCACACCGGACTCGTCCTTGACGACGATGACGGCGGCCTCGGTGATGGCGTCGGACTTGGCATGCGGGATGGCGAAGCCCTCCATCATGCCCGTGGTGCCTTCGGCCTCGCGAGCCAGGAATGCGTTCATCACGGCGTCGGCGTCGGTGGCAAGACCGGCCTTGACGGCCTGGTTGGAGACAAAGCTCAGGGCCTCGTCACGAGAAGCGAAGTCCTCGGCGACAAAGACGTTCTCGACCTTGACGAAATCGGCAGCCTCGGCCTTGGGGGCCTCGACGGCAGCGGCCTTGGGGGCCTCAACCGGCTTGGCGGCAGGAGCGGCCTTCTGGTTCTTCTCGAAGTCGTACTTCTTGAAGGCCACGAACAGGATGCCGCCGACCACGGCGCCGATGAGGATCGCGAGGACCCACAGGGGACCGTTCTCGACAACGGGCAGGACCAGGAAGCCACCGTGGGGCGCCGGGTCGTGGACGTTGAACATGATGGTCAGGATCGAAGCGATGGAGGAACCGAGCATCATGATGGGCATGACGGGCCAGATGTTCTTGGTCATGAACGGAATGGCGCCCTCGGTGATGTGGGTGCAACCAAGGATGAGGTTGACGATACCGGCGTCATGATCCTCCTGGCTGAAGTACTTCTTGCCGACGACGACGGCGAAGGTGGTGATCAGCGGCGGAACGATGCAGGCGGCGGAGACGGCAGCCATGAAGTTGGTGCCGAAGTTGTAGGTGTCGGTGCCGACGCCAGCTTCGAGAGCGGTACCGAGCAGGAAGGTGCCAGTAGCGTAAGCAGCCTTGTTGACCGGGCCGCCCATATCAAAGGCGCACATGCAGCCGATGGCCAGGCCAAGGATCACCGGACCGGAGTTACCGAGGCTCTGCAGGAAATCCATCATGCCCTGGTTAATGGCAGCCATGGGGCCGGAAATACCAAGCATGACCAGACCGACGATGGCGGTAGAGCACAGCGGATACAGGAAGATTGCCTTCAGGCCATTAAGGCTCGCAGGAATTTTAGAGAAAACCTTCTCGAGCAGCAGGATGACATAGCCAGCGAGGAAGCCGCCGACGATGCCGCCTAGGAAGCCAAAGCCCACACCAGCGCCACCGGCGTCGATCATGCCGGTATCGGCGTTAACAGGCAAGCCCTGGATGGCAATCATACCGGCGACGAAACCGGGGACGAGCGCCGGGCGCTTGCCGATGGACTCGGCGATGTAAGCGGAGAGCACCGGAACCATGAGGTTCATGGCGATACCGCCGATAATCTTGAGCATCGCGGCAAAGCTGTTGTAGTCGGCAGCCGTCGAATCAAAGGACGTGATGCCCCACAGGAACGAAATGGCGGTCAGAACACCACCGGCAACGACGAAGACCAGCATGTGGCTGACGCCGTTCATGAGGTGCTTGTAGATGACGTGACCGATGGACTCCTTCTCCTCGACCTCGTCCTCGACATCGGCGGCAGCGGCAACCGTGTCGTCGCCCTTGGCGGCGAGCGCGCGGTCAATCAGCTTACCGGCGGCCTCAACGGACAGGGCCTTGGAAACACCAACGGAAACCATGGGCTTGCCGGCGAAACGCTCAGCCTGGACATCCTTGTCGGCTGCGACGACGACGGCCTTGGCACCAGCGATCTCACTCTTGGTGAGCTCGTTCTCGACACCGACCTGGCCATGAGTCTCGACCTTAATGGTCAGACCGCGCTCGGCAGCTGCCTTCTCCAGCGCCTCCTTAGCCATGAAGGTGTGCGCAATGCCGGTCGGGCAACCGGTCGCGGCGATGATGTCAAACTTAGCCATGTGTCCCTCCTTCTTGAGTACAGCGCCCGCGGGCGCTCCCCTACACGCGCTTCAATGCGCGTTTTTCCACAACTGAAAGATACCAACCTACCGTCCGCGTGAGAAGAGACAAGGTGCAATTCTCCGGTGAAAGGTTCTTTCATAACCGTAAACGGTAGGTGAAAGTTTACCATCAACACTTGAAACAGCAAGGTGTATCTTGTAATTGAAAATGCCCGTATACTATGGCATTGCAAATCGAGTTAGATTTTCATGCCAACCAGGAGCCATCCATGACCGATAGTAGCAAGAGCGCACTTTCCCTCATTAGTACCCATCAGGGATACAGCGAGTCCGAGCAGCGCATTGTCGACTATATATTGGAGCACCAGTCCGAGGCGCCACGCCTCACGGCGGCTCAGCTCTCGCGCGCCGCTGCCACGTCCGAAGCGACCGTTTCGCGCTTCTGCCGCAAGCTGGGCTTTGGTAGCTTCCGCAGCTTTCAGTTTTCGTTGGCGAGGGATTTGGAAAGCCAGCGCAACGAGGGCCTGACCGACGAGGTCTCGCTCGACAATATGATGCAGAGCCTCAAGAACATCCTGGCTGCCAAGGTAAGCGAGCTTAATGCGACCATCGACGGAATCGACCACGATACGCTGGCGGCTGTTGTGCATGCGCTTAAGAATGCCGGCGTTATCGAGTTCGCCGCCGTGGGTAATACGAACGCGGTCGCGCTCGATGCGACGTTTAAGTTTTCGCAGCTGGGCCTGCGCTGCATGGCGAGCACCATTAGCGAGACATCAATCGGCTTTGCGCTCACGTTACGCCCGGGTGACGTCATCGTGCTCATCTCAAACTCTGGCAAATCGCGCCGACTGAATCGCATGGCAAAAGCGGCTCGCAACTGCGGCGCAACCGTAGTCGTCATCAGCAGTGACAGCAAATCCCCACTTGCGCGCCTCGCCGACTACACCTTTAATACCGTCAATCACGAAGCGTTGCTGACAACGGGTGACTTCGCGTTCTCCAAGATCAGCGCCACGATGATCATCGAAGTCATCTACAACTTCCTGCTGCCCGAGATTAAAGACGCGCGTGAGCATATCAGCTACTACGAGGAGCTCATCCAGCCGGATAAGGTTGTGGAGTAAAACGCGTAGTGGGACAAAAATTTCAGTCTATTTTGTCCCACCAACACCGCTGATACGACCTAACCTCGAGCTTCTTCGAGCATCTGCTTTGCGTGGGCCAAGCTTGCCTCGGACTGATCGCCGCTCAACATGCGGGCGATCTCGGCAGTACGCGCTTCGCCGGTTACCTCGCCCAAATGCGTCTGGGGAACATCGCCCGGTTCCTTGCTGACGACATAATGCTTGTCAGCCATGACGGCGACCTGCGCCAAGTGGGTTACGACAATCACCTGATGCGTAGCGGCGAGATCTGCCAGCACGCCCGCGAGCGCACGCGCCGTGGAGCCACCGACACCAGCATCGACCTCGTCAAACACCAGCGTATCGACACCGTCCGCGTTACCGAGGACAACCTTACTTGCCAGCATGACGCGGCTGAGCTCGCCGCCCGACGCAATGCGGCGCAGGGGTCGCGGCGTCAAGCCGGCACCGCTGCGATACAAAAGCTCGTAGCTCGAAGGACCCGCCGGCGTCCACTCGGCGCGCGGAAGATCACGCGACACCCAAACGAGCTCGGCGCCGCCCATCTCCAAGCGTGCCATCTGACGACCAACCTCATGGCAGAAGCGCGGGGCCGCCGTATTGCGAGCGCGCTTAAGCGCCTTGGCAGCGGCAAACAACTCGCGCTCGGCAGCACCAAGTGATTCACGCGCCTTTTTAATCTGCTCATCGCCATCATCGACCAGGGACAGAAGCTCTTGCGAGCGATCGCGCATGGCAAAAACATCGTCCATGGTGGGACCCCACTGACGCAACAGGCCCTTGAGGTCGGAATACCGCTCACGCATGCGAGCGAGCTCGCGCGGGTCGAAGGCGACGCCATCGCGATAGGCACGAAGCTCGTTCGCGCTATCCTCAAGGGAGATACAGGCATCCGAAAGCGCATCGGCAATGTCACCCAGTTTGCGATCGACGCTAGCCATACGGGAAAGCTCTGCCACGGCGCTGTTCACGGCATCGAGCGCTCCCCCTTCGGCGGCAAGCGATGCATGGGCATCGTTAGCTGTGGCAACCAGTACCTCGGCATGTTCGGAGCGCGGCAGCAGCTCCTCGAGCTCCTCGTACTCGCCTGGCTTGGGGTCGACCTCGCCGATGCGCTCGAGGGCAAAGCGCGCCTCCTCAACGCGGCTTCCCTGCGCACGCGAGGCCTCTTCGACACGTCGAACCTCTTTGGCGGCAGCGCGCGATGCCTTAAAGCAGGCGCGGTACGCATCCAGCGCCTCGAGCGCGGAGCGCCCCGCCCACGCATCAACCATCGCAACGTGATGCGCCGGATCGAGCAGGCGCTGGTGCTCGTGCTGACCGCACAGATCCATCATCACGCCGACGCGCTCCGAAAGCTCACGCACGCTGGCGATGCGGCCGTCAATTTTTACGCGGCTGCGGCCCTCGGCAGAAAGGCTACGCTGTACGGTGAACCCCTCCGTGTCGTGCGGACCGTCGAACAGGCGTGCCTCGACGCTCGCCAGCGCCTCGCCCTCGCGCACCGTCGACGAATCCGCGCGCTCGCCCAATATGAGCTTGAGCGCCGAGAGCAGCGCGGTCTTGCCGGCACCGGTCTCGCCGGTCAGGACAGTCAGGCCGGCACTCGGCACCAGCGTCGCCTCACGAATGAGTGCAATGTTAGAAACCTGCAGCTCATCGATCATGACGCACTCCGTAGAACACGCGGCTCACCGAGTTATAGAAGCTCTCGGGGCCGTAATCCAGCAGCAGCACATCGCCAGGACCGCGACGCACGGCCACGCTCTCGACGGTGCCATCACAGGTAATAAACTGTCCGTCGATGGCAATCGCCGGCACGCTCGGGCGATCATCGGACATAAAGATCTCGACGACATCACTCGGCGAGGTCAAAAAAGCACGAGCCTGAATGGTATGCGGGGCGATGGGCACACAGACCATACCCGTGTAATCGGGGCTGACAATGGGGCCGCCGGCAGAAAGCGCGTAGCCGGTGGAGCCGGTCGCCGTCGAAACGACGACACCGTCGCCGCGAAGGCGGTCGATATGATGGCCGGACACCGTGATGTCAAACTCAACCATATCGGACAGGGGGCCGCGCGTAAGCGCCATATCGTTGAGGGCAAACGTGCGCACGACATCCTTCGTGCCGTCTTCACGCACTGAAACGATATCGGCGGCGATGGTGGCGCGGCGGCTCACGTGGAGCTCGCCGGACAGGGCATCGCTCACAACCTGCAAAATGTCGCGCTCCTCGGGACTCGCGGCCGTCAAAAAGCCCAAATGACCATAGGAAAGACCGAGGATAGGAATCTCACGATGGTTGAGGATGCGGGCAGCGCGCAGCAACGTACCATCGCCGCCGAGCGTAATGACCAGATCGGAGCCGTCAATATCAGGCGTGCTTTGAATCTTCGATCGCTGGTCGGCAGCCCATGCGACCTCATAGCCCTGACGCGTCAGCCAAAGCTCGAGCATCAGGCCGCTCTCGACCGCCTCTTGCTTGTAGTAATTGGGAACCAGAAAGACCTTCATAGCGTTGCAGCTTTCTCGCTCAAAACCGATACCTGGAATTGCAGCTCATCGTCGGCGCGCTCCCCGGGGGCAAACCTTGTGCCGTACAGGAAAAACTCAACGTTGCCCTTAGCGCCATGAATGGGCGACACGCACACGTCGCGCGGGAACAGCCCCTTGGCGGCAAAGAGCTCAATCACCGCCACGAGCGTATCGCGACGGACGGCAGGGTCGGTCACGATACCGCCCTCGCCCACCAGCGCAGCCGGCGCCTCAAACTGCGGCTTTACGAGCGTGCAGAACGAACCGGAAGGCTTCAGGCACGCCAGCACGGCGTCAATGATATTCGCGATGCTGGTAAACGAGACATCACATACAGCCAGGTCGATGGCACCGGCATAGCCAAGCTCAGGCAGCTGCGTCACGTTTGTGCGCTCATGCAGCGTCACGCGATCGTCCTGACGCAACGACCAATCGAACTGGGCGCGACCCACGTCCACCGAAACAACGGTCGCAGCTCCGCGCTTGAGCAAGCAATCGGTAAAGCCGCCGGTAGAGCAGCCTACGTCCAGGCAGGCAAGGCCCGTGGGATCGATACAAAACGCATCGAGCGCACCCTCGAGCTTAAGGCCGCCGCGTCCAACGTACGGAATGCGCCCTTTAACGTGCAGCGGTAGGCCCGGCGTCACCTTTAGGCCCGGCGAAGTCAAGCGCTCGCCGCCACTCGAGACCAAGCCGGCCATAAGAGTGCGAAGGGCATCCGCGCGATCGGCGCAGATGCCCTGTGAAATCAGTTCGTCATCAAGACGCACGCGTTTCATGAATGCCATCAACCATTCGTATCCGGAGATGCGGCCTAGCTATCCTGGGATTCGTTTGCCGCATCCTCATCGTATTCCTGCTCGAGCTTATCGGCCTCACGCGGCGTCAACTCAAACTTGTCGACCATATCGACCGCGCGGGAACCCAGCTCAATCGCTTCGTCAAACAGATCGAGCGAACGCTCCAGGGACGTATCCTTGGAGCGAACGGTAGCGATGATCTGATCCAGACGGTCCGAGATCTCGTCAAAGTTGCGGACAGAACCCTCTGGCATGACTACTCCTCGAAGGGGTCGACGACAGCCTCGGCGGCGTCCGCATCCTCGGCCAGCACGCCAGCCTCAGCCTGAGCAACAGCGACCTTGGCGGCCGCCTCGGCAGCCTGGGCCTCCTCGCGAGCGCGATCTTCGGCCAACAGCTCCTGGTACAGGTCCTCGCCCGGCAGCTCCTCGCTGCGGGCGATCTTGCCCAGCACGCCGTTGACGAACGACGCGGACTGGTCGGTGCCATAGGCCTTGGCAAGCTCGACGGCCTCGTTGATCACGATGGCGTCCGAGACCTCCTCGTCGGTGAGGAAACGCATCTCATAGACGGCGATACGCAGCAGATTGCGGTCGGCGCCGGGCATGCGCACAAGATCCCAGTTCTTGGCAACGGAACGCAGAGCGCAGTCGATACGGTCGATATGCTCGTAGGCACCGCGACACAGTTCCAGCGCATAGGGGTCGAGGGGACCCTTCGAGATCAGGAAATCGCCCTCGAGGACGCGCTCGAGCGGGCTGTCCGTGGCCTCGGCCTGGAACAGCAGCTGCAGCGCCTGACTGCGGGCAAGCGTGCGCCCGCGATAAACCTTAAGGCTCAAAGGTTACTCCTTGGGGAAAACGAGGCCGTCGATGCAAACGTCAACGCGCTCGACCTCAACGCCCACCTGGGCATCGATGGCGGCGACCACGGCGGCGCGAACGGCCTCGGCGAGTTTCTTGAACGGATAGCCAAAGAACACCACGACACGCACGGTGAGTGCGAGCTTGTCGCCGACGACCTCGGCCTCGACCGCCGGCTCGGAAGCCGGGGCCTTGGACGAGAGCATCATGGAGACAAGGTTGGTGGCAAGGTCCTTGACGCCAACGGAGGCGATGCCCTCGACATCCGACACGGCGCGCGAGACGATGGCGGTCAGAACATCGGGCGAAATGCCGATACCGTCAATCTTGATTTCCTGGGGCATGAGTCCTCCTAGAAGAGTTGGTTGCTAGACGCGGGAGACGAACTTGCCGTCGCGGGTGTCAACCTTGATGACCTCGCCCTCGTTGAGGTACATGGGGACCTGGATGACAGCGCCGGTGTCGATCGTGGCCGGCTTGGTGGAACCCTGGACGGTATCGCCCTTAAAGCCCGGGTCGGTCTGGACGATGGTGGTCTCGATGAACATCGGCGGGGTCACGCCCATGAGCTCATCGTCGGCGAAAAGCAGCTGGCAGATGTCGTTCTCGCGCAGCCACTTGGAGTTCTCGCCCACCATGTCCTCGGGAACGGGAACCTGCTCATAGGACTCGTTGTCCATGAAGATGTAGTCGGTGCCATCGTTGTAGAGGTACTGGAACTCACGGGTGGTGAGCATGACGCTCTCGAACTTGGTGCCGGCGTTGCAGGTGTTCTCGACGACACGGCCGCTCTTGATGTCGCGGGTCTTGTAGCGCACAAACGCGCCGCCCTTGCCCGGCTTGACATGCTGGAACTCGACGATGGTGTAGACCTTGTCCTTAATGCGGAGACCGAGGCCGTTCTTGAAGTCGGCGGTAGAAATGGTAGGCATAGAGACCTTTCTTCTTATGGGCAGAACGCACAAGCGTCCAAATTACATACGACCGAAATTATACACTTGCAGACGGCGCCTGCAGCGAGCGCATAAAAAGAGAACGCGGGGCGCCCGAATTGCTCCAGACGCCCCGCCCCAAACTATCTACCGAAGTAGACTAGCAATCGATGACGTGAAGGTCATGCGGCGTCTTGGTGAAGGGCTCGTAGCCGTTCTCGGTAACCACGCCGTAGTCCTCCAGGCGCACGCCGCCCACACCGGGCAGGTACACGCCGGGCTCCATGGTGATAACCGAGCCGATCTCAATGGTGTTCTTGCTGCGGTTGAAGTTGGGCAGCTCGTGGATGTCAATGCCCACGCCGTGGCCCAGACCATGGTTGTAGTAATCACCATAGCCGGCATCGCCAATGATCTTCTTGGAAAGCTTGAAAATGTCGTTGCCCTCGACGCCCGGATGGATGGCGGCGACACACTCCTCGTGCGCACGGCGCACGAGCGCGTACAGGTCGAGCTGTTCGGGCGTGGGCTCGCCCATCACGACGGTACGCGTCATATCGGAGCGATAGTCGCAGTAGCCCGCGCCATAATCCATGAGAACGAAGTCGCCCTTCTCGATCACGCGGTCACTCGGGACGGCATGCGGGTTGGCGGTGTTGGGGCCGCTCGCCACGATGGAGCCGAAGGCCAGGCTGTCGGCTCCATTGGCGAACATAAAGTTCTCGAGCTCGTTGCGAACCTGCTTCTCGGTCATACCGGGCTTAATATAGCCGAGCATGTGCTGGAAGGCGGCGTCGGTGATCGACTGCGCATGGCGCATGAGCTCGATCTCCTCGGCGTCCTTGATGGCGCGCATCTTGCGAATGTCGTCATGCATCAGCGGCAGCATGCAGGCGACGGAACGATCCTCCAAACCACGCTGAATACCCTGGTAGAAATTGATCTGCATATCGTCCTCGACAGCGCAGACGCGGCACTTGTTGGCCGCGATCTTGCCGGCGACCCAACCGGGGATGGTGCCCTCGTCCATGTCGTAGACCCAGGGGCTGCCGGCGGGCGTGTTCTCCTCAAAGCTGTTGAGATAGCGCGAGTCGGTATGGAACAGGCACTGGTCGGCCGTAATAAACGCAGCGTGCGGGAACTCGAAGGTGTAATCGAAGACGCCCTTGACGCCCGTAAGCCAACGAAGATTGGCCTCGTCGCGCACCACGATGGCGTCGTAACCGCGCTCAACCATCAGGGCACGGACACGCTCGATACGACCGGCAGGACCGGCAGCAAACTCAGACATGCAGATTCCTTTCTTGTTGTCTTCATAAAGACGGGACGGGTCTCAACCGAACGACGGAATCGCATGCGATCCGCAGCCGATTGAAAACCCGCCCCTCAACATGATACGAAAGACGATGGAAGTCAATAAATCTTAGAGAAGTTCTTTGCGAGAAGCCAAGTAGGCGTGAGCATGGCACTCAAGAACCTCGTCCTCAACGCTCGTTAGGCGAATGGCGCCGAGGGCCGCGGGCAGCGGCAACATGCTGCGGTTTGAGCGCGCGAACTGCTGTCTGCGGAACTCCTCGATATATGCGGCAGGCTCAAGATCGAAGGCAAGTTCCTCGATACCAAAGTCCTCCAGGCAGTCATCGACCTCAAAGACGTAATCGATATCGAAGTCGCAGGCGTCATGTGCTAGGCGCGCCTCAAAGCGCATGCCCTCAGACAGCAGCTGGTAGGCAGGAACCTGCGACGCGGCTTTGCCCAGGCAGACGCGCAGGGTACGCTCCCCCATCTTGCCAAAATCGAGCGCATGACGGGCGCTCGGGTTCGTGGCCATCAGTACGTCCTTGCGGGCAGTCTGAGACCACTGAACGGCATTGACGAGCGTGACCTCCTCGCCCGCGAGAATCTCGGGGACGGTCTCAGTAAACTGATTCCAGCGGGACTTGCTGCTCGAAAGCATGGTGCCAACAAGTACTGCATAGCCGAGCTTGAGGTCCTCGGGGTCCGGCTCGCGAACAAGGTCGAGGTCACACACGACCAAGCCCGGCTCGGGACGGAACGCGATAGCGGGAAGCGCATTCGCCGACGAGGCGACGAGCGGCTTCATGGTCGTCGCGACCGTGAGCATGGCGTCGAACGTCGTCGGCAGCAAGGCGCACTCGGTACGACCGCACCACTGATTGGCACACCAGCAAACGACCGAGCAGGTCGCGGCATCGCCAACGGCAATAACCAGGTCATCGCAAGTAATACCGTTAGCCGACAGGGAGCCAAAGACGGTATCGGCATCGGTCAGCGTAGCGCCGGCAGGAGAAACCTCGAGGACGAGCAGCGACACGGCAAAACCGGCATCAATCAGCGCATGCTCGACGACCTCGCCAAAACGCTCTGACGTGGCGGTGTTCCAAACGACCATCGCGCGCTTAGGCTTGCCCACAGCCGAGGCAAACATGCGCGGCAGCTCCTCGAACGCGCCCAATCCGACGCGGACATCGACACTGCGATTTTGGAAATTGATAAGTTGGCGGCGAATCATAGCAGTCCACGCTCCAAAAGCATCTCGGCACAAAGGTAGGAAACGTCCTCGAAGGACTTGTTGCGAATATCAAGGGTAATATCGGCGGCCTGGCGATACAGCGGACGGCGATGCTCAAACAGGCGCGCAGCGTGCTCGGGCGAGCGGAAATCGGGCCGGGTATCGGAGCGACGAATCTGGCGCAACGAGTCCTCAAAGTCGCCTTCGAGGTACACGCATATACCCATCTCGTGCATCAGCTCAATGTTCACCGGCGTCTCGACGATGCCACCCCCGCACGACACCAGCAGGCTGCGCTCGCTTTGAAGCGAACGGAGTGCCGAGGTCTCGAGCTCGCGAAAACGATCCTCGCCCTCGGTCTCAAATATCTCGGTCACCGACTTGCCACATCGACGCACAACCAAACGATCGGTATCGATGAATCGACGCTTGAACATAGTGCCCACGTTACGCGCGAGCGTCGACTTGCCCGCGCCCAAAAAGCCGATAAAGAAAATATGGTCGCAGCCGTGTTTGATGTGCTGAGACATGGCAAAACCTATTCCTCGCAGGGAAGGTCGCGCAGGGCCCGGCGCTCAAAGATACGGAAGATCTGCGTGTACCACAGGTCCTGGGTTGCCTGCGGCTTGACCAGAATAGTGTCAACGCCGGCAAAATTACCGCTCCACACGTCTGTGTACAGCTGATCGCCGATCAGCACCGCCTCGTCCGCCGTGGCGCCGAGGCGCTTAAGACCCGCCTTCAGGGCAAACGGGGCGGGCTTCATGGCGTGGCTGATGGCCTCGAGTCCCAACTCGCGCGCCGATGCCATGACCTGGTCGCGATGCCAGTTGTTTGACACCATGCACAGCTTAAAGCCCTTGGCATGGGCGGCGTCGAGCCAAGCGGAAACCGCGGCGGGAACCTGCTCGGTGTCGCGCGGCACCAGGGTGTTATCGCGATCGAGCAGAATGGCGCGTTTGCCGTCGGCCCACAGGGTATCAAGGTCGATGCGATCGACCGAGGCAACGTATCGTTTGGGGCTAAAAATCCTCATGCTAATTCCAAGACTGTTGATGCTCTTCGTAGGTTTGCGAGAAGTACTCCTCGTCCTGCGTAATGTAGAAATACAGGTCATCGGAGTCGGTCGGCTCAAGCGTGGCCTTGAGTGCCTCGAGCGACGGAGAGCAGATGGGAGTGGGTGGCAGGCCCTCGTGCTTATAGGTGTTATACGGACTATCGTTCTGCAGGTCGTCGGCGGTAACCTCGCCACCGGTGACATACATCATGGTCGCATCGCTGTTGAGATAGCGCAGACCGTCGAGCTTGCCGGCAAGGCGGTTGTAGAAGACCGAGGCCACGTGCGCACGTTGATCGGCGTTGAGGCCCTCGCGCTCAACGATAGAGGCCAGGTTGACGATGTCGTAGTCGGACATCTCCACACCGTAGCGCTCCTTGATCCTGGCTTCGCAGCTCGCAAAGTCAAGCGACTTGTACTCGGTCTTAAACTGATCGAGCATGGCGCGAATCACGTCATCGGCCGTCGGCGAATCACCCAACGAATAGGTCTTGGGGAACAAGAAACCCTCGAGCGAGTCGTTGGCCGCGCCCTTAAGGAAGCTATAGTCGTCCACGTAGTTGGAGGCCTTGGCCTGGTTGAGGAAGTCTTCCTTAGAGATGCTGTCGTAGGCCTGGGCCACGCGGTCGGCGACTTGATCGACTGTCAGACCCTCAGGGATAGTCAGAGCATTGGAGCCCGCATTGGGACCTTCCATGAGCTGCTGAACAACCTTGGTCGCATCCATGAGCGTGGTAAACGAATAGGTGCCAGGCTTGAGCGACATATCGGCGTTGAGCTTTTTCACCGCCGCATAGTAATCCTTGGGATTTTCGACGATATGGTTCTCGGAGAGAATCGAGGCGATCGTATCGCCCGAAGCACCGTCGGGAATGGTCACCGTAACCTGCTGACCAGCCGTGACCTTCGAATCCCCACCGGCAAAGAAGCCCTTGACGGCCGGCACGACAAAGAAAGCAATCGCAGCAAGCGCGAGCACCGCCACAACAACGCCGATGATCATGGGAACCGGAGAACTCTTCTTTTGAGCACCGCGACGAGCATGCGTGTTGTAGCTCGAGCGGGTCGCCGGAGCAACGCCATGCGAGCCGCGAGCGTGATGCGAATGCGATTGGGGGGCCTGCGTTCGCTGGGTAGGTGCCTGCTGCTTAAAGCGAGTACCGCCTGCAGGCTGGGCCGTACGAGCAGTGGGCTGCTGAGCCGCGTGAGAAGCCAGATGCTGAACCGAACGAGCAGAAGGCTGCTGACCCGTCCGTTGAACAGGTTGGGCCGAACGAGAGGAGGTCTGCACCGGGCGCGCAGCAGGCTGAGCTGCGCGCTGGGTCGGCTGTGCCGGACGCTGGCCAGGCTGGGCAGGGCGCGACGCCGGCTGACGTGTACGATTCGGCTGGCGCGGATCGGGAGCGCTAGGCATGCGAAACCTCCTCGTTTTTACGATCAAGCCACGTCTGCAAAAACAGGCTGGCGGCAATCATGTCAATCTTGCCCCTCATCTGCTTTTCGTTGAGGCCCTGCTCGCGCAGGATACGCTTTGCCTCTTGCGAGGACAGGCGCTCGTCCTCAAACTCCAGCGGAAGATCGAGCTCGTCGGCAATCTTTTGCGCAACAGCGGCAACACGCTCGGCCTGAGGGCCGGGCTCACCGGCCATGGTCAGGGGACGTCCGCTTACCAGAATGTCGGGCTCATAGTCCTCGACCAGGTAGCGGAACGTCTTGGCCATACCGGTGACCTCTGCAGCCGGGAGCACCTTGACAGGCATCGCCATCTTGCCATCACGGCTCGAGACGGCGATGCCGATCCTGGTCTCCCCTATGTCCAGCGCAAGCGCGACCACAGCGACTACCTAGATTCTTAGGCGCCGAGCGCGGCCTTAGCGGCCGCGAGGGCATCGGCGATGCCGGCGGCATTCTTACCACCGGCCTGGGCCATGTTGGGACGGCCGCCACCGCGACCGTCGACCAGGCCCGCGATCTGCTTGATCACGTTGCCGGCGTGGAAACCGGCCTTCACGGCGTCATCGGAGCCGGCGGCGAGCAGGGCCGGGGTGCCCTTCTCGGTCACGCTGGCAACGACGCAGGCGACAGGACCGGCGACCTTCTGGTGCACGGTATCCCAGACGTTTCGCAGGTCAGCAGCCTCAAGGCCCTGGAGCTCAACGACGACGAGCTTGTAGCCGTCGAGCTCGACGGCGCCCTCGATGGCGTTGGAGATAGCATCGGAGGAGCCACCGGTCAGCGCCTTCTTGAGCTTGTTGGAAGTCTCGCGCAGCTCGGCCTGCAGGTTCTCCACGCGGGCGGGAACCTCATCCACGCGGCACTTGAGCGCAGCGGCAGCGGCGTCGACGAGCGCCAGACGGTCGGCCATGTAGTCGAGAGCACCCTTAGAGGTCACGGCCTCAATGCGGCGGACGTTGGAGCCCGTAGAGGACTCGGAAATGATCTTGAACAGGCCGATCTCGGCGGTGTTGGCGGCATGGGTGCCACCGCAAAGCTCACGGGAGAACGGCTGGTCCTCGGCGCCCACGGAGACAACGCGGACGACGTCGCCATACTTCTCGCCAAACAGGGCGACAGCACCGGCGGCCTTGGCCTCGTCGATGCCCATGACGCGGGTCACGACCGGCTTGGAGGCGAAGATCTGCTGGTTGACCAGGTCCTCGACAGCCTTGAGCTGCTCGGAGGACAGGGCCTCGAAGTGCGTGAAGTCAAAACGCAGGTGCTCGGGCGTCACCAGCGAGCCAGCCTGGGAGACATGCTCGCCCAGGACCTGCTTAAGCGCGGCGTCGAGCAGGTGCGTGGCGGTGTGGTTGCGACGCAGGAAGCCACGGCGCTCGGCGTCGAGCGCGGCGGTCACGGTAGCACCGACGGTCAGCGTACCCTCGGTGACGTGGGCGACGTGAGCATACAGGCCGTTGTGGTTCTTGGTATCGGAAACGGTCAGCGCAACGCCCTCGGCGGAAAGCTCGCCGGCGTCACCCTGCTGGCCGCCCATCTCGGCGTAGAACGGGGTGCGGTCGAGCACAACCTCGACATCCTCGCCGGCGGCAGCGGACTCAACGGACTCGCCGTTGCGCACGATGGCGACAACCTTGGCACCCTCGATCACATCGTTGTCATAGCCGTCGAACTCGGTCGCGGCGACCTTGTCCGAAAGCTCGACCCACACGTCGTTGAAGCTGCCCCACGCGTCGCCCTTGGCATTGGCGCGAGCGCGGGCCTTCTGGTCCTCCATGCAGGCGGTGAAGCCGTCCATGTCGACGTCGTGGCCAGCGGCGCCGGCGATCTCGACAGTCAGGTCAATGGGGAAACCAAAGGTGTCATGCAGCTTAAAGGCGACGTCGCCCGGAAGGACAGCACCCTCGGCAAGCGCGGCCAGGGCCTCGTCCAGGTAGACGCGACCGTTATCGAGTGTCGTGGAGAAGCGCTCCTCCTCGGAAGCAACGATACCCTTGACGAGTGCGACGTTCTTGAGCAGCTCGGGATAGGCCTCGCCCATCTGGGCGTTGACCTCGTCGATGAACTTGGTCAGGAAGGCGCCCTCGATGCCCAGCAGACGACCGTGGAACACGGCGCGGCGGAGCAGGCGGCGAAGAACATACTCGCGACCCTCGTTACCGGGGAGAATGCCGTCCGAGATCATAAAGTCAACGGCACGAGAGTGATCCGCGATGATGCGCAGGGAGCGGCTGGCACCGGAGTAATCGTCGGCGTCATAGGTCTTGCCGCTGATCTTCTCGCCCAGCTTGATGAGGTGCTGCATCAGATCGCCGTCGTAGTTAGCGGTCTTGTGCTGCATGATGGCGGCCATGCGCTCCAGGCCCATGCCCGTATCGAGGTTGCGGTGCGGCAGCTCCGGCATGGAGCCGTCCTCCTGGCGGTCGTACTGGGTAAACACGAGGTTCCAGAACTCAAGGAAGCGGTCGCAGTCACAGCCGGGCTTGCAGTCGGGGCTGCCGCAGCCGACCTCCTCGCCCATGTCAAAGTAGATCTCGGAGCACGGACCGCAGGGGCCGGTGGGGCCGGCGGCCCAGAAGTTGTCGTCCTCGCCCAGGCGGGAGATGTGGTCCTCGGCAACGCCCAGGGAGCGCCACACGTCATGGGTCTCGTCGTCCTCGGTAAAGACGGTAAAGTACAGGCGATCGAGCGGCAGCTTGAACTCCTTGGTGATGAGCTCAAAGGCCCAAGCGCAGGCCTGTTGCTTGGAGACGCCGCCAAAGGAGAAGTCGCCGAGCATCTCGAAGAAGGACAGGTGACGGCCGTCCTCGCCGATGCAATCGATGTCGTTGGTGCGGACGCACTTCTGGCAGGAGATCGCGCCGATCTCCTTCATGGTCTTCTTGCCCTGGTAGTACTCCTTAAACTGGTTCATGCCAGCGTTGGCAAGCAGCAGCGAGGGATCGTCGGGGACAAGGGACGAAGAAGGATAGAGCTTAAGACCGCGCTCCTCAAAGAAGTTGAGGAACTTGGAGCGGATCTCGGCCGTAGTCATTGACGGGTAGTCAGCACTCATAGAGGGAATCTCCTCGGTTTCACATCGAAACAGTTCAAACGTAACGATATTACCATCCCACCGCGCAAGTGCAAAAAAGAGGGCCGCCAAACAGCGACCCTCCAGCGAAAGTGCACGTTATTCAGTACTGTGCGATCCTTTGAAAAAGGACTGCTGTAGAATTACATATAAGAGTCACCCGGAAGGAGCGATCGATGAAAAGTAAACGATTTGTCCTGAATGCACTTCTGGTACTAGCACTTTTAGCGCTCTTGGCCTTCTCCTGCTGGTACGCAAACCAACCAGCATTTGGCTACGTATTGTATGCAGCAATGTCCGGCGATAAGGCTTATTACACTCTACGCGCAATTGACGTTCTCTTTTTCTATGTAGCCGGCCCCTTATCAATCGCTTTGCTCGCGTTTATTGTCATTTACAACTTCAAGAAACGTTAATAGGGCCTATTTAGAATCCGAATCGTCCATGGAGCCGTCGATACCTGTTTTGGTATCGTCGTCCGAATTGGAATCATCGTCTTTGGCGAAGGGGTTTTTGAAGAAACCCGTCGCATCGGGTTGCAGGTCCGAAAGCTTGATCCAGGGATTATCGAGCTCGGGCTTGGGCATGGCCTTGGCCTCGGGCACAGTCTCGTTGCCGATGAGCTCGGACTCGTAGATGAAGGTATCGTCGCCGAGCGCGTCGTAGGCGGCGACCGGGTTGCCCTCGGCATCGCGATACGGCGTGCCCTTAAACACGGCGCCATCGTATGCCACAAGCTGGCGACCGGTCTCGTTCTCGAAGTAGTACACGAAGATACCCTTGAGAGCCGCACAAAGCGGGATGGCAATAATCATGCCGATGGGGCCCATGAGTGCCGAGCCAATAACGAGCGCCGTAAGGCTCATGATGGGATGCACCTGCACTGAGCTCTGCATGACCTTAGGCGAAATCACATTGTCGGTGACATTTTGTGCGACCATCGTCACGATGAGCGTCCATAACGCCAACATGGGACTGAACATGAAACCGAGCACTGTGGCGATTGCTGCGCTCACGCAGGGACCGACGACCGGAACCAAATGCATGATGCCGGTAAAGATAGCCATGAGCGCCGCATACGGATGGCCGATGATCAGGAAGCCGATAAAGGCCAAGATGCCGCCGCAGATAGACGTTACGACCATGCCGCGCATGTAGCCACCAACCGAACGCGACAGAATGGCGACCATAAAGCGGTACGAGGTCTCCTCCTCCTGACCGATGATGGTGCAAATCTCGTGGTGCATGCGAGGGTAGTCGCAGGCCATCCAGTAGGCAAGCACCAGGCCCAGGAAGATAACGAACAGTTGCGATGCCGTATTGGTAATGAGCGGGAATACACCGCGGCCGAGCTCGGCGGCAATCTGAGACACATACTTCGATGCGACGGTAACGAGTGATGACAGATTGTCGTCCAAGTACTCCTTAACCGGCGTGTTGTTGAGCGTCTTGGCATGCGAGATCATCTCGTTGAGGTCGCCACCCGCAACACGAAGCTGCTCGGGCAGGCGGCTCAGGACTTCCATGATCTGACCAAAGAGAATCGGCGACAAGATGCAAACGACACCGACGAGCACGGCAACAACAACAATTAGCGCGATAAGCGAACCGATGCCGCGATTCACGCCATGGTGCTCGAGCCAGTTGGTGATCGGGGACATCACAAAAGCAATGATGGAGCCGACGGCAAGAAACTCAATAACCGGTGCCAGGATGCCCATAAGGTTAAAGATGACAGCGGCGATGACAATGCAGCCGACAACAGCCCAAATGCGCAGCGTCAGAATGCGGGTGTCGCGCAGCACGCGATCGGTTTGTTGGGGGTGCTCACTCATGAACGAATCATCACTCCGTCGGGGTCAATCTTGTCCTGAATCTTCTTAAGCGTGCGGCGCAGCAGACGCGAAACCTGCACCTGAGAAATACCCAGCTTCTTGGCGATCTCGATCTGGGTCATGCCCTTCACAAAGCGTAGCTCGATCACCTCGCGCTCGCGCGGCGAGAAATCGCGGATGGCTTCCTCGATCACCAGGCGGTCATCGGTAAAGTCGAGCTCGTTGTCATCGTCGGCGTAACGGTCGAGAATCGACGGCGCATCGTCGGAATCGGACGCACCAGGAGCCTCGATGGGCACCGAGGCATAGGCCGAAGACGATTCCATAGCCTCGAGGACCTCATCGACAGTCACATCTAGATACTCAGCGATCTCCTCAACCTTGGGCGAGCGCTGTAGCTCGTTGGTGAGCTTATCGGTAGCCTGGTTGACCTTGGCCGAGAGCTCCTGCAAGCGACGGGGCACGCGCACGCTCCAGCCCTTGTCGCGGAAGTGACGCTTGATCTCGCCCAAGATGGTAGGCGTGGCAAACGTGGTGAACTCGAGTCCGCGCTCAGGGTCAAAGCGGTCGATAGCCTTGAGCAGACCCAAATAGCCAACCTGCATAAGGTCATCGAGCGGCTCGCCGCGGTTCTTAAATTTGTTGGCAAGAAACCTTACCAGGTTCATATGGGACATGACGAGCTGCTCGCGTGCGTCCGGGTCACCGGTCTCTTTATAGCGACGAAACAGCTCGCGGGTTTTCTCCTTGTCCCAAGCGGTCTTACCGCTCCGGGAACGTTCGGTCATATTAGATATCCGCCTTGAGGTCGAGGGAAAGCGTCAGGGGCGCCGCAATCTTTTCGTAGGAGTCGCACACGCTCGCGAGGATGAGCTCGGCATACACCGCAGCCTGGTCGTCTTCATCGACCGTAGCCTGATCACCGAAGGTAAAGGTCATGCCCACGTGGGATTCGTCGACATCGAATTTGATCGAGATATCGTCGGAATCAACGGCCGTGCAGCCAAAGATAAAGGCTTCCTCGGCAGCCATGCGGATGTCCTCGATGCGATCAACAGACATGGAGCACAGGGCACCAACGTTGGCTGCCGTCATGCGCACAAGGCGAGCGAGACGCGGGTCGCCGGCAACGGTCAGCGTGATGGGGCAGGTTGCTTCGCTACTCATCGCAGGACTCCTCAGAGGTCTCGGCGGGCGTATAGGTGTAATACTGAGTCGGCTTGGCTGAAGACTTCTGAGCCGCATCTGCGCCATCGGCGGGCTCGTCCTCCGCCTTACCAATCAGGACGCGCTCGGTCGGCTGCTCGGCTTCTTCGGCGGCGGCGGAAAGCTTGCGCTCGGTGTCAGCTGCAGGAGCCTTCACCTTATTGAAGAGCTTCTGCACAGCACCGGCGGCAGAGTCGGTCACGCTCGACACAGCATTGCTGGCCTCGGCCATGCTGCCCGTAACCTCGGAAATGTCGCGAACCACAGCTTCGACCTCTACGAGATTGGAGGTAAGGGCATCAACTGCCGTCTTGCTCGACTTAAGCAGCGGCTCCATCTGGGCAAGCGCCGGCGTAAGCTCATCGACAGCGCCATCGAGCTTTGCCACCACAGGCTGAGCCTCGGCGATGGTGTTGTTGAGGTCGTTCACGGTCTTATCGAGCGAGTCGACAACATTGCGGGTCTTGCGCAGGGTAAGCGCGAGCTCAGCGATGGCCCACACGCCGGCAACGGCGAGCAGCAGCAGGGCGATTTGAATGGGACTCATACAAGCCTCCCGGAAGAATCGAAATACAGATGCAGTTCATGTTACCCCAAAGGGAGCGGAACATGCCAAGAGCAGCAGCGTGGGACAAAATAATCAGTAGTGTTTGTCCCATGGCAGACGCGATTGTCGAACTTGTTATGACGTTCGAACATGGGACAAACACTACTGATTATTTTGTCCCACGCCCCCGCTTCAACGCCTTACTTCGGTGCATTCCCGCTGCGGTCGCGTTCGCTTTGCTCTACGCGCCATTCTTCCCAACCGCGGCCGGCAGGCTGCCAAAATGCACCGCGTTCTAAGCCTTCGGGCAAATAGCGCTGGTCGACCCAGCCTTCGGGATAATCGTGCGGATACTTATACACACCGTATTCATCGCTGCCCGGGCGATGGCGATCGCGCAGATAACTCGGCACCTCGCGAAGCCCACTAGAATGGATATCGGCCAGCGCCGCATCGATCGAAGCCTCACACGCGTTGGATTTTGGCGCCAAGCACACATAGAGTGCAGCCTGAGCCAGGTTAATGCGGCACTCGGGATAGCCGATGGCCTCGGCAGACTTAAACGCGGCATGTGCCACCAAAAGCGCCTGCGGGTCGGCGTTGCCGACGTCCTCAGAAGCATGAATCATAATGCGACGGGCGATAAACTTAGGATCCTCCCCTGCATCGATCATGCGCGCAAGCCAGTAGACCGTGGCATCGGGGTCGCTACCGCGCATAGACTTAATAAACGCACTGATGATGTCGTAGTGCATGTCGCCGTTTTTGTCATACGTAAAACCGCGACGCGGGTTGGCAATCTTTACGTCATCCACGGTGATGGGATAACGCTCCCCCGCCGCCGGCGCTGGCGTCCCTTCGGTATCGGGACGCGTGACGGCAATCTCGCTCGCCAGCTCAAGTGTCGTCAGGGCCGAGCGTGCATCACCCGCTGCCAGCGTGCAAATGGTCTTGACCGTATCATCATCGGCCGAGAACTTTCCATTCAAGCCCTGCGGTGCCTCAAGCGCACGCTCAATAAGCGTGGCTATATCCTCATCCTTCAGATGCTCAAGCTCCACAACACGACCACGCGAGAGCAATGCCGAGTTGACCTCGAAGTACGGATTCTCCGTCGTAGCGCCAATCATAATTACGGTACGGTTCTCAACTGCATGCAGCAGGGCATCCTGCTGCGACTTAGAGAAACGGTGAATCTCATCGATGAATAGAATGGTGCGGCGGTCGTACGTATTCAGGCGTGTCTTGGCCTCGTCAATCACGCGACGCAAGTCCTTCACGGTGCCCGTCACGGCGCTGACCTCGATAAACTCGCTCTTGGTATGGTTGGCGATAATGTGGGCCAGCGTCGTCTTACCCGTACCGGCCGGCCCGTACAAAATCACGCTCGAAAGCACATCGTGCTCGATCGCGGCACGCAACCATGAACCCTTACCGACGGCCTTTTGCTGGCCCACATACTCGTCGAGCGAATTGGGGCGCATGCGCACCGCAAGCGGCGCATTCTGAAAGGAACGCTCGCGCGTCGAAGCAGAAAAAAGGTCGTCCATAGTCATCCCGTGCATCAATCAAAAACGTTTTCCACTAACAGTATACCGATTTTATACGAACTACCGTTCGTTAATATAGGTACGGTGTGGAAACTCCAGACCAGGGAACAGCTTGCTCGTGAGCTCGCAGAAATAACCGTCCGTCATGCTCGCGATATAATCCACCACGGCTTGATCCTTGTCGTCCTGCCAGGCATAGGTGCGATCGTAGTAGGAAAGCTGCTGCTCAATGCGCGAAATATGGTGTTTAAAGATGTAAGAGGACTCGTCGCCACTGTTTAGATCCCGCAGGCAACGGTCGTAGAGCTTTACGAACGCCTCGCGCAGCTCCGCCTCGGAATCGCCCTCGATACCGCCCTTACTGTAGATCTTCTCGTAATTCTCCCGCTTGGCACGGCGAATTTCCTCAAACAGGTCCTCGCACATCTCGATGCGCGGCTTACCATAGCTGTGCTCAACGATATCGATGGAGGCATGCGTGAGGATCCAACTGTTGTAGGCACCGCCCCGGCCATCATCAAAGGCGTCGGGTGACAGCAGGCCCGCCGCAATGGCGTCTTGGCGATCGCGCCCAACGTAGGCAAGGATATCCGAGATGCGAACCACGCAGCCCTCGAGCGTCATGGGGCGCAGATGCTCAATTGCTCTATAGCCCGTGGCGATGCAGTCCTCGACCGCCTGATCGAACTGGTCAAAGGAGCTCATGTCCGAGAGCTCAAACACACGCTGCTCGTACTCGCCGTTATGGCATAACACGCCGTCGAGCGTCTGGAGCGAAACGTTGCGGCCATACAGGGCATCGAGCACGCGGATCGACTGCACGTTATGGAAAAAATAACGCCCCGTACGCTCATGATAGATATCGTTGAGGAAGCGCTCGCCGGCATGGCCGAAAGGCGTGTGTCCCAAGTCGTGGCCCAGGCCAATCGCCTCGATCAGATCGCAATTGAGCCCCAGGGCGCGACCGATATCGCGCGCAATGCGGGAGACAAGCTGCACGTGCAAACCGCGGCGTGACAGATCGTCATTGCTACGGAAGCTAAAGACCTGCGTTTTGCCTGCATAACGGGTGTACGCCGGAAGATGAAGTATCTTTTCGGTATCGCGCATGAACGCCGGACGCATAAGCGTGCCTTTGTCGGCGGCGCGATCAATACGACGAATGACCTGATCGTCGTTGCAACGATACGGGTTAACATAGCCCGAAGCACGATCGGCGGCAATGCGCTCGACAAGTTCGGGCGACAACGCCGAGGGAATACGGTCCATGTGCGCCTTAATGACGGCCGTTTCTTGATTAGTTGCCATGGCATGCTCCTTAAGAAGGATGCGCAATCGGTTACAAAGTGCAGCCCACGACCTCGATTATGGCAAAAATCGGCACCAAAAACGGGAGCAATGGCAGGGAGCGTGATTTTGTGAAGAGGCAGGAGAGGGCCAGGACCAGGAGCGAAACGGCAAATGCCACGATGCCGCCCATAGGGTCGAGCGTGCAAAGCGCGAAGAGTGCTTTGGCGTCCCCCATGCCAATCCCCGGGGCTTGACGAAGGCGCCGCCAGAGCGACTCAGTAAGCACAAGGGCAAGGTAGACGATGACCGCAAGACCGGCATGATCAAGTGCAGTGTTAACGCCCCTGTCGAGCCAAACGCCCGCCAACGCCGCCACGGCACATGCGCCGGCAAGCCCATTGGGAAACCGTCGCTCTCGGGCATCAATTGCCACGCCGGCAAAGATGCAAATCCAAAACGGGATATAGACCATCGGACTCCTCCTCGAGTTACATCGCAAAAACAAAAACCACCACACAGGTGCCTGTCCCCTTTGTGGTGGTTTTGGTGGTGGTTATTTGGCGCCTTGCATGACCTCGTCAAGGGTAACGTTGACGGCGTGCTGCGTCGGCACCCAGTCGACCTTCAGGAACAACGCGGCCACCGTGATGGGGATATAGCTGAACATAAAGATCGGGAAGGTAAACAGGTTAGTCACCAGACGCCACTTTTGCGCGCAGTGAATGTGCTTGTACTCAAAGATAGTCGTGAGCAGCGCCAGGATAAAGAACGTCTGATACATCATGGCGAAGGTCATAATGAGCGAAGCGGCGCACGCCTGCATCTCGACTTCGGTAGCCAAGAAACCATGCGAAAGACCGCCCACGATCAGGAACGTCGCGTTGGCGAGCATGGAGATCAGGGACAGCAGCATGCCCGGAGCGATGGTCATAAACATGTCGTACGCGGCAAAGCGATGATAGCGGAACGTCGATTTGACAAGATGCTTGCCATAGGTAAAAAAGACCTGGTAGAAGCCCTTGGTCCAGCGCATACGCTGCTTCCAGGATGCCTTGAACGTCACGGGTTGCTCGTCAAAGAACTCCGCAGGCGCATAACCGATGCGAATGCCGTGAATGGCGCAGAACGTGGTGAACTGAATATCCTCGGTCAGCGTATGGAACTGCCAACCGTGCATGCCCTCGATAACGCTGGCGGAGATGAGGTAGCCCGAACCAGAGACAGCGCAAGAAGTCTTGCAGATGTTGCGCGCGTTATTGAGAAAGCGCGCCTCGCGCAGGTACCAAGTAGCATTAGCTGCCGAGATCCACGAGCTGCCAAAATTCTTGGAGTTACGATAGCTCGTGACCACATGGAAGCCCTGGTCAAAGGCATCGTTCATCTTGGAGACGTAATCGCGGGAGATAACGTTATCGGCATCGAAGATAAAGTAGCCCTCAAACGTGTCGGGATACTCGTTGAGAATGCGATCGAAACCAAAGTCCATGACCCAGCTCTTGCCCTTGCGGGCCAGGTCATTGCGCTCGTAAACAATGGCACCGGCCTCGCGTGCGAGCTGCGCGGTGTTGTCGGTGCAGGCGTCGGCAACGACAAAGACCTCGATAAGCTCGGACGGATAGTCCTGGTCCTTGATGGAGCGTACGAGATTGGCAATTACGGCTTCCTCGTTATGCGCAGCAATGAAGAAGGCATAGCGGTGAAGTTTTTTGGCCTTGGGAGGCGCGACCTCGCCACGAAGAGCGCCAATGACAAAGAAGACCACCTGGTACAGAAAGCAGACCGTGAGCAGCGTGACAACAATCTGGTTGAAGATCACGATGGGTGTGTTGGTTTGTAAAAAGGCGAGCATGCAGGCTCCCGAGAACGCGTTACGTAAACAACCGTATATCTTACCGCAGGCTTACCGAGTTCAAGAAACCACCTAATACTGGCTAGGCTCCGAGCAGACCGAGCTGCGGAACGATTTCGTCGCCGGCAGCGGTGCGGCCAAGTGAGCGCGGGGCCAGGTCGTCAAGAACCGCGGCGAGATCCCACGGTAGCTCGTCGCGGCACTCAATGCGCTCCCCCGTCACGGGATGGTCGAATGCAACACGCCAGGAATGAAGGAATTGCCTGGTCAGACCCTGATCGGCGCGTGCATCGCACTTGCCGTAGAGCGGATCGCCCACGCAGGCGTGGTTGATATGGCGCATATGCACGCGAATCTGATGTGTGCGGCCCGTAAACAGGTGGCACTCGACGAGCGTATAGCCGTCGTCAAAACGCGTGGAATCGAAGCGCTCGAGGACCTTAAAGGTCGTAATGGCCTGGCGCGCGAAAGGATCGTCCGAAACGGCCATCTTGACACGGTCACGCGTAGAACGGGCAATGCCGGTGTTAATGGTGCCCTCATCCATAGCGATATGTCCGTGAACGAGCGTGATATAGCGACGATCGAGCGTGCGCGTGCGAATGAGATTTTGGAGCGCGCGCTGCGTGTCGTCGTCTTTTGCCGCAAGCATGAGGCCCGAGGTATCGCGATCTAAACGATGCACGATGCCGGGGCGGTCCTCACCCTGCACGGTACCCAGATGGTCAATGCCGCAGTGGTAGACCAGAGCGTTCGCAAGCGTGCCGCTCTCGTGGCCATGGGCGGGATGGCACACCAGGCCGCGCTGCTTGGAGAGCACGATGAGGTAGTCGTCCTCGTAACGGATATCGAGGGGGATGGCCTCGGGAATCACATCAGTGGGATCATGCGGCTCGGGCAGGTCGACCGAGATGCGGTCACCGGAGCGCACAGCATATTTTTTTGATAGGCAGGTCTCGCCGTTCACGATTACGGCGCCGCCCTCGATCAGATGCGCGCAGGCAGAGCGCGTGGGGCAGCCGTCGTTGGCACCCAGAAAGGCGTCGAGACGCTGGCCAGAGCAATCGTCGGCAACAAGAATATGGATGTCGGCCATTAACGCTCATTCCTTTCGCGAATCTTGCGGGCACGCTCCCCACGCTGCTTGGCTTTGCGCTTGGCGCGGGCCTCATCACGGGCATTGAGCTCGGCAGTCGCATCGACTTCGCGGGCCGCAGGGCTCAAGAACATGTAGCCGATGAGGGCAAGCACAACGCCTACGGTGATGCCGATATCGGCCACGTTAAAGACGGGAAAGTCGATGAAGGTGGTGGCAATAAAATCGGTCACAAAGCCAAAAGCCAGGCGATCGATCGCGTTGCCAATGGCGCCACCCACGACCATGGCCATGCCCACAACCTCCAAGCGAGCAAGCTGGGGCGTGCGAAGCAAGTACACGGCAATGGCGACAATGACCGCAAGCGCCAGCAAAGCGAACGCAACGCCATGCCCCTCGCCCATGCTAAAGGCAGCACCGATATTACGGACAAACATAAAGTCAATGACACCGGGGATGACGGTCACATGCAAAGCGTCGCCCACGGCACGAACCGCAAGCTTGGTCAGCTGGTCAAGAAGCAGCACAACCAGCGCCACCCCACCAGCAACACCCAACCGCCAACGCAAAGGCGGCGTCATACCCCCAGCACGACCCAAATCAATCCCCTACCCTCAAGAACATCGAATTCCGTTTAAAGCAATTAACCATCTTATATTGCCACACGCAGAGCGCACGACATATTCGCTAACGCCAGATAAATAACCAGCATAAAAAGAAAGCGGCATTCCGAAAAACAGAATGCCGCTTTTATTCAGCGGAGCAAATGGGTCGAAGGCGTCCAAATTCTCCCTATAACTAAAATGCCGAGTTACCGTGCCTTAAAGGGCATTTGCGCAGCGCTTGCAGATATGCGCGTGGCCGTTGTACTCGCCGACGGTGGTGCGATAGTTCCAGCAACGGTCGCAGCACTCGCCCTCGGCTGCCTCGATGGCAACGGAGAGTTCCTCGCCCTGGGTCAGCTCAACATCGGAGACGATGTAGAACTCGGCCAGGTCAACGGCCTTATCGCCGGTCAGCAGCGCATACATCTCGGCGGGAACGACCGCCTTGACACGGACCTGCTGGCTCTTGGTGAAGGTGCCGACGGAGCGGGCATCCTCAAGGGCCTTGGTCACGGCGCTACGAAGCTCGAGTGAAGCCTCGAGCACACCCTCAAACTCATTGGCCTCGTCAACCGTGATGGGCGACTTGTACCAATCGAGCAGCGCGGCGTACTTCTGGTGGTCGACGCAGCCGGCGGGCGCATAGACCATGGCCTCGTCGACGGTGTAGGACAGAATCGGCTGCAGATCGCGCATGAGCATCGAGAAGAGCTCGGCCAGCACGGTCTGGGCACTGCGGCGCTCGAGCGAACCGGGCTTGTCGCAGTACAGACGGTCCTTCAGGGCGTCGAGGTACACGTTTGAAAGCTCGGTAACCACGAAGTCGTAAAGCGCACGGTAAGCGCGCGGGAACTCGTAGCAAGAGTAAGCGTCGTCGACCTCGGCCTGGACCTGGGTCAGACGGGCAACCATGAGCTTGTCGAGCGGAAGCAGGTCGGCAAAAGCGACGCCGTCGGTCTCGGGCTCAAACTGGCCCTCGAGCTCAGAAAGCAGGAAGCGCAGCGTGTTGCGGAAGCGACGGTAGGCATCGGACGTACGAGCGAGAATCTCGTGGTCGATGGAGACGTCGGAGCTAGTATCGACGGAGGCGACCCACAGGCGGATGATGTCGGCGCCCATCTCGTCACAGACCTTGTTGGGGTCGATGACGTTGCCGAGCGACTTGGACATCTTGCGGCCCTGGCCGTCGAGCGTGAAGCCCTGCGAGACGACTGCCTTGTACGGAGCGTGGCCGTTGGCACCCACCGAGGTAAGCAGTGAGCTCTGGAACCAACCGCGGTGCTGGTCGGAGCCCTCGAGATACACGTCCGCCGGGTACTCAAGCTCGGGGCGATACTCGCAGACGGCCTTCCAGGAGACGCCGGAGTCCCACCACACGTCGAGGATGTCCTTATCGGCCTTGAGGTGATGGCCGCCGCACTTGGGGCAGACGCAGGCCTCGCCCAGGTAGCTCTCGGGAGCGTCGGTGAACCAGGCGTCGGAGCCCTTCTCGTGGAAGAGCTTGATGACGGCGTCGAGCGTAGCGTCGTTCATGACCTTCTCGCCGCAGTCGGCGCAGGTGTAGCTGGGGATAGGCACGCCCCAGTTGCGCTGACGGCTGATGCACCAGTCAGGACGCTGCTCGACCATGGCGCCAATGCGGTTGGCGGCGTGAGCCGGATACCACTTGACGTTCTCACGGACCTCCTTGCCGGCCTGCTCGCGCAAACCGGTCTTGTCCATCGAGACAAACCACTGGTCGGTAGCACGGAAAAGCACAGGGTGCTTACAGCGCCAGCAGTGCGGATAGCTGTGCGTGATCTTCTTCTCGAGGACCAGGGTGCCGCGCTCGCGCAGGAACTCGATGATATGCGGGTTGGCCTCATCGGTGTCCATACCGCTGAAGGGGCCACCGGTACCAAACTCCTCGCCGGTGTAGAACTTACCGTCGTCATCGACCGGCATGCAGATGTCGGTGATGCCCTCCTTGAGGCAGGCGAAGTAGTCGTCGACGCCATGGCCGGGCGAGTTGTGGACGATACCGGTACCGTCATCGACACCGACGTAATCGGCCAGCAGCGCCACGCCCTCGACACCGTCAAAGATCGGCTGCTTATAATGAATGTGGTGGAAGGTCTCGGCGGGAACCACATAGGGCTTACCGTCGACCATAACCGGGGTGTACTCCCAACCAAACTCCTCGCAGCACTTGGGAGCCAGGTCCTCGAGCATGACCTCGGCACGACCCTCGTGCTCAACGGCGACATAGGCGGCACCGGGCTTGAGGGAAACGGCCTGGTCGGAGGGGATGGTCCACGGCGTGGTCGTCCAAATGATAAAGTCAACCGGGCCGTCGAAGTTCTCGAGGCCGGCGGGCTTGGAGGTCATCTCAAAGCGCACGAAGATGGACGGGCTCGTCTCATCGGAGTACTCGATCTCGGCCTCGGCAAGCGCGGTGTGGCAGTGCTTGCACCAGTGGACGGGCTTGTGACCGCGATAAATCATGCCCTTGTCGAACATGGCCTTGAAGACCTCGATGTCGGCGGCGTCATGCTGGTGATAGAGCGTCAGGTACGGGTTGTCCCAGTCGCCGAGAACGCCCAGGCGGCGGAAGCCGGCCTTCTGCAGCTCGATGTTCTCGACAGCGAACTTATTGCAAAGCTCGCGGATCTTAGCCGTGGAAGTCTGGTTGAACTTCTCGGTGCCGAGCTTCTCCTCGACCTTGTGCTCGATCGGCTGGCCGTGGCAGTCCCAACCGGGGACGTAGGGAACCTCATAGCCCTGCATCATCCAGTAACGATTGATCATGTCCTTGGAGATCTTGTTCATGGCATGGCCGATGTGGATCGGGCCGTTGGCGTACGGAGGACCGTCGTGCAGCACGAACTTCTTGTGACCCTCGTTCTTCCTCAGAACCTGCTCGTAGACTTTGTTGTCCTGCCAGTCCTTGAGTCGCTTGGGCTCGGACTTGGAAAGACCGGCACGCATGGGAAATCCGGTTTTGGGCAGATTCATCGTCTGCTTGTACTCGTTTGCCACGGTACCCCTTTCATGTCGTGGGCGCGCACGCCCGTTGGGCACCAAAAAAGCGCCCGTCCCTACAAGCTGGGACGAAGCGCCACAAAACGGGCAGCCTGCCCGTAAAAGCTCTTCGCTTAACCACCCAGCTTAGATGCCCTCGCCCGCGTATTCGCGCGCTCGCATCCGTTACTCGGCTGGCCTGTATCGACGACCATCTCGGCGATGTCTACTAAGACGAACCTGCGCGGCACGTCCGTTGGGACCGCAGCTCCGGGGTGATTTTCATCGGTCGCATGCACGGGCTCTCAGCGCTCCCCGTTCTCTGTAGCACACGGACGGCCGACTACTCGTCCCCATCAACGCTTATGCGCTGTATGGTAGCACGGTCAACGCCGGCGAAAAACCCTCAACATCGGTTTCATACTTTAGAAATTTCTTACGGTCGCAAGCACTCACTTGGAGCAAAATACCTGAAAGCACTTTATCGAAGGAAAGAAGGTACCTATGCGCACAATAGGAATGAGCGACTATACCGTCGGCGAAGACTGCTTTGACGAGCTACCCGGCGCGCTGGCCGAGTACGGAGCGACCAAGGTCGCGATCGTCGGTGGCAAGCGGGCACTGGCCGCAGCACTTCCAGGTATCGAAGCTGCGCTGGCAGGTACCGACGTCGAGATTCTGGAGACGCGCGTCTATGGCACCAACAGTACGCGTGCCAATATCGCCAAGGTCGTGAACTCCCCTGCCTGCCAGGAAGCTGACGTGCTTATCGCATGCGGCGGCGGCAAGGCGCTCGACACCGTCAAGACGGCGGCCATCGAACTCAAGAAGATCGTCTTCACCGTCCCGACGATCTGCTCCAACTGCTCGGCCGCGACCGCCATTGCCGTTGTCTACAACGACGACGGCTCGCTCGAGGGCTATTCGTACCCCAAACGCCCCGCGCACATCTTCATCAACCCCAAGATCATCGCCGAGGCACCGGCGGAGTATTTCTGGGCCGGCGTGGGCGATGCCCTGTCCAAGCAGCCCGAGGTCGAATACGCCACGAGCGCCGGTAACCTGGAGCACACCGCCGGGCTTGGCCTGGCGCTCGCACACACCTGCTCCGAGCCGCTGTTTACCTATGGCGTGCAGGGTCTTGAGGACGTCCGCCAGGACCTATCCTCCGAGGCCGTCAAGCAAATCGCGCTCGATATCGTGGTCAACACAGGCTATGTCTCCAACCTGACCAACCAAAACGATTACTACTACAACTCGAGCGTGGCGCATGCGTTCTACAACGCCACGTGCAGCATTCCGCGCGAGGGCACCTACCTGCACGGCGAGGTCGTGAGCCTGGGCGTGCTCGTGCTTTTTGCCTACACGGGCGACACCGAGAACCTTGAGCGCTACGCCGCCTTTAACAAGCAGATGGGGCTGCCCGTAACGCTTGAGCAGGTCGGGCTTTCCGAGGCCGATATCCCCGCCCTATGTGAATACGCGCACGCCACCAACGAGTGGAAGCAGGGAAACCCGGAGCCCTTCACCGACGAGAAATTCGCCGCCGCCATCAAGGCCGCCAACGCCTACGGCCACACGCTCTAGGACTGACCCAAAACCACCACAAAGGGGACGGGCACCTTTCTGGTGGTTTTTTATTGCTCCAGCATTCAGTTCGTACTCGAACCCGATTCTTTACGAGAAAGGGTTCGGGTACGTTTTTTGTTTATCGGAAATTCTGCGGAAGGACTACTCGGAACGGTAAACAAGAACGAACAGAGGCAGGGTATCATCGTGGTGATGGTATCCTGCCTTTTGTTTTGCGGGATCAAGGTCGCTTTATGCGAACTTGATCGCCACTTATATGGCGCATTGATGGCAATTGCTTCGTACGTGCATACCGGGAGCCTGTACACCTCTGGCAAGGCGTAGCACACTAGACTTTGTTCCAAAGTCCGTGTGCTAAGGGGGCAGGCCCCTTAGAATTCCTGTGGAGTGTGTACGCACGTACGCAGGAAAACGGCAAAATTTCGCTATATCAGGGCGTTCTTTCATTGGAGAGTATGGTATACACGGCTTAGTTCAACAAATAAGAATTTATATATAAAGGAGAATATTGATGAAACTGTTTTTATGCTCTCACTTTTCAAGTGTAGGGAGTCTGATAAAGGAAGAAATTGAAAATAAAAAAGTCGCATTTATTCCAACAGCTTCGCTGCGTGAAGGCTACACCGGTTATGTCGGCTCGGCTCGAAAATTATTCAAAAAGATGGGAGCAATCGTAACTGAAATTGACATTTCAGCGGAGGCTTATTCAACGATACAGCCTCTTTTTGAAGATGCGGATGTGATCTATTTTACCGGCGGAAATTCTTTTTTCCTTATAGACCAGCTCCGTAAAACGGGAACGGATGAGCTGTTGAAGAAAGAATTGGCAAAGGGAAAACTGATGATTGGTGAATCGGCAGGTGCGATTGTTTGCGCTCCAAGCATCCAATATATCGAGCAAATGGATGAAAAGCCGGAGGACTACTCACAAGAAGATGATGCAGGGCTTAATTTGATTGATTTCTATGTTCTTCCGCATTTTCTTACAGCACCATTTAAGAAAGTTACCAAGAAAATAATGACTGAGTTTTCGGATTTGAATCTATGCCCAATTAACAACCGTCAGGGAATTGTAATTGATGGTGAAGGTTCAAAGGTAATTTGCAAAGACTAATTTGAAAATTCCAGTTTGCTGTACTCGTTCCTAGCAGGGTTTGGGGCAGGCACGCCCCAACAAAAGCTGTCCCAAAGGGGCAAGAATGGGGACTGCGGACGATTTCTTGGACCGTTACGCGGCCCTTCCCAGCGCGGAGCGGAACTCGGCCGGCGTGCGGCCACCGAGCGCATCGCTGCGCCTCTCCATATTGTATCGACCGATCCAGCCACCGAGCGCATCGCTGCGCCTCTCCGTATTGTATCGACCGATCCAGCCCCCGAGCTCCTCGATGAAGCGGGCGGGGGTCCAGTCCGACCAGTCCCTGCCGTGCCAGAACTCCTTCTTGAGCAGGCCGAAGAAGCCCTCCATCGCCGCGTTGTCCGGTCTGCAGCCCTTGGCGGACTGGATTGGCTACACTGATGTGGACAGTTCCGGGAGGAGCGCAAAAGACGGGAAGGCCGTGTGCGCGTTCCTGCGCGAGGGCCGCGGGGAGGGGCTGCCTGGGTACGGCGCCTGTCAACTCGTTCTACGTCTTTGATGACCGGGTCGTACTCAATATCAACTTCACGGATGATGCCAAAACGGTCACCCGTGAGGAAGTGTTTGGTTCGAGCGCTATGGACAATGTTCCAGCATGCTGGGATCGAACTCGCTAGCCGGAATCACACGGTACCCGTGACGCAGCAGCAGATCGACAAAAACACCGTTGCCCGCGGTGAGCGTACCGCTAAAGGTGCCATCGTAGACGCGACTCGCACCGCACGAGGGGCTACGATCCTGCAAGACGCACCCAGCGATCTCGGACGGGCCGCCCGCCCGCTCACACATATCGAGCGCACGTTGGGCACCCAGGCGAAACTCGCGATCGACTGAGGTGCCCTCGCAGGTGCGAACCTCGCCGTTCACAATCTCAGACGGCTTGCGCGGCGTGGGCAGGCCACCAAAGACCTCAGGGCACACCAGCAGGACCTCGGTCCCCGTGCATTCGCACGCTTCGACCAGCTCGCGATGGTAGTTATCGAGCCCGTTATACTTGCAGTTCTCGCCCATCAAGCAGGCACTTACCACGATCTTCATATTCAACTCTCCCCACGCAAAACGCCCCATTTGAGATGGACACTCAAATGGGGCGATAGACACTGCGCAACCAGTATTACTGCTGCTTTGGCATCAGCGGATTCTCGCGCGTGAGGAGGTTCATGAACTCCTCACCCGTGATGGTCTCCTTCTTGTACAGATAACGAGCCAGCTCATGGAGCTTGAACTTGTTCTCCTTGAGGATCTGCAGAGCGCGGTCATGCGCATCCTCGATCAGCTTGGCGACGATCGCGTCGACGCGCTCGGCCGTACCGGGGGCGCAGGTGAGCGACGTGTCCTGGTTGAGGTAGGCATTCTGAACGGTACCGAGCGCCATCATGCCAAACTCTTCCGACATACCAAAGCGCGTCACCATGTTACGGGCGAGCTTGGTGGCCTGCTCGATATCATTGGCCGCGCCAGTCGTCATCTCACCAAAGATGAGCTCCTCGGCAGCACGTCCGCCGCAGTAGACGGCGAGTTTGTCGAGCACCTCCTGGCGCGTGGTCAAGAAGCGCTCGTCCTCCTCGACCTGCATGGTGTAGCCCAGAGCACCGCTCGTACGCGGCACGATGGTGATCTTGGTAACCGGCGCAGAACCCTTCTGGCGGGCGGCAACGATGGCATGGCCGATCTCGTGATAGGACACGACCTGTTTCTCGTGGTCGGACAGAACCGTGGACTTGCGCTGCTGACCGGCGATGACAACCTCCACCGACTCCTCAAAATCGTCCTGCGTGGCGCGCTTGCGACCCTCGCGGACGGCACGCAGAGCACCCTCGTTGATGATATTGGCCAGGTCGGCGCCCGAGGCACCGGGCGTGGCGCGGGCAATCGCGGTCAGGTCGATCGGGGGCTGCGTCTTCACGCTCTTGGCATGGAGCTCAAGGATGTTCTTGCGACCGGTCAGGTCGGGCAGCTCAACGGGGATGCGGCGGTCAAAACGACCGGGGCGCAGCAGAGCAGGATCGAGGCTGTCGGGACGGTTGGTAGCAGCGAGGACGACGATACCTTTGTGGTTATCGAAGCCGTCCATCTCGGTCAGCAGCTGGTTGAGCGTCTGCTCGCGCTCGTCGTTGCCGCTAAAGCCGCCGCCATCGCGCTTCTTGCCGATGGTATCGATCTCATCGATAAAGACGATGCACGGGGCCTTTTCCTTGGCCTGCTTAAACAGATCGCGAACCTTAGCGGCGCCACGGCCGACGAACATCTCAACAAACTCAGAACCAGAAATACTAAAGAACGGAACGCCCGCCTCGCCGGCAACAGCCTTGGCAAGCAGGGTCTTACCCGTACCCGGAGGGCCGACAAGGAGAGCGCCGCGTGGCAGTTTGGCGCCGATCTCCTCGTAGCGCTGCGGCTTCTCCAGAAAGTCGACGACCTCCTTGAGGGACTCCTTGGCCTCTTCCTGGCCGGCGACATCCTTAAAGGTCACGCCCACGTCCTTGGAGGCGATCACGCGCGCGCCGGACTTGCCCAGTCCACCGCCGCCAAAACCACCGCCGCCAAAGTTCATCGACGGACCGTCATCACCCATGGCCTTCTTCATGCGGCGGTTGAGCCACCAGCCAATCAGGAAGAAAATCACCATGGGAAGAATGAGGGTGAGCAGGTAGTAGGTCATCAGGCCCGAGTTCTTATCGGGAACGACCGACTCAAGCGAAGCACCGGACTCAAGCACGCGATCGGTAAAGCCCGCGTCATTCGGCACACCGGTCGTCTTGTAGGCGATATTCTCGTCCTCGCCCTTCTTGGTGTAATAAATCGTGTAATCGTCCGTGTTGTACTCGACCTTGTCGACGCTCTTCTTATCGAGCGCTTTGACAAACGTCGAGTAATCGGTCTTCGTAATCTGCTGCGTGTGACCGATGTTGGGGAACAGAACGGTCGAGAGCACGAGGTAGACGACGAAGGCGATGAGCACGTAGAGGATCATATTCCGTCTACGTTTATTGTCATCCATCTCCATCTGCTTGAACTCCATCTACTGGGGTTGATAATGTTTTCTAGAATACCCAACCCGGACGGCGATAAACCGACGCCGGGCACGAAAGGACAGAGAAGGCATCACTGGGAGTCGGCAAGGTTCAAATCTATACGGGCGACGGCAAGGGCAAGACGACGGCTGCGCTGGGGCTTGCGCTGCGCGCCACGGGCTATGGACTTAACGTACTCATGCTTCAGTTTGCCAAGAAGCTGCACTGCGCCGAACACGATGCCGCGCCGCGCCTGGGACTGCGCATTGTACAGGCCGATCGCGACACGCCCGAGGCTTGCGCCGAGCAGATCATGGAACTTGCACGCGAACAGATCTCGCAGGTCGACGTGCTCATTTTGGATGAACTCGGCGAGGCCATGCGACGGGGCTTTGTGACGCGCGAAGATGTCGAAGCGTTGATCGCGATGAAACCAACCACCACGGAGCTCGTGCTCACCGGCCGCGGTCTGCTGCCCCACGCCGATCTGGCAGACCTGGTCACCGAAATGCGCCCCGTCAAACACTACTTCGACGAAGGCCTCCTAGCCCGCCAAGGCATCGAATACTAGCCATTGCGGACGTCCCCAATGGCTAGGCAGTGGCGCGGCCTAGCCAGTTGCCGCTGTGATGGTAGACGGTGAACATCGCGGCGGTGATTACCCAGGTTACGGGGTAGACCAGCAGCAGATGCTCGAGCGAGGGGTCGAGCGGCATAATCGCGAACACCCACGCCACGCGGAGCACGACCGTGCCGAAGATCGTGAGCATCATAGGCTGGAAGCTCACGCCAGCGCCGCGGATGGAGCCAGACGCGTTTTCGATAATCGAGAAGATCGCGTAGAACGGCGCGATGAAATGAAGAATCGTCGTGGTGTAGGCCGAAATCGCGGCATCGTCGATGAACAAACGCGACAACGGACCCGAGAACACAAGCAGCACGGCAGACAGGCCACCAATGAGCATAAACGACAGCACGAGCGACGTGTGGTATCCCTTTCGCATGCGATCGTAATTGCGCGCACCAAAGTTCTGCGCCGAGAACGTGGTGATCGACACGCCGAGCGCCTCGGTCACCATCCAGATAATGCCGTCCAGGCGGCCAGATAGACCCCAAGCAGTCGTGACATCGGCGCCAAACGAATTAACCGACACCTGGATCAACACGTTCGAGATCGAATAGGCAGCCGATTGAAAACCGAGTGGCAGACCACACGAGATCATACTCTTGCAAATACCGCGATCGATGCCGAGCCTAGACAGCGAAAGACGCCATGCACCCGGAGCGCGCATCATGCGCAACACGATCATCGTTGCATTGGAGCAAATGGTCAGCGCCACTGCGATGCCACAGCCCAGCGCCTCCATATGCAACACAGCGACAAAGATGATATCCAGCACCACGTTAACCAGGCAGCCAGAGGCAATGATCACGGCGGGCCCGCGTGTGTCGCCCACGGCACGCAGCAGTGCGGTTCCCATATTAAGCAGCAGTGCCGCAACCATCGCGGCAAAATAACAGCGAGCATAGGCCACGCCCTCGGCCAATAGTTCATGCGGCGTGTTCATAAGCACCAGCATGGGCTCAACGAACACTATGCCAAGAATCGAGAAAACGATACCGCCCACCAGCGCAAGCGTCATGGCCGTATGGACCGAACGGCTCAGACGCTCATCATCGTGCTGGCCAAAAAACTGACCCGTGATAACGGCACAACCAGCGCCAACGCCAACGCAAAAGCCAATGCAGAGCTCGGTGAGGACCATCGTGGCTTGAATGCCGCCCAGCGCGAGCTTACCGCCAAACTGACCGACGATATAGGTACCGATAAGCGTGTATGCCTGCTGAAAAAACGAGCTAAAGAAGATGGGAACGCACAGCGAAAGCAGCTGCTGCCAAATGACACCCTGCGTTACATCAATAGCCGTAGATTTCTTAGCCACACGCCCTCCCCACCAGCGTACGTCAAACAATAAAACGGCAATTTAAGACCAAAGCCAATACCAGCTTAGCACCGACCGGGATCGGCCGATACACCCCGAATCAGAGCCCGGTGCGAAATATCTGCCTAGTGATACAAACCCGGCTGGTAGTGGTACTCGTTGCTCACATGCGGGCACAGCTGCCAAAAGGCGACGGCACTCGCAGCGGCAACGTTGAGTGAATCGACCCCGTGCGCCATCGGAATACGCACGGCGCGGTCGCAACCAGCGATGGTTTTGGCGCCCAGGCCGGCGCCCTCGGTGCCCATAAAGATTGCCAGGCGGTCAATCTCCTGCAGCACGGGATCATCCAGCGACACCGAATCATCCGTCAACGCCATGGCGGCACACGAAAAGCCGGCATCGTGCAGCGCCGCCAGCCCATCATGCGGCCATACGCGCGCCTCGCTGCCAATGCGCGTCGAGGGTACCTGGAACACCGTGCCCATGCTCACACGAGCCGAGCGACGATACAGCGGATCGCAGCACGTAGGGCTCACCAAAATGCCGTCGACGTTGAGCGCGGCGGCCGAGCGGAAAATCGCGCCCACGTTTGTGTGGTCGACAATACCCTCAAGCACGCATACGCGCACCGGGCGCTCCCCCGCCGCCTCGACAACGCCGCCCAGGAACTCATCAACAGGAATCTGACGCGGGCGACGGAACGCCGCGAGCGCACCGCGCGTCACGTTAAAGCCCGTCAACTGCTCCATGAGCTCCATGGAGGCCACGAACACAGGAACCGGACCCGCGCCCTCGCGCACAACCAGGCGCTCAAACAGCGGCATCATCTGGTCGAGCCAGCGCTCGCCCAAAAGAAAACTCACCGGCTCGTATCCAGCACGCACCGCACGCTCGATAACCTTGGCGCTCTCCGCAATAAAGATGCCCTTCTGCGGCTCCAGCACGCAACGCAGCTCGCGCTCGGTCAGTCGCACGTAGGCATCGAGCCGGTCATCCTCGAGCGAATCGATTCGCAGCACCTCAACGGCATCAGTCATAGCAGCCAGCCCGCACCTTTCTTTGCAGCACCTATACAAATATCGGGGCAACGCCATGCGCCACCCCGTCACTCATTTCAACCCGATCATACCGAAGGGATAATCGGTTTTACGCCTCAACGCGACGATACGTGACGAACTCATACCTGAGGCCCTCGTCACCCTCGCCAGCGGCAATCGTCGCAACCTCTCCGGCCTGCGCAATCTCCCACGCAGAATCGGCATCTAGGTCGGGAAAATACGTATCCACCGCATGCACGCAGTGGTTATGCGTGACCTCGGCCTCGGTGCAATACGGCAAAAACTGCCGATACACATCGCCGCCGCCGATTACCCATGCAACGGGCTCATCAGCAACTGCGGAAAGCGCTTCATCAACGCTATGCACCACATCGACACCCTCTGGCGCAAAGCCCTTGTCGCGCGTGAGCACGATATTGCGACGGTTCTTGAGCGGACGCCCGCCCGGAAAACTCAGCAGCGTCTTACGCCCCATGATGACCGGATGGCCCTTGGTACACTCCACAAAATGGCGCATGTCGGCGCGGTTGGACACCACCATATCGCCCTCGCAGCCAATGCCCCAGTCGTCACACACAGCGACGATGGCAGAAAGCTTACACGTCATGCTCGTCACCTACACAGCAATGGGAATGTTTTTGACCTGAGGGCCGTGCTCGTAGCCCTCGACGATCAGGTCATCGGTCGTAAACGCATAGAAGTCATGCACATCGGGGTTGAGCGTTACCTTGGGCGCCGCAAACTGCGGACGCTCGATAAGCTCGCGGACGATATCGACGTGACGATCATAGATATGGGCGTCGGCGATCACGTGCAGTAGCTCACCGGGAATCATATCGACCGACTGCGCGACCATCATCAGCAAAATGGCGTACTGGCACACGTTCCAGTTGTTTGCGGCCAAAATGTCCTGGCTGCGCTGGTTGAGAATCATGTTGAGCGTCGGCTTGTCGTCCTGAGGGCGCTGCGTCACGTTATAGGTCACGCTGTAGGCGCACGGATACAGATGCATCTCGGACAGATCGCTGAACACGTAGGTGTTCGTCATAATGCGACGGCTGTACGGCGTGCGCTTAAGGTCGTACAGCACACGGTCCATCTGGTCGAAGTCACCCTCGGCGTAATGGCTTTTCTGGCCAATCTGGTACCCGTAGGCCTTGCCGATGGAGCCGGTCTCGTCGGCCCACTCATCCCAAATATGGCTGTTGAGGTCATGGACGTTATTGGACTTCTTTTGATAGATCCACAAGATCTCGTCCATCGCAGACTTAAGCGCCGTGCGGCGCAGGGTAAGCGCGGGAAACTCCTCGCGCAGGTCGTAGCGTGCCGTAACGCCAAAGTTTTTAATGGTATAGGCAGGGGTGCCATCCTCCCACACCGGACGGACCTTTTGGCCCTCGGTGGTGGTGCCATGGTCCAGAATATCGCGGCACATGGATACAAACTGTTGATCAGCCTTGCTCATTGACCCTCCTGTCAGTCGCCTATAAGCGATTTTTATTGTAGCCCAGGCGCACGCGGCCCCACAGCCCAAACATAAGCCCTCATTTTCTGACATATGCCAGAAATACCTTGCGTGGTTCCTCATGCGCGCTATTCTATTGTTGACATATGTCAGGTTTGGAGTGTGTATGGCAGGAAGACGCGAAAAATTGCGCCGCGTTGGGATCATCCCCGAATATCGTGGCTTTACCCCCGATGGCCTAGCCAGCGGAGACGCGATCGACATGACGGTCGATGAGCTCGAAGCCCTGCGCCTGTGCGACCTGGAAGGCCTCAATCAGGAGGCTGTCGCCCAGCAAATGGGCATCGCCCGCGCCACCGTGGCGGCCATCTGCAGCCGCGCACATCGCAAGGTGGCAAACGCGCTGGTCAACGGGCGGGCGCTCGTCATCGAGGGCGGCACTATCGCGTACTCCCCCATCACCGCAACGACGGCCGCATGGCCAGCAAAGGAGGTCGGCGCCATGAGGGTGGCAACGACATACGACAACGGCAACATCTTTATGCACTTTGGCCGTAGCGAGCAGTTCAAGATCTACGACATCCAGGATGGCAAGGTGCTCAACGAACAGGTCGTGGGCACCGGCGGCACCGGTCACGGCGCATTGGCGGGCCTTCTTGCCAACGGCGGCGTCGACACGCTCATCTGCGGCGGTATCGGCGGCGGCGCCATCAACGCGCTCACCCAGGCCGGCATCACGGTCTACGCGGGCGCCCAGGGCAGCTGCGACGCCTGCGTCGAGGCCCTTATCGCGGGCACGCTCGCGCAGACCAGCGAGGCCACCTGCGACTGCCATGGTCACGACCACGAGCACGCCCATGAGCATGGCGAGTCCTGCGGCTGCCACGGCCATCACGAGCACAAGGGCCACGAGGGTTGCGGCTGCCACTAGCGGCAAATACCCTGCCGCCAGCACGCTCCCACGCGTACAACAACCTGCAAACGAACGGCGAAGGCCGCCTGGAATACGATCCAGGCGGCCTTCGCCATACACAACTCAAAAGAGCCATTACTTTTTATTGCGCATCTGCGCTTCCATCTGACGCAGCAGGTCCATATCGGACTTGGGACCGCCCGTTCCCAAGCCACCCAGGCCGCCCATGCCGCCCAGACCCATGGCATCCAGACCGGGAATATTGGGCATGCGCATCTTCTTGCCCTTCTTACCCTTTTTGCCCTTCTTGCCACCAGCCTGTGCCTGATTGGCCATCGTGCGCATGCGGCCCATCATCTTGTTCATCTCGCCCCACTGCTTCATAAGGCTGTTGACCTCAGTGGGGGTCACACCGGCACCCTTGGCAATGCGGGCACGGCGCTGACCGTTGATGATGGAGGGGCGCAGGCGCTCCTCCTTGGTCATCGACATGATGATGGCCTCGTTCTTATCGAAGATGCCCTCGTCCAGATTGCCGCCCATCTGGTTGAGCGCACGCTGGCCACCGGGGAGCATGCCCAGGATGCCCTTCATACCGCCCATCTTCTTGACGGCCTTCATCTGGTCGAGCATGTCGTTCATGGTGAAGCCCTCGCGCAGCATGCGCTCGGCAGCCTCGAGCTGCTCGGCATCGGCGGCCTCCTGGGCCTTCTCGATGATGCCGACGACGTCGCCCATGCCCAGAATGCGCTTGGCCATACGATCGGGATAGAACGGCTCCAGCGAATCGGGTTTCTCGCCCATGCTCACGAACTTGATGGGCTTACCGGTCACCTGGCGCACGGAAAGCGCGCCGCCGCCACGGGCATCGCCGTCGAGCTTGGAGATGATCACGCCGTCAAAGTCGGTTCGCTCGGCAAAGGTCGAGACGACATTGACGATATCCTGGCCGGTCATGGCATCGACGACCATCAGCACCTGATCGGGCTTGACGGCCTTCTTGATGTCCACGGCTTCCTGCATCATCTGTTCGTCGATCTGCAGACGACCGGCGGTATCGACGATGACCACGTCGCGCAGGTGGTCGACGGCCTCCTGGATGGCGCCCTTGGCGATGTCGACCGGGTGTGCACCGTCGCCGCGGAAGACCGGTACGCCGATCTCTCCGCCAAGCGTGGCCAGCTGGTCGGCAGCGGCGGGACGGTAGACGTCGCACGCGGCGAGCAGCGGCGAGCGGCCCTGCTTCTTGAGCAGGTAGGCAAGCTTTACGGCCGCCGTGGTCTTACCGGAGCCCTGCAGGCCCACGAGCATGATGACATTGGGAATGCGGTTGCTAAAGACGAGCTTGCTCTCGGTAGAGCCGAGCATCTCGGTGAGCTCGTCGAGCACGATCTTGACGACATTTTGTGCCGGCGACAGCGACTCCATGACCTCGGCGGTCATGCAGCGCTCCTTGGTCTTGGCGACAAACTCCTTGACGACCTTAAAGTTGACGTCGGCCTCGAGCAGCGCCATGCGGATGTCGCGCATGGCCGAGGTGATATCGGCCTCGGTCAGCTTGCCCTTGCCGCGCAGGCGGTCAAATGTGTCGTTGAGGCGATCGCTCAGGGAATCAAACACTAGTCACTCCTTAATTGGACTCGCCCACCAGGGCGCGGCAGAAATCTTTGGCATTGAACTCCTGCAGGTCATCGACCTGCTCGCCCACGCCCACGCGCAGGATCGGGAGCTTGAGCTTCTCGGCCACGGCCATGGCGATACCGCCCTTTGCCGTGCCGTCGAGCTTCGTCATGATAATACCGTCCAGACCCAGTGCCTCGTTAAACTCGAGCGCCTGGTTCAGACCGTTCTGGCCGGTGGCGGCATCGATCACGAGCACGACCGAGACGGGCATGGGGCCGGCGGCCATATTGGCGGCGCGCTTACGCGTCACGTTGACCACCTTGGCGAGCTCGCGCATGAGCTCGGGGCTCGTGTGCAGGCGGCCGGCGGTGTCGATAAGCACCAGGTCGCTGCCGCGTTTATCGGCCTCGTCGAGCACGTCGTAGCAAACGCTTGCCGGATCGGAGCCGCGATCGCGCTTGATGACGGGGACGCCGGCACGCTGGCCCCACACATCGAGCTGCTCGATGGCGGCAGCGCGGAAGGTATCGGCCGAACCGATCACGACATTCTTGCCGCGGGCAGCCATGGCGCTCGCGATCTTACCGACCGTCGTGGTCTTGCCGGCACCGTTAATGCCTACAAACAGCACGCAGCTCGGCGTAACGGAGAACGGATCGCGCTCGATGGGCACAAAGTGCTGCTCAAGCTGCTCGGCTAGGGCGCGACGGAGCTGCGGGGCGGTCTTGAGGTTCTTCTTGGCGGCCGTCTCGCGCAGGTCATCGGAGACCTGAATGGCGACCTCGGCACCCATGTCACCCATAACGAGGGTGTCCTCAAGGTCCTCCCAAAAGTCCTCGTCGACCTCGCCGCCAAAGTAGAAGACCTCGTTGAGGGCCTCGCGGCTGCGCTCAAGTCCGCGCGAGAGAGCGTCAAAGAATCCCATTATGCATTCACGACCTTTCCGGTTTCGCGATCGAGTTTTTGCGAGACGACGCGGCTGACGCCGTCGGCTTGCATCGAGACGCCATAGAGAACGTCAGCGTCCTCCATAGTACGGCGCTGATGCGAAATGACCAAGAGCTGTGTATCGGAACGCAGCACATCGAGGGCTCCGATGAGCTTGGACAGGTTGGCGTCATCAAGCGCCGCCTCGACCTCGTCCAGCACATAGAACGGCACCGTGCGCGTGCGGTACACGGCAAAGAGCAGGGCGAGCGCCGTCAGACTCTTCTCGCCACCCGACATGAGCATCATCTTGGTAATGCGCTTGCCGCGCGGCTGCGCCACAACCTCAATGCCGGTCTCGGCCGGATGTTCGGGATCGGTCATCTCAAGGTGAGCCTGACCACCTGGGAAGAGCATGGCGAAGATCTCGCGGAAATTCGCATCGACCTTCTCAAATGTCACCAGGAATGCCTTGCGCATCTTGCGATCGATCGCCGCGGTAATCTTGGTGAGCGCCTTACGCGCGCTCTCCAGATCGGCCAGCTGCTCCTCGATGTAGTCGGCGCGACGCTTGAGCTGCTCGTACTCCTCCATGGCAACCTGGTTCACAGGACCCAGGTTGTTGATCTGGCGCACGAGTTGGTTAAGCTCGCGCTCGGCGGCATCGCGGTCCGTGGGCGCAGGAAGCATAAGCGCTTCCTCGAGTACCGTGTTGCCATCGGCGGTAATGGCCTTAATGGCGGCCTCTACCTGCACCTCGAGCTTGCCACGCGCGACCTTAAACTCGTTTTGCGTGGCGGAGGCGGTATCGACCCGCTCCTTAGCGCGGGCAACCTCTGCCTTGGCATCCTCGATGGTCTTCTTGAGCGAAGCGGAGTCCGCCTCCTCCAGAGAGGCCTGGTCACGCAGGCGCGCTGCCCAATCCGACGCGCGTTCCAACAGGGCAGAATAGCGTTCGTGCATGGGATCGACGCGCAGGCGCAGCAGCTCGAGCGAGCGCGAAGTCTGGCGTGTTCCGCGGATACGACGGTCGATGCCCTCAAGACGATGCTCCAAGTCGGGCACACGGCCCTTCAGCGAACGCAGGCGTTCGCTCGTCTGGGCTAGGCGAACCTTGGCGTCGGCGAGCTTGCCGGCAGCCTCGGAATCGTCACGGCGAACGCGGTCGAGTTCGTCGTTAGCCTCGGCAATCTGCAAGCCCAGATCGCTTGCCTGCGCACGGGCCTCGTCACGCGAACGGGTGAGCTCGTCCACGCGCGGGCGCGCAGAGCGAACGGCCTCGGAGGCCTGCTCGCGGCGCTTGGAGATGCGCACGCGCTCGACCTCGGCATTGTTGGCGCTTTGCTCCAAGCGGCCGATCTCGGAGAGCAGCGAGCGGCGCTCGCCCTCAAGACGGGCGATCTCGCCGGCGGCATCGCCCTCGGCGGCACGCGCTTCCTCAACGGCCGCATTGGCCTCGACGACCTGATCCGACACATGCTCAAACACGGCAGCCAGATCGGGCTCCAGGCCCTCCAGCTCGCGAATGCGGCGCTTGCGCTCCAGAGCACCCGACGCCTCGCCGGCATCGAGGCCCACACGCACCAGGCCGCCACAGCTTACGCGGGCGCCATCGGGAGTCACGTAGGTCACACCGTCAACGACAGGCGCAGCCAGCGCGGCAGCCAAGTCATCGACCACGTAATAGCCGCCGAGCAGCGCCTCGACGACGGGTCCGTAGCCTGCGCGCACGGACAGACGATCAACCAGGCGGGTACCGGCAGCGCCCTCAGCGGCGGTAGAGCCGCTCACGCCGCGCGCCACCAGCAGTGCCTCGCCCGAGGCCTTCTTTTGGTCCAGAGCCGCACGACCGGCACGCTCAAGCGTGGTGGCGTCATCAAACAGCAGCGCATCGATATCGCCGGCGAGCAATTGCTCAACCAGGCACTCAAGCTCGCGCGGGGCCTCCAGCACGTCGCCCAGACGACCCAAGACATCGTCGCCCAGCGCACCCACCAGACGGCTCACGAGCGGCGAGCTATCGGCCATGCGGGCATCGAGTTTCTTTTGGCTGGCAAGCTCCGAGCGCACCTCGGATAACTTGTTGCGTGCCTCGCTCTCGCGGGCACGCAGGTCCTTCAGGGCCGCGCGTGCCGTCTCGGCGGCCTCACGCGCATCAACCTGAGCCTGGCGCGCTTCCTCAAGAGCGCACTCAAGCTCCTCGGCGCGGTCGCGACGGCTCTCGAGCGAGGCCGTGACCTCCTCGAGCTGCTCGTCAATCTGCTCCAGGCGCGAGGCATACATATTGTCCTCGACCTCGGCATTGCTCAGCGAGTCCTTCACCTTGGCGAGCTCGAGCGCGGCGTTATCGGCCACGCGCTGAACATTGCGTTGCTCACGCGTAAGCTGCGAAATCTGATTGTCGAGCGCCACGCGCCGCTCGTGGAGCTCAGCGGCAGCAGGACCAGCGGCGTCAACGTCCTCCCGGGCCTGCATGTGCGCACCGGTCACTTCCTCAAGCTGCGCACGCGCGTCCTCGAGCTCCTCGACCACGCGACGTCGCTGATGCTCGGAGCTCGAAATCTGCCCGCGCATGTCAGACAGGCGCGACACCATGTTGTGGCCCTTTTCCTCGAGCAGGCGCATGTCGGAGTTAATGCGGCCGACCACGTCTTGCATATGGCGGCGCTGCTCGCCCAGATCGCCCACAAACAGGCCCTTTTCCTCGAGCATAACCTGGAGCTTCTCGAGCTCGCGCTCCTTTTCGCCCAAGCGGTACTGCGCAAGCTCAAGCTCGGCAGCGCCCTCCTTGGAGCGGCTCTCCAGGTCGTTCCACTGCGACTGCAGCGAACGAAGCTCGTCGACGGCCAGCATCTGCGTAAGCTCGTTCGCGCGCGAGGACAGCTCTTTGTACTTGCGCGCGCGATCGACCTGACGCTCCAGCGGCCGCAGCTGACGGGCGATCTCCTTATTGATGTCGCGGGCACGGGTCAGGTGCTCGTCCATCGATTTAATCTTTTTGAGCGCGCGCTCCTTGCGGCGCTTGTGTTTGGAGATGCCGGCAGCCTCCTCGATAAGGGCGCGGCGCTCCTCGGGGCGGCTCTGCAAAATGGCGTCGAGCTTGCCCTGGCTGATGATGGAATGCGTATCCTTACCCAGGCCCGAATCGTGCAAGATGTCCTGAATGTCCATCAGGCGGCACGGGCTCGAGTTGATGAGGTACTCGCTTTCGCCCGAGCGATACATACGACGGGTGATGGCGACCTCATCAAAGTCGACGGGCAGCATATGGTCCGAGTTATCGAGCACCAGCGTGACCTCGGCGACACCCACCGGCTTGCGAGCCGACGAACCCGAGAAGATGACGTCCTCCATGGCCTGGCCGCGCAGCTGCTTGGCGCTCTGCTCGCCCAGGACCCACAGAATCGAGTCGGAGATGTTCGATTTTCCCGAGCCGTTGGGACCGACAATGACGGTCAGGCCCGGCTCAAACGTCATATGGGCACGGTCGGCAAACGACTTGAACCCTTTGAGCGTGAGGGACTTGAGATACACGGTTCCTCGCTTAAACAGGCTTCTTGTTAAGAATCACGCCGTTGGTGGTATAGCCCATGCGGTCGAGCGCCTCGAGTGCAGCGGCTCCCTCGGCCTCCTTCTTGGAGGAACCAGTGCCGCGGCCTTGACGAATACCGTCGATGAGCACCACGGCGGTAAAGGTGGGCGCATGCGCGGGGCCCTCGGAGCCAACCAGCTTATACGCGGGAGGCTCGTGGCCGTCTGCCTGCACGCACTCCTGCAAGAACGACTTGGGGTTCGCGGGGTGCTCGGCACGCTCGGAAGCCAAGTGCGGCTTAAGCGTACGGTGGATAAAGTCCGCCGCAACGTCCCAGCCGGCATCCAGATACAGCGCACCCACGAGCGACTCGTAGACGTTCTCGAGCGCCGAGTGCAGGCCGCGCGCGCCGGTACCGGTCTCGGAGGCGCCAAAGATGATGATGTCGTCGATACCCAGCTCGTGCGACACCTCGGACAGCGTGGCACCCGAGACAAGGGATACCTTCAGGCGCGTGAGCTTGCCCTCGTCAAACTCGGGATAGGACTCAAAGAGCGAACGGGCCACCACGGCGCCCAAAATGGAATCGCCCAAAAACTCAAGGCGCTCATAGCTGGCAGAGACCGGCTGGCCCTCGACGGCCGAGGGATGCGTAAGGGCCGCGCGCAGCAGCACCTTATTATTGAACTCATGGCCCAGAATCTCCTGGGCGCGCGTGAGTCGTTCAGACAAAGCCAAGACCTAGGCCTCCTTGGCGTTTTCAATAGCGTCGACAGCGTCGGCGACAGAGTTGAGCGAGAGCAGGGTCTCGTCATCGATCTCGAGGTTGAACTCGTCCTCGATAGCCGTAACCAGCTGCAGGCGCTCGAGCGAGTTGGCATCGAGGTCGTCAAAGGTGGTCTCATCGCTAATTTCGGCAACATCGACGCCCAGAACGTCAGCAGCGACCTCGGCGATCTTGTCGAAGATTTCGGAGCGGTCCATAGCGCTTCCTCTCATAGTGCATGAATACCAAAAGAATGGTACCGCCCGGGCGGTACCAAGACACGGTTCTGATTCTACCCCACGACGCACGCCCCGAGGCGCATAACGCCGCTGTTATAAAACGATACCGTCCATAGAGTTGGCGACATTCTCGACCAGCCCCGCGCGCACGGCTTCGGCCGCCGCGAGCGTACCGTTTTTGACAGCCTCGACCGAGGTGGCGCCATGGCCGATCAGGACCACGCCGCGCAGGCCCAAAAGAATCGCGCCGCCCTTGGCGTCGCCCGAAAGCTTGGCCTTTATCTCGCGCATCTGCTTTTTAATGAGCAGCGCGGCGATCTTGGTGCCAAGCGAAGACATAAAGACGCCCTTGAGCTCCTGCAGCAAAAACTTGGCAGCGCCCTCGGTGGCCTTGAGCGCAATATTGCCCGACATGCCATCGGCAACGACGACATCGAAGTTACCCGAGGTGATGTCCGTTCCCTCGCAGTTACCAACAAAGCCGGGAACGGCGGCTTTCATGGCCGGGAAGCAAGCCTTGGTAAAGTTGGAGCCCTTCTCGTCCTCGGTGCCGTTGGCAAGCAGGCCCACGCGGGGATGCTCGATGCCCAAGACGACGCGGGCATAGGCGCTACCCATCTGGGCAAAACGCACCATGTCATCGACCTCGACATCGGGGTTGGCGCCCATATCGCACAGCACCGTCAGACCGCCGGCACGATTGGGCAGTGCATTGGTCAGACAGGGGCGCACCGGCTGCTTCTTGCCTTCGGCCTGATACCTAAACGGCGTCACATAGGCGGTGGCAGCGGCGGTCATGGCACCGGTGGAACCGGCGGAGAAGAACGCATCCGCGTTGCCCTTCTTAATGGCGCGACACGACAGCACGATCGACGACTTGCGTTTAGTCATCACGGCGCGAATGGGATCGTCATCCATGGCGATAACGTCGGGTGCCTCCAGAGCCTCGACGCGCGCATGGGAGGCGGCAAAGGGATTGACGATTTCGGCGGGGCCAGCTGCCAAGACATCGATATCGGGATCGGCGGCAAGCGCAGCCTCGATACCATCGAGAACAACCTGAGGTTTCTCATCTCCGCCCACAACGTCTACACAAACGCGAACGTTACTCATATACATGCTCCTTATACAAAAATGGCCGACTCATTGAGCCGGCCATTGTGGTTCCATTTGGAACGGCATCGCATCCAGAGTATACCGTTACTCGGTAACGATAACCTCGCGGTCCTTGTAGAAACCGCAGCTGGGGCACACGTGGTGCGGAAGCTTGACAGCGCCGCAACGGGGGCACGTGGACTGAGCCGCAGCCGAGATCTTCATGTTGGCGGAACGACGGGTGTGAGTGCGGATACGACCCTGCTTTTGTTTAGGTACGGGCATAGTGACCTTCCTTATGAACTATCCAGTGTGGCGATTACGCGCAAGTAGCGATACTACCACAGTTTTACTCATCGAGCTTGAGATTCTTCAATGCTGCAAATGGATTTTCCGTGGCAGCAGCCCATTCTGCCTCTGCCTGGGCGGCGCAATCGCATTGCTCGACGTTGAGATTGCAACCGCAAGTGGGACACAGACCGCGGCAATCGGGCTTGCAGAGCACCACAAACGGCGTCTCCATAACGACCGCGTCATTGATGGGCTCACCCAGATCGACGATGCGGTCCTCACCCAGGAGCTCGTAGCCGTCCTCGTAGGCCTCGGGATCCTCGGGCTCCTCAAAGAGGTAGAACTCCTCGATCTCGCCGGCGATATCAAACGAGGCGGGCTCCAGGCAACGGTCGCACTCGCCGGTGGCGTGCGCGCGGACCATGCCCGTAAGCAAGACACCGGTACCGGCATTGGTAAAGACAACGTCGTAGTCGATGCCGTCCTGTAGCTGGTACTCCTTCTCGCCCACCATGTAGGTGGCGACATCGACCTTACCGGTCAGCGGATACGAATCACCAGGAAACTCAAGCTGCTCGGAAAGATCGACGGTAACGCTCGGGAACTCAGCCATTACCACTGACCATTCTGTTGGGCGGCACCCTCGTTGAGCTGCTGACGGCAACGGGTAACGGTTCCGGTCAGGCTCTTGAGGTTCTCCTCCAGGTGCGTAAAGACCTGCTCCGCGTAGTCCTCGGCAGCATAACGCGTCTCGCGCTCGTACTGCTGGGCACGATCGCGGATGTCGTCGGCCTGCTGCTGTGCTAAGCGGACGATCTCCTGCTCACCAGCAATGGTGAGGGCCTGCTGCTGAGCGTCGGCGATGATGGAATCGGCCTGAGCGGCGGCGGGAGACCTAAACACCCCCCCACGATGATA